>DIPA01000096.1:50605-64919 GCA_002427055.1 Firmicutes bacterium UBA5500 | reverse complement strand
ACCTTTATCAGCAGTCTCGGACACTATCGCTGCCCGACGGCACATTGTGGGAAGTCTATTGACATACCGTAAGTACAGCATTATACTTAGCGCAGCTACTTAGTATACCTAGGTAGCTGCTCGGAAAGGAGTCTTGAGTCTTGTGGATAGTAAGTATGTACAACAGTTCAAAAAGGGTTCACTGGAAATGATGCTTCTATGTTTGGTTGCCCGAAAAGAGACCTACGGATATGAGATTATTACTGAACTAAATGACAAGGGAGCTGCTATTCTAGGTTACGCCAAAGAAGGAACAGTTTATCCTATACTCTATCGTTTGCAGGATGCGGAACTTATCAAGTGCCGGATAGCTCCTGCTGTGGCAAACGGTGGTTTTAAGAAATACTATTCCCTCACTGAAAAAGGGCAGAAAACATTATTGGAGCTCATTGCATTTTGGAGAGATTATACTGTATGTGTGAATAGCTTTATCGATGAATGTGCCTTGCCGGAGGTAGCAATATGAAAGAACAGTATATTGAACAAGTAAAAAAGAGACTTACATTCTCCTGCAAGCAAAAAGAGGAAATCGTTCGCGATTTGTACGAAGCATTTGCTTCTGCGTTAGAGCATGGCCAAACCGAGCAACAAGTAATAGAACGATTAGGATCTCCGACCGAGTTCGTGCGAGAGATAGAAGAGCAACTTGGAGTTGATAGGGCAACCCAAAGCCGGAGAAAAAATACGCTATACACAAGCATATCATGTGTTATTGCCATTGCTTCTCTTGTCGCCTACAGTGTTGCCCGTGCCGCAGGAGGTCCCGCAAATACGATTGGCTTCGCACGGGGTTCAACTAACATAACGGTAAATGGAGCGTTTGACATAACCATCCTCTTCTTGATAGTTGGTGTTATAGCCCTGTTAGTCGCTGCCATTCATCTATGCTTGTTCGCAAGAAATAATCGGAGGTATTTATGCGGAAACAAATAGCAATCATAGCGGTTCTGTTGCTCGTATGCCTTGCAGGGTGTAGCAGTACCCCAAAATTCCCGATTGATCGGTATTCTTGGGAAATGACAACAGTTCAAAGCGGTGAAAAAGGCTCTGTCATTGCCTGTTCTGCCGAGCTCGCAGATAGGAATGAAGGTGCAGAGGTAATCGCGTTAACCTGTAAAGCCGAGGATGGCTACATTTCAGTTGCAGACTTAACAGACAGTGAAACCTACACAGGTGAATACAGGGTAACAGAGACAAGCTCAAAAGCAACAATTTATGAGATCAAAATCGGTGACACCACAGGCCATGCAGTAACCAGCATGACGACATACCACGATGAAAGCGAAAGCCCGACGTTGATCATCAGTATTGGTGATTATGCATTGAACTTTCAAGCCATATCTGAAACAACAGGCGAATAAGGCCATTGCAGGAGCAGATCTGTCAAAGGCGTGTAGTTTTCAGCGGAAGTGTCTAGTATTGTTATGACAGTCCACAGAGCGTAAGAACCGGGTGAGAAGCACAACGCATTTCACCTGGTTCTTGTTGTTCACTGTCCGTCAGCCGCTGCTAGATTCACTGCGATTATTTGTCTAGGCAGCCAACATCGCCTGTATTCCCCTCGCAGTCTTTTTTTCCTGGGTGAACTCCGCCTGCCAATCGCCTTTCCCACTCTGTCCCGCGTCAGCCAGTGCCCTAGCAGCCCCCTCGGCCCCCTATGATTGTGGCGCAGTTTCGGCACGAAGGCCCTGTGAACTAGCGAAAATCGCCTAAGCAAGCCAGCATTGCGTCCAGGCAAGCTCGCACCCGTGCCTTATCGGCCTGGGTTCCCATATGCCCAATGCGCCAAACCTTGCCCGCCAAAGGGCCATAGCTCCCAGCTATTTGCCAACCATATTCCTGCAACAACCGTCGGCGATAATCCGCATCGGGCACTTCCCCCGGTACTTCTATTGCGGTAACTGTGCTCGCAACATGCTTGGCATCGGGATAGAGCCTAAATCCAGCAGCTTGTACGGCTTCCCGGGTAAATTCCGCCACCTCACTATGCCGCTGGTAAAGCGTCTCTCCTTCCGCTAGGGCCGCATCAAGGGCAGCATCTAAGGCATAGTGGTCGTTTACTGGCTGCGTGTACGGAAAACTCTTATCCGTGAGCCAGCTATCTCTCCAAGTCAACAAGTTCAGATAAAGTCCCTTAACTGCCTCTCTCCGTGCCAGCATGAAATCCCAAGCAGCCCGGGAAACACTCATGAAAGTAAGGCCAGGAGGGGCTGAAAGAGCCTTCTGAGATCCACCCAACACAACGTCCAAGCCCCACTCATCTGTCAGCACCCGGTCACCAGCGATAGAAGCCACTGCATCGACAATAGAGATGACACCGTGCTGCTTAAAAACCGGCCCTATCTCATGTAGCGGGTTCAGCAGCCCCGAAGGGGTATCGCAATGCACTACAGTAGCTACCTTAATATCTGGGTTTTGGCGCAATGCCTCTGTTACCTCATCTGCCGTAATTGCCTGCCGGTAGTCTTTCTCCAATACGACTGGTACTCCACCATAAGCAGCAACAAAGTCCACAAAACCAGCGCCGAACACACCGTTTGCCAGGCAAAGTACTTTAGTGCCAGGCTCTATCAGGCTTGCGCAGGCGGCCTCTAACCCTAATATCCCTTCGCCAGCCAGCACCAAGCAGTCTGACTTGGTGTGTAGCAATCTTTGTATTTTCTCGCACATGCTGGCGTAGAAGTCGATGTAGGCCGGGTCTAAATCCGGGTTGATTAGCTGTTGCGCCATAGCCTGTCGCACCGCGTCTGACAGGGCAACTGGCCCTGGTGCCATTTGCTGTTTACTCATCGCAGATCCTCCTGTGCCTTATATGTGCTATTGGCCACGCTCAGCATAGAGCTGCTCAAGATTGGCAACGTCTAGGCCTGGCATTGCCTCACCTAAGTTCTTAGATACTTCTGCTAAGCGCTCGGGATCGTTGTAATGAGCTGCAGCCTGTACGATAGCTGCGGCACGCCGCTCGGGATTACTTGACTTGAAGATACCGGAACCGACAAAGACGCCGTCGCAGCCTAGCTGCATCATCAGGGCAGCATCGGCAGGGGTAGCAATACCACCGGCAGCGAAATTGACAACCGGCAGGCGGCCTAAGTCGGCAACTTGCTTTACTAGTTCATAGGGTGCACCCAGTTCTTTGGCGATGGTCATCAGTTCTTCTTTGGGGGCTAGCTGTAGACGACGGATCTCACTCTGCACTGTACGCATATGGCGCACCGCCTCCACCACGTTACCGGTACCAGCTTCGCCTTTGGTGCGAATCATAGCTGCACCTTCACCTAGTCGCCGCAGAGCTTCTCCTAAGTTGCGAGCACCGCAAACGAAAGGTATCTGAAACTTAGATTTTTCGATATGAAACTGCTCATCGGCAGGCGTAAGAACTTCGCTCTCATCAATGAAATCAACACCTAATGCCTCAATGATTTGTGCTTCGACAAAGTGCCCAATTCGCACCTTGGCCATCACGGGAATACTAACGGCTGCCTTGATCTCTAGGATCAGCTCGGGGGCACTCATGCGAGCGATGCCGCCCTGCTTACGAATATCGGCGGGAACGCGCTCGAGGGCCATGACGGCCACTGCACCAGCGGCTTCCGCGATACGTGCTTGCTCGGCATTGACGACGTCCATGATTACGCCACCTTTAAGTGCTAGGGCGGCATCAGTCTTGGTCTTGTATGACATTACACTTCCTCCTTGACGTATCCTAAGTGTATCGATACAGTTATAACTGTATGGCGATAACTTGCGCCTACATTATAGTCAGAAAAACAACTGAGTCAAGAGAATGCGTTAAGTTAAATTGACCACTGGGAAGGAAGTGCGACATGCCTTTGACCATTCCACCCTTGAGCCCACAATTGGATGAGCCAGTTTACAAAACGTTGGCGAATAGCATAAAACAGTTAGCGTCCCAATTACCACCCCATACACAGCTTCCTTCAATTCGGCAAATAGCGCGCGATATAGGGCTAAGCCCAGCGACGGTAGTGGCAGCGCTCGATGTGGCAACAGAGGCCGGTGTAATTTACAAGCGACGTGGCAGTGGCTGTTACATCGCTCCCCGGCCCAGCGTGAAGCAAGCCCCACTTGATGATGAATATTTGCCGAGAGAATTACCCCCAGACCGTATCGATTTTACACTGGGAACACCATCACCAGAATATTTCCCGGTAGAGGATTTTAAGGCTGCCTTCAACTACGTGCTCGATCGCGATCGCGGACATGCTTTTTCGTACCCAGAACCAATCGGATACTTGCCTTTGCGTCTTACGATTGCTAACCAACTTGATGCACTCAGGGTGACAACTGAACCAGGCACCATTCAGATTACAGCCGGCGCCCAGCAGGCCATAGCGTTGGTAGCACAAACACTAGTGCAACCTGGCGACGCTGTATGCATCGAAAACCCCACTTATCCTGGGGCTGTGCAGGTAATGCAGCAGCTGGGCGCAAAACTCATACCGGTACCAGTTGGCCAACACGGCCCACGGCCGTCCGACTTAGTTAACTTAACCCGCGTGCGCCCAAAATTGTTTTATACGATTCCTAATTTCCAAAATCCCACCGGGGGCTGCTATAGTGTAGCTGCCCGCCAGCGATTACTGGCTTTAGCACGGGAGCTAAACTTCTATATACTGGAAGACGATCATGTGAGCGAATTATACTACACCGGTGCCAAACCGCGTACGCTTTGGCAAGACGCCCCCGATCGCGTGCTTTATGTCAAAAGCTTTTCTAAACTACTCATGCCAGGCTTGCGCCTAGGTTTCCTCGTGCTTCCTCCACAGCTGCTGACCGCTGTCAGTCAAGCAAAACAAACTGCCGACCTAGGCAGTCCGGGCCTCAACCAACGCGTGCTCGATGCTTATTTAAGAAGCGACAAGTGGCCTGAATACCAGGCGTTTTTGCGGAAAACCTATCATTACAGGAGTCAGGTGCTACAAGCAGCTTTACAGCGACACTTAGGCAATGCTGCAGCTTATTATCCTCTACGCGGAGGGATGAATGCGTGGCTAAGCTTTCCGCGGGCTCTGGATGTTGAGCAGCTACAGCAACTATGTGCCCAGCAAGGCGTGCTGATTTCACCGGGCAGCGAATTTAGTGTAACAGGCACATCTGCTAAACACTGTATCCGCATCAGCATAGCCGCTACTTTCCCTGATAAGATCGAGGCAGGCGTGCAAGTGCTGGCAGAGTGTGCAGAACGTCTGCTATAAACAGAACCATATGCTCCTCAGTTAGTAAGACAGCCCCTCTTCGCCTGAACGAAAAAGCTCTTCTGCCGCCGGAATGTGGCAGCAGAAGAGCTTCTTCATGTAGTTGCTCGTAATCTACCAGCGTCCGCGGTGTACCCTGGCAAGATCAAAACGGTCACTAGGGTCTTTGTACTCAGCCGGATAACCTATAGCAATTAGGCAAAGTGGACTATAGGTATCGGGAATGTCGAGCAAACCTCGCACCGTTGCTACCGAGTCGGGATTAGGGTGAATACCAAGCCAAACAGACCCGAGCCCAAGGCCAGTAGCCGCAAGCAAAATGTTCTGGGTTGCTGCCGCACAGTCCTGCTCCCAGGCACGATTAGCTTTCTCACCACAAACAATCATGCACAAGGTAGCTTCTTTCAGCATCTTAGTATAACGATGAGTCTCTGCAAGTTGGTCGAGCATAGCGCGATCAGTAACCACAATTAGCTCACTCAAGTACTTGTGGTTAGACATGGGAGCAGCCATAGCTGCTCTTAGCAAAGTTTCAATTTGCTCCTCTGTGACAGTCTGAGGGGTGAATTTACGAATACTACGCCGTTTATACAGAAGATTGATGGCTTCTTTCATGTAACTTGTATCTCCTTTCATCTATGCTGCAGCCGTTAGCTGTACTTCATTACTTGGTTCTACTATGACCAGCGTTCCTCCTGCAAGCGAAGTATGTATTACCTATGGCATACCTGCATCCTATGACTGAGTCAAAGATACTGGTTGAATTATCCCTCTGTATGGTAAGATTAGGCGATAACATCTAGATAGGGGTGCTTATTATGCGTACCAGTAATGTAACCAAAATAGAGATTAATTTGGATAACCTGCTCCACAATTACCATGCGTTAATTAAATATGTTGGTAAAGCTGAGGTAGTGCCGGTGATCAAAAGTGAAGCCTATGGGCACGGCGCTGTTCCTATAGCACGTGCTCTTGCAGAGGCCGGCTGCAGACATATGGCAATTGCCATGGTTGACGAAGGCGTACAACTGCGCTTAGCTGGAATTAGTGCGGAGATAATGGTACTAGGGGTTACGCTTCCCGAGCAATATGCTATTCTAGCTGAATATGACCTCACCCCAACTCTTAATAGTTGTGAGAACCTAAGGGCCTGGGCAGAAACAGCCCGCCGTGTAGGTCGCCAGTTACCTTTTCATCTCAAAGTAGATATTGGGCTAGGCAGACTTGGCTTCTTACCTGAACAGGCCCATGAGGCGCTGCAAACAATTAACGGACTACCCGAAATCAAGCTGCGTGGCATTAGCTCTCATCTTAGCCATCCCGAAGGTACTGCTGAACACAATGCACGTGAGTTTGAGCGCTACCAGTTGTTCTGTGAACCATTCTCGGCAGCATATCCGCATGTTGCGCGCCACTTGGCCGCCTCGGAAGCAATTCTTAGGCATCCCCACATGTATTTTGATCTAGTTCGCGTGGGTGGTCTTTTATACGGTTTCGATTACGACTACCCCACATCTCTTACTCTGAAACCGGTACTCTCCTATAGCAGCAAGGTAGGACAAGTGAAGACTTTGCAGCCTGGCTGGGGTGTCGGCTACGGCATAGATCGCCTCGTACAAAAGCCTACGCGAGTGGCACTCCTACCTTTAGGTTGGAGCGATGGGCTAAGCAAAAACCATATTGGCAAAGCACAGGCCCTAATACGGGGTCAGTTTGCCACCCTAATTGGTATTTGCACTGACTTCACCATGTTCGATATAACCCATATACCAGAAGCAACTGCAGGCGACGAAGCTGTACTGGTCGGTTCACAAGGAGACAAACAGCAAACCATCATGCAATTGGCTCATGCCGGCGGCATGAGCGCATCAGAACTTCTTGGCAGTACAGCTCTGCGGGTGGCCCGAGTGTATACAAGAGGCCAACAAGTGCAAGAGGAGCTTTCAATTATCTCCTAAAGCACAACCGTAAGGACGGAACTTGCGCCAACTGCGCTTGTTCCGCCCTTTTTTATTGCCTATAAACAAAGGCTCAACTGCCGCCTAGTTAGCAACAGAAGAGCCTTAAAGAGTTTCTATTTAGTTAGGAGCCTAGCAGCGAACTAACTCTCAAAAAGCCTGCAAAGATAAACTAGGCGAGGACAGACATCCAGACTCTACCTAGACCAACAACAACCAAGGAAAGTGTACATAAGGCTACAGCAACTCGCTTCATTCTCCATCAACCCCTTGCACGAAAGCTTGTTTCTACCTTTACTTTATGCTGCAACGGGCATTATTTCAACTACTTTAACCATTTCGTAACTGCAATTTACAACTCCTTAATGCAGGTGTTCCAGTAATAAAAAAGCTCAACTACCACAAAAAGCAGCAGAAGAGCCTATAGGCTTTACTCAAAGGCAAGTCGCACTTGCTTATTACCAACCCTACGCGTTTCCTGGTTGTTTTGCAAGCATTGTAACTGATTCTTAATGAAGCACTGCAAGCATCTCCGCTATGGCATCAAAAAATAACTAAGTATTAGCAGGATTTACCGATTGCTTCTCTAATGTAAACTGAAGGATATTTCGGGCAGAAAAATACGCTGTTCTGAAGGAGAAATTAATGAAAGCCAAACAAAGTCTGCAGACTAGCTGCGGGAAATGCTCAGTTACTTATCTAGAACATGTTTTTGCAGGCCTCAAGCTACCTATCCTGCTGCTTGATGAAGCAAAACGCCTTGAGCAGTTCAACAAATATGCACAGAGAGTTTTGCTCCTTGAGCAGGAAGCGCATTTAGGACGCGATGCTACAGAGCTTTTCCCTTGGTTAGCTGGCCGCCTCGATTTGGGCAGTAATAATCATGTAGATTATAGATGCCTAGTTGCGACCGCCGAAGGTGATCGCCATACTGCTGTGCGCATAGCTGCATTGTCTGTTGAAGGGAGAAAGGGTTTTGTTATCACACTACATGACATTACCGAGCTAGTACAAGTAGAAGAGAAACTAACTTTCATGAGCCGCCACGATGCTCTCACCGGTCTCTATAACAGGGGTTACTGGGAGCAGAAGGTGGATGAGATAGAGACTGCTAAGATTACCCCGGTTGGCCTATTACTGTGTGATGTCGATGGACTGAAGCTGGTAAACGATACTCTTGGCCATGATGCAGGCGACAAAATGCTAGTCACGCTGGCAAGTGTCTTGCGTGATGTTTGTAGAACAGGCGATATAGTGGCCCGCATTGGTGGGGATGAGTTTGCCATCTTGCTACCTCATGTGGAACGGGCAAAGCTAGTCAACATCCGCCACGCAGCAGAGCAACGCATAGAAACTCATAACACAAATAATAGAGCGCTACCTATTAGTGTATCCATCGGCATAGCTTTCCGCCGCGACCCCAATGAACCGATGACTGTACTATTCAAGAGGGCCGATGACCGTATGTATCGCGAGAAGCTAAACCGCAGTCATAGTGTACGCAATTCACTCGTGCAGGCTTTAACGCTAACTCTCAAAGCGCGCGACTTATGCACTGAAGGACATAACGAACGCGTACAAGAAACTGCTGTCCGATTGGGAGATTCCCTAGGAATGCCAGGTTCACAGGTCTATGATCTACGCTTACTGGCCCAATTTCACGATATTGGGAAAGTAGGTATTCCCGACAGTATCCTACTTAAGCCAGGGCCATTAACCGCGGCTGAACGACTAGAAATGCAGCGTCATACAGTAGTCGGCCAACGTATCGCTTTGGCCGTTCCGGACTTAGCGCCTATCGCTAACCTAATTCTTAATCACCATGAGTGGTGGAACGGGGCAGGTTATCCCTTAGGCCTTAAAGGGGAGAAAATTCCTCTTGCCTGCCGCATTCTCTCTGTCGTCGATGCTTACGATGCTATGACCAGCGATCGACCCTATCGCCAAGCTATGTCGAGCGAAGCTGCTTTGGCGGAACTGAGGCGGTGCGCAGGGAGTCAGTTCGATCCGGATATTGTACCCGTGTTTGTACAGTTGATTAAGCAGAACCAAAACTTGCTTCCCTAACTGCCAATGCAAAGCAACAGTTTACCCAAAGATTCGCGCAGAATGACGTTTCAGCGTCGCCTCCTGTCGCAACTGGTCGATTAGGCTCCTTGGCAGAGTTTTTTAAACACGAACTGACAGTTTTTTTGTCAATGCCCGGGAAATAAACGTGGCAAAGGCTTGCCTGTTGGTCAAGACCGGAAAACCCCGCAGCGATGCGGGGTTTTAGCTTGCCCTGTTGAAGATAAGTCGCCAGTTCTCCTGTCCAACTTGTGGTATACTAAGAACACTTGTACTAAACATAAGGAGCACAGACAATGGAGTTGCAGTTTGTTAAGTTGAATCCAAGCGGCAATACGACAGTCTTAATTCTAAATCCATTAGCAAGAGATGAATATGCTGAGGTTGCACACAAGGTTATGGCGAATACGAACCTGTGCGCTGAGCAGGTAGGTTTTCTAGAACCAGCCGAGCATGCTGCGGCTGCAGCGCGCCTGCAGATGATGGGAGGAGAATTCTGCGGGAACGCTTCGCGTAGCTTTGCTGCCTGGATTGCGTTAGGCGGTCTGGAGAGTCATACGCCTCGTAATTTCAATGAGAAAGAGCAGGAAATTACTATAGAGGCATCGGGCCACCACGGGCCGCTCAAGGCAAAGGTGCAAAACAAGGGGAGTGACAATGCCTGTTTTGCGGAGATTCAGATGCCCCTGCCTATCAAGATTCTTCATGGTAGCAACAATTTGCTGGGTGACTACAGCATCGTAGTTTTTGAGGGAATTGTTCATGTGATTCTTTGGAATCAAAAAGCAGCCAATGTTTACGTAGATATCGTAAGGGACTTCTTAGAGAAAAGCCGTCTCAACACAGATTGCTTTGGCATCATGTTTTTTGATAAGGCTACCGCCAGCATGATACCGGTGGTTTACGTGAAAGCTGTAGGATCCTTGGTGTGGGAGAGCAGTTGCGGTTCCGGTTCAGTGGCTGTGGCATCTGCACTGGCAGACAAGGAGGCCAAATGTATAGAGCAGATGAGGATTCAGCAGCCCGGTGGGGACCTGTTCGTAAGTATCGACTGGCAAGATGGCATTGCTGCCGCCTACCTAGCGGGAGATGTCATTATTACAGCAACCGGCACTACATATATAGACTAAGAAGATAAAAGGAGCCTAAACAACAGGCTCCTTTTGACTTCTGCGGTCGCGCAGATCCGTATTTCCCACCTCTTATACCTCACTACTAACAACTAAAATGGCAAGCTACATGGTGGCCACCGCCAGCGTCGCGCAGCGAAGGCTCTATTTCGCGGCAGCGCTCGCTGGCATAGGGGCAACGGGTATGGAAGCGGCAGCCGCTGGGCGGGTTGAGTGGGCTGGGTACTTCACCACTTAGCACAATGCGCTCCTGCTTTTGGCCAGGCGCTACCTTGGGGCTAGCCGCCAGCAGGGCCTTGGTATAGGGATGAGCAGTTTCCAAGAAAACCGACTCCCGGCTCCCCATCTCCACTATTTTCCCCAGATACATTACAGCAACTTGCTGGCTGATGTGCCAAACAACCGAGAGATTGTGAGAGATGAACAAATACGAGATGCCACGCTCTTGTTGCAGTTGCTTGAGCAGGTTCAACACCTGGCCTTGCACAGAAACATCGAGGGCCGAAGTCGGCTCGTCGCACAGCAAAATCTTTGGTTCGGAGGCCAAGGCACGGGCGATGCCAATACGCTGACGCTGACCGCCACTAAACTGGTGCGGATAACGATCAATCATTTTCTCATCTAGGCTAACTGCCGCAAATAACTCTCGTACGCGCTGGCGCCGATCACCTTTGTAGCCACGCACAATGAGCGGCTCTTCTACACTGCAACCTGCCGTCATACGCGGATTCAACGTGGCGTAAGGATCTTGAAAAACCATTTGCGCCTCGCTACGCAACAAGCGAGGCGCCTGTTTACTTGTAAAATCTATTGCTTCTCCGTTTAGAATTACGCTGCCACCGGTCGGCTGCTCTAAGCCTGCCAGCATGCGTGCAACCGTTGTCTTTCCACAACCGCTCTCCCCCACTAAGGCCAGTGTCTCGCCAGACTTAAGCTGAAAGCTAATTTTGTCCACAGCACGCACCCCGCCTTTGGGCCGAGCAAAAAGGCCTTGGCGTAAG
Organism: Firmicutes bacterium UBA5500; assembly: GCA_002427055.1. Taxonomy (GTDB): domain Bacteria; phylum Bacillota; class UBA994; order UBA5500; family UBA5500; genus UBA5500. The sequence goes on along the minus strand of DIPA01000096.1, from coordinate 53,505 downwards.
GGGAATACTTTTTCCAAATCTTTAACTGCTATTGCTAGCTGGTTAGGAGCTGTCATCGTGCGACACCTTCTTTCACCTGAGCATTGACCATTCTACAGCGCGCGGCTTGGCTGGGGCTCAGCATATGCATAACTTGCTGCTCACGACAGGCTACCGAACTTAAGGGGCAGCGATCTGCAAAAGCACAGCCCGCGATTGCACCAAGGTCGCGTGGCACGGTGCCGGGAATGCTGTAGAGTAAATCCTGCTGTTCCCCCCAACGGGGCAAGGAACGCAATAAGCCCTGGGTGTACGGATGAGCCGGAGTCTCAAATAGCTCGCTTACCGTGCCCTCTTCCACCACTTCACCGGCATACATGACGATGCCGCGATCGGCGTTTTCAGCCACAAGCCCGAGGTCGTGAGTTATGAGAATCATGGCCATGCCAGTATCGGCCTGCAGCCGCTTGAGCAAATCAAGAATTTGCGCCTGCACCGTAACATCAAGCGCAGTAGTAGGCTCATCAGCAATCAGTAGCTCTGGTTTACCGGCGAGTGCCATGGCAATCATCACGCGCTGCCGCATGCCACCCGAAAGTTCGTGAGGGAAGTTGCGCAAGCGAGCCTTGGGTTCCGCAATTCCTACTTGTTCAAGATAACTGGCTGCCGCCTCAGACGCCTGACGCTTGTTCATCCCTTGATGCAGCATTAAGACTTCAGCTATCTGTTGCTCTACCGTATAGACCGGATTCAGACAGGTCATCGGCTCCTGGAAAATCATAGCCATTGAGCTACCGCGTAATTGGCGATGGGAGTCTGCCGGCAACTGCAGCAAATCTTCGCCATGCCAGAGCACCTTGCCGTCGGTAATGCGTCCTGGCCAACTCAACAGACCCATGATAGAAAGCGCCGTCACACTTTTGCCTGAACCGCTCTCCCCCACAATACCCAATGTTTCACCCGGAGCAAGCGAGAATGTAACCTGGCGCAACACCGGTCGCTTAGCAAAGCTCACTTCCAAATTCTGCACACTTAGTAGTTGTTGCATTTGGCTCACTCTCCTTCCACAAGTTTGGGGTCGAGGGCATCACGCAAACCGTCACCTAGTAAATTGAAAGCCAAGACTGCCGCCATAATAGCCAATCCCGGAAAGGTAGCTACATGAGGCGCAGTCTGGAAGAAGGCACGTCCCTGGCTCAAAATGCTACCCCAACTGGCCTGTGGTTCCTGAATGCCGAAGCCTAAGAAACTAAGGGAAGACTCGAGCAAAATCACGCTAGCCACATTCAAGGTCACCATGACTATGAGTGGTGCAAGGCAGTTAGGTAACACATGTCTGGCCAAAATACGCAGATCACTAGCCCCATAGGCACGAGCAGCCTCGACAAATGGTTTTTGCTTTATACCTAGAATCTCACCGCGCAAGACACGAGCATAGCCAGTCCAAGAAGACAGGCCAATGATCACTAATACGCTGGTGAAACTGGGGCCGACAATAGCCACCGCCGCTATTACCAGTAGAAACTGGGGCACTGTCATAAAAACCTCGGCCAAGCGCATGATCACAAGGTCAACCCAGCCACCAAAGTAACCGGCCAGCGAACCCATAACAATGCCTACCCCTAGGGAGAGCACGCCAGCCAGGAAACCGACGGACAAGGATACTCTGGCACCGTAAAGCATACGGCTTAAGATGCAGCGGCCTAAGGGGTCTTGCCCCAGCGGGTATTCCCAGCTCGGACCGTGCAAACCGGCTTCCGGATGCACAGCTTCCGGATCATGAGGAGCTAACCAAGGAGCGAACAGCGCCATAGCAATGAGTACGATGAGTACAATACCACCGGCGGTAGCCAATCGATGTTGCACTAAACGAGATAAGAAACTTGGCATGCGTTCTCCCTCCTAGCTCAATCTGACCCGAGGGTCAATTACTGCATAGAGTACGTCTACAAGCAAATTGGCCGCTACAACTGCCACAGAAATCATCAAGATAATCGCTTGTACCAAGAAGAAGTCGCGTTGCATAAGCGCCGTTGTCAGTAGACGACCAAGGCCGGGCCAAGCGAAAATAGTTTCAACAATCACTGTGCCAACAACCATATAGGCAAGCCAGGTACCTAGCCCAGTTACAATAGGAATCATCGCGTTGCGCAAGGCATGCTTAACTAGTACAACTCGCTCACGTAAGCCTTTTGCTCGCGCCGTGCGCACATAGTCTTCTTTCAAAACTTCTAGCAAGCTGGTTCGCACCATACGCATCAACCCCGCCGCCCAACTGAAGCCAAGAGCGGCCGTTGGTAATACATAGTGGGCCCAAGTACCGGTGCCACTGGTTGGTAGCCAACTGAGCTTGACAGCGAAAACAATAATCAATACTAGCGATAGCCAGAATCCGGGCATCGACATACCCACCAACGCCAGAGCGCTGGCGACATAATCTACCCAGGTCTGCCTCTTGGCAGCTGCTAGCACGCCCAAGGGAAAGGCAATAGCCAAACCGAGCAGAGTCGCCCAAAAGTTCAGTTTGAGCGTAAAAGGAAGACGCGATTTGATCAAGAATGCAACCGGTAGCTGCGAGATGACCGAACGGCCCATATCTCCCCTCAATACTTTGGCCAGCCACATAAAGTACTGTACCAAGAATGGTTTGTCGAAGCCCCACTCTTGCCGGATTGCTGCTATTACTTCTGGCGAAGCCTCGCGTCCGGCCAGCATCCGTACTGGCTCGCCCGGTGCTAAGTACATGAGTCCAAACACTAAGAAACTGATGCCCAGGACTAATGGTATTGCCAGTAAAATGCGACGCACAACATATTTGAACATCGCCCTAACCCCTCCTCTCTCGCACAAACAGAAACGGGCGCCTGGGCGGCGCCCATTTCCAAGTCAAAGTGAACTTTTAGAACCGTCCCCAAAGGGTC
>DIPA01000096.1:50174-50552 GCA_002427055.1 Firmicutes bacterium UBA5500 | reverse complement strand
TTTAGAACCGTCCCCAAAGGGTCGTAGAACCGTCCCCAAAGGGTCGCTAGTTAGCCGGTGTAACTTTGTAAAGCAATGGATATTGGCCGGCCGGCCCCTCGGTCATGCCGGTAAAGTCGTTGCTCAAGCCGCTAAGAACCTTTGGGTGATAGAGAAAGACTGCAGCTACATCTTCCGCCAGAATCGCCTGCACTTGATCATAGATGGCCTTACGTTTAGCCGGATCGGTTTCACGTCGCCCCTGTTCTAGTAGCTCATCGACTTGCTCATTGCTGTAACACCAATCATTGAATCCAGAATCGATGGCTGTACTATGCCAGAAGTTGTACTGATCTGGGTCGGGGCTCGGTGTCATGGAAAGCATCATGGCTTCGTATT
>DIPA01000096.1:49598-50048 GCA_002427055.1 Firmicutes bacterium UBA5500 | reverse complement strand
CATGGCTTCGTATTCGCGGTTATCTAGCCGATCATTCATAACCGACCAGTCTAGGAATTCAAGTTTTAGATCGATACCGACATCTTTAAACCATTTTTGAATGAGGACTGCTTGGTTCCGCATGATCTCGTCACCGGTGCCTATAATCACACTAAAGCTAAACGGTTTCCCGTCCTTAACCAAAATGCCATCACTGCCTGCTACCCAACCTGCCTCAGCTAAGAGCTGTTTGGCTTTCTCTGGGTTATAGCTATACTGCACAATGTTAGGATTAGCCCAGTTACCGTTGCTAGGAGCAATCGGTCCGGCACCCACACTCGCTGCATCTTTATGCACGTCGCGTACAATAGACTCTTTGTCAACAGCATAGGCTAAAGCCTGACGCACTTGCTTATCGGCGAAAAGCGAGTTGCGATTGTTATGTCCGAAGTAAGCAAAAGCTAAGCTTTG
>DIPA01000096.1:39791-49482 GCA_002427055.1 Firmicutes bacterium UBA5500 | reverse complement strand
AAGTAAGCAAAAGCTAAGCTTTGAACTGAGAAACCACTAATTTTGCCACTATCCAGTGCCTTTTGATAGTCTTCAGCGGTTAAGTTATATGCATAATGCACTTCACCTTTTTCCAAAGCCATAGCACGCACAGACGCTTCCGGAATAGGTTTAAACACTAGCGTCTTGATGGCAGGCGTCCCGCCCCAGTATTCAGTATTAGCTTCAAGCTTCACATGATCGTCAGGTACCCACTCGACCATCTTGAAGGGACCGGTACCAATGGCCTGATTATTGTAATTATCGAGTCCTACTACTTCAACGTGATGCTTGGCCATAATAGCGATCTGGCTCATCTTGTCTAGGAACGGACCATGCGGTTCACTAAGGTGGAAGATAACGGTTAACGGATCTGGCGTTTCGATGCTCTCAATTACCTGATAGTTTGCCCGACGTACTGACTTAGTCGCTGGATCGAGCAGCGTTTCATAAGTGTACTTGACATCTTCCGATGTAAATTCTTGTCCGTCATGCCACTTAACATTGGGACGCAGTTTGAAGGTCCAGCTCAGTCCACTTGGGTCCATGCTCCATTCAGTGGCAAGCGCCGGTTTTACTTCTTCATAAGTGTCCTCATACTTAACCAACGGCTCATGAATCTGAAAACTAACAGTACTGGAAGTCACATTTGTCAGCTTAACCGGCAGCAAGTTGACAATATCAGAGTTTAAGGCATAGACGAAAGTGTCTTTCGGTTGACCTCCACTAGAACAGCCGGTTACTAACAAGCTAAGTAATACCAACAATACGACAAGCTTCTTCATTATGGTTCCTCCCCTATCTAGAATTGCCGCCCTATCTGAACCAAGGCCGTTCTCTCTGATCTAGCCGACATAGGTTCTACGATGAAATAGGCAGTTGCAAATTGCTTAAGCATAAATATACAGCACCTTGCTTATTTATGCAAGCACTATTTTTTAAGCCTGACAAAAATGGCACCCCTGCCGCATAGAGATAGAGCGAAGGAGGGTGCCATTTGCCAAGTTTCAACTGGGGATTAACTGTACTCTTAATCTTAGCCTGCATTTCGCACTATGCAGTACCCTTCGACCCTCATCTAGCTCACTGCAACATGCTGGAGGTCGAGCAACTTGTAGCCCAAAGTCATCAATATGCGGCACAAGCCTATCGCCAACAGGTGTTTGCCTTGATTGCCGAGCGGCTGAAGACGTATCGAGAGCGTGATGCCGGCTATGGGAATATAGGCATTTATGTAGAGGAAATAGCGAGTGGTTTTAGCTATGGTTACGATGCCGATCGCTCGGAGTTGAGGCCTAACGGTAATTATGTTGGTTATTTCCACACCGCTTCAGTGGCGAAACTGCTGATAGCGTATGTCTTCTACTATTTGGACGATCTAGGCGAGGTAGATATCTGGCAAGTACACACTGACCCGGTGGTCGGGCAGCAGCAACAATGGCAGCGGTTGATTCATCGCATGATTACCCATTCGGTAAATTTGCACCACAACATTATACTGCGCTACTTGGGCTCTAATATGGCTACTCAGACCTTACGTGAACTTGGCCTGACCCAAAGCACTCTCAGCAGGGAGCTAGCCCCCGCACCTGGGACCGCAAACGCCACTTGCCTTGAACGTTACGGCACCCTTGACGCACCGCGCACAACTCCAGCAGACTTAGGATGCATACTAGCCAGCCTCGCACGAGGTAACGTGCTTTCTAGTGAGAACAACGAACTGTTTATGCAGGCTCTTACCAACACTATCTATAACAGCCGCATTCCTAAGGCACTTAACTTCATAGTACCGGTTGCGCACAAAACAGGAACGAAGGACCATGTCTATAACGACGCGGCGCTCGTGCTGCTGCCCGAAAACGAATTTGTCTTAGTGCTGCTTACGCGAGGCGCACCAAACCGCATTCAGTCGCTAATGCGCGATATCACCCGCGACCTCTATGAATTTCATTGCCTGCGGCGAGATAGTGGTGAAGTTGAGCAAATACGTTCGCTAAACGAGTGGTTGGCGCGAAACAATCACATCAGAAAACAAAAGCTGGTGGGAGTAATTCCCACCAGCTTTTGCTACATTTTGCTACCGAGATTTGTTCTTGGTAGACTTACTGTTCCCCTTGTTATTAGTCGGGCTAGACCAACCGCTAGACCCAGTCGCCCCTGTTGATGCAGTCGAACCGATTGACCGGTCCATACCCAAGCCGGTCGTATTCACTGCACTGGTCATACCTGTCATACCGGTTGCACCAGTCATGCCACCCTGCATACCGCTGGCATTGAACTGATTACCAGCCCCACCACTCGGGGAGCCGCTTGAAATCTTATAAGTGGGTTCTTCCTGTTCCATGTAGTTGACGCGACTAGCCAGCTGGCTGGTGATCTGCGACAACTGCTGGCGACACTGATTGTACATCTGCTTAACCTGCTGATCATCAGTGTCTAGGGCAAACGTCTCAAACTGACCTTCTAGGCTACGCAGCGAAGCTAAGGCTTGATGTACTTTCGTACCAACTGTCATACTGCATCCCCTCCTTATTAGATTCCACGCCTATTATCTGCTATAGGGGGATGCATTATGAAGCCATTAACTGCCCAAAGTAACTAGAGCGAAAGCATTGCCGGAGGCAAGTCATACAGATTTGCCGTCAGCAAGCGCCTTACCCGCTCCGCCGTGCGTCCGTCACTGCGCAAAGCATTTGTTAAGAAGTCATGATTGTTCAATAGAAACTGACGCATACTTGCATAAGGATCGTGCAGATAGTTGCTAACCAATGCTTGCTGCTCGGGTGTAACATACCCTTGGGCAGCAGCCAAGCGAAATAGATCGGCATCAATGCTCACTAAGGACTTGAGTGGTACCTGTGCTTGGGCCAAAGCGTTAGCTCCACCCTGACAACGATCAACAATAGTCAGCGTCGCGAACATACTGGCCTCAAGCCGTGTCAGTGCAGGTATCCATGCCCGCAAGTAACTCGATGCTTCTGTTACTAGATCAGAAATATGCAGCACTTTGGCTCCAGCCAAGGAAGAACAAGCAGTAACCTCACCATTGTCTATGACAGTCACCTGCTGATCTTTAAAAATGGTCACATGCGGCTTGTCTAGTAGCTCAGAGGGCAAAAGAGAAAAGAACCAATCGCGCCGCTCTCCACCTGAGATGAAATCGATAGTATCTAGGTCATAACTAGCTTGCACCACATTTACCAAAGCATCCGTTACTTGCTTAAAAATGGGGCTGTTAGCATAGTGTTGCCGTAAGCTAGCCCAAACCTTCCGCGTACACAAAAGTGGATCGCTACGCGTCTCATCGATCAGGGTTAAGAGCTCGTTAGCCGCCCGTTCGCCACCTAACAAAAACTGGGTATTAACATAATACGGCCCGATTAAGCCTGAAGTGTACCAGAAAGGCTGGTCCGCCGGTGAAACTCGAATCGCGCCGGTTTCAAACAACCAACCCACAATTTTAGCCATTAACCCTTTATCCTCCATATTTCTCCCCCTAACTATTAGTCTAGAATCAAGTGCTCAGTTTTACTTTTTAGCTTGCATTTGCATTTTCATGCCCTTGAGCAAGTTCTTGAACAACAGTACAGTAGTGACCGAACCTACACCACCGGGAACCGGTGTAACATAGCCTGCCACCTCACTGACAGCAGCATAGTCTACATCACCAACAATTCCCTCAGCAGTCTCGTTAATGGCTACATCGATAACCACAGCACCCGGTTTGATCATATCGGCCGTAATCATGCCAGGACGACCTACGGCTGCGATTACAATATCGGCTTTCCTTGTATGGGCAGCCAAATCGCGGGTGCGCGAGTGCGTTGTAGTTGCTGTAGCCCGACGACCGAGCATCATATTTAGTAGTGGTTTACCGACAGTTGCACCCCAGCCCACAATTACAGCCTCTTGGCCTCGAACCGGCAACTCGTAACGGTCAAGCATCTCCATGCAAGCAAGAGGAGTAGCTGGGAACAAGCCGTCTAACTCGAGTGCCAAGTAACCTTGGTTCAACGGATTAACCCCATCAACGTCCTTCAGAGGATTAACTGCCCCCAAAATCCTGTCTTTACTCATACCTTTTGGCAAAGGTAGTTCAACCATAATTCCATGCACAGCGCTATCATTGTTCAATGTATCCAGTAGGGCGAGTACTTCAGCTTCTGTTGCTGTTTCCGACAAGCGATGACACTCAAAGTCAATGCCAACACGCTTACTTAACCTTTCTTTAGCTTGCGCATAATATACAGACGCAGGATCCTCACCTACTAAGATTACATCTAGACGAGGAGAGACTCCCTGCTCGCGCCAAGCAGCCACCTCCGCCTTTACTTCCTCGCGAATTGTGGCTGCAACCTTCTTACCATCCATAACTGTCGCTGCCATTAACTGACACCTCCATGTCTATATTTTTGTCGGTACCTATTATACCCCGTATCATAGCCATAGGTAAACTTATTGCTGCTTGCACGCTCTTTGACGCAGGATTGACTCTCCGGCACGGAATAATTAACATGATTTTAGACAGCAATAAGGAGGTAACAGCATTGTTTGATTATATTATCCGTCAAGTCCGCATAGTTGATGGCACAGGTAGCCCCTGGACTATAGGCGATGTAGCCGTGCAAGAAGGCATAATTGCTGCTATGGGAAAACACATCGCGGTGGGAGCCCACGAGATTATCGACGGTAGAGGGTTAACACTCACACCCGGCTTTATTGATATCCACACTCATTCCGACTTCTCCTTGCTACTCGACGGTTCTGCTGCTAGTCGCCTGCTACAAGGCGTAACAACTGAAATCGGGGGGAACTGCGGCATGAGCCCGGCCCCAGTGGCACCAGAGCGTGTTGACATGCTCAAAGAATATACTGCTTTCTTTGGTCATGGCATTAACTATCATTGGCAAACCTATGCAGAGTTTCTAGATGCCCTAGCTGCCCAACGGCCTGCTGTAAACTTTGGGGGACTGGTAGGACATGGCACCTTGCGTATTGCCGCCATGGGTTTTGACAATCGCCAACCGACTGCAGGCGAGCTAGAGAAGATGCAGCAACTTCTGGACGAAAGCATGCAGGCAGGTGCTTTTGGCATGTCGACTGGCCTCATTTACGCGCCCGGCTGCTATGCCGATACTAACGAATTGGCAAAGGTTGCAGCAGCCGTTGCTCCATATGGTGGCATCTATGAAACACACATGCGCAACGAAGGCGAGCACCTACTAGAGTCTATCGAAGAAGCTGCTGAAATTGGGCGCCGCTCGGGCGCCAGGGTACAAATTGCTCACCATAAAGTAGTCGGTCGACTTAACTGGGGTAAGGGTAAGCAAAGCCAGGCGCTAATTGCGCAATTGAGAGCCCAAGGGCTTGACATTGCTAACGACCAATATCCGTACACAGCTTCCGCCACCACTATCACTACCATCTTCCCAGATTGGGCACATGTTGGTGGTGTTGATGGTCTGCTGGCTAGATTAAGCAATCCTGACCAGCGAACCGCCATACGCACGGCTGTTTTGGAGTCAATGGAAAAGCGTGCGGAGCGTTTTGAAGATATCCTGATCTCAGAAGTCAAGACTGCTGCCAATAAGCACTTTGAGGGCATGACAGTAGCTGAGGCTGCTCTATCTGTTGGTCAAGAAGCAATTGACTTCGTTATCGACTTGGTGCTGGCAGAACGAGCCGGAGTATCGGCAGTTACTTTCGCCATGTGCGAAGAGGATGTGCAGACCATTCTAGCTCACCCACTGACCATGATCGGTAGCGATGGGGCTTCCATTGCCATGAGCTGCTCAGGCACTCCTCACCCGCGCAATTTCGGTACCTTTGCACGTGTCCTTAGTAAATATGTGCAGGTGGGCTTATTCTCATTCGAAGAAGGCGTACGCAAGATGACTGCAGCACCTGCCGGCCGCTTAGGCTTATTTAATCGGGGCCTCATCCGGCCAGGAATGGCTGCCGATCTGGTGTTACTTGCCTCGGATGAACTACGAGACAACGGTACCTTCAATGAACCAAAGCAAGCTCCGTCCGGCATCCTAAAGGTATGGGTTAACGGACAATTGGCTGTAACAGATGGTCAACTGACAGGCGCTCGAGCAGGACAAATCTTACGACGCCAATAAAGGCACTAAAAGAGCCAGTCTGGGAATGTACCAGGCTGGCTCCTCTTCTATTTACTTGACCTGCAGGCTGGCTGCAAGACGCTTGATGTGCTCCTTTTCTTCCGCAATTAGGCGCTCTACCATCTCTTGGTCCTCTGGCCGTACTGTATCCTTTAGGGCGTAGAAGTAGAGAATAGTCTCCTTTTCAAAACCGATGGCGTGGCTTATCAGTGCATTGTGATCACCTTGCGCTGCACGGTCAAAAGCAACACGCGGGTCTGTGAAGACTCTCCCGGCCACCAGGGCGCGTAAATAGCGCTCGGCCTCTTCGTCCTCATAAACATGGCTACTAACTTCAAGCTCAGCCGCTATTCGACGAAAAGTTTCGGCGTGGCTCAGTTCTGCAACCGCTAGGTTGGCAAATAGCTCTTTAGCGGCCGGCTTCTTAGCTAGGCGTTCAGCTTCCCTATAGAACGCCTCACCTTCTCGCTCGATCTGTAGCGCCAACTGTATTATCTCGTTGGCAGAAAAACTGCTCACATACTCTCCTCCTCTACCTTGTTTCACCATGTCTTACCTGCTTTGGCTACCTCTGGTCACTTTCCTACCAAGGCAATCACCAGAAGCCTAGGCCCTGTTGACAGCAATTAACACTTGGTATATGTTATCATTGATCATTAGTGAGAGGCTCACTGATGCAAGAATTTGCCCCCTCTAGCCTCCTGCCAGCCGTAGCAATTGCTGGCGGGAGGCTTTTTTATGCGCCGCCAAAGGGCAGGCTCTTTCTGTTGCAAAAAGCAAAGCTGTTCGCCTAGCCGGCAAAAGTTACACGAATCTTCGCCTCAGCTTGCCGAGGAATTACCTTGCCGACGACCCCAGCCTGTACATCAGCCTGCTCCAGTGCTGCTATTACTGCTTCAGCTTCATCTGCAGGAATTGCCACCAGTAGGCCACCAGAAGTCTGTGGGTCAAACACCAAGTCTTGATAGGCTAGCGGTACATCCTCTGTAAAGACTATGTTACCTCCAAAGAACTCCCGATTGCGGTAAGCACCGGCTGGAACCAACCCCATCTGGGCAGTCTCTAATGCCCCCGGCAGAATAGGCAAAGCGGAAGCTCGAATGACAATGCTAATGGGATCATCCTGGACCATTTCAGAAAGATGACCTAAGAAACCAAAACCGGTTACATCGGTACAAGCATGCACAGTGGCATACTTACGCAACGTTTCTGCTGCAGCTTTGTTTAGCGTACACATTGACTGCACCGCCACATCTTCTACTCCGGGCTGCAACAGGCCAGCTTTCAGACCTGTAGATATGATACCGGTACCCAATGGCTTGGTTAGCAGGAGAATGTCACCTATTTGGGCCCCTGTATTAGTCCAGATGTCTGCCGGGTGAATGATTCCGGTAACCGCCATACCGAATTTTGGTTCAGGGTTTTCGACTGTGTGGCCACCCAACAGAATAGCCCCTGCCTCTAGCAGTTTGTCCGCTCCCCCTCGCATTATTTCACCCATCTCCGCAGGCCTCAGACAAGTGGGAAAACAGGCTATGTTCAGAGCAGTAAACGGCTTAGCTCCCATGGCATAAATATCGCTTAAGGAATTAGCGGCCGCTATTTGCCCAAATTGGTAATAGTCATCGACTATGGGAGAAAAAAAGTCTACAGTTTGCACTAGTGCTCGCTCTGCATCAATAAGAACGACTCCGGCATCGTCGCTTGTTTCAGGGCCGATCAAGACGCGAGAATCGAACACCTTAGGTAAACAACTGAGCACTTCATCTAGGGCCCCCGGCCCTAATTTAGATGCTCAGCCACTTGTGGATGACATCTCTGTCAATCTTAGTCTAGTCAAGCATCTCCCCTCCCATGCTAGCCAGTCCTTGCTGTCGCAAATAGTTTAGTAGTTCTTCGGCAGCTAAGGTGCGGAATTGATTAGGATTAGTCACTAAGTAGAAGCCACGTTGCATCATTAAGCCAGCCACCTTGGCCGTAGCTAATTGACCCAAGGCAAGGTTGTTTTTCAGCGCCCATTTTGAACAGAAAGCATATCCCATACCCGACAAAACAGCAGATAATACCGAGCTAGTACTACCACCACTAAATACGGTATGTAAGCTATCGGGCTCGACGCCAATCTGACGCAAGGCCTTTTCGTAGTTGGCCCTTGTACCGGACCCGGATTCACGTTCAACAAAAGGATAATCGCCAAGCTGAGCAGGGTCAATCTCCTGCCCTGCCCAAGGGTGTCCGGCAGGAACTACAACTAATAACTCATCGTGCGCTAGCAGACTATATTCAAATTTGGTCCCTTCCTGGCGTTGGCCTACAATGCCAAAGTCAACACGTTTGCTCTCCAGCCAGTTATGAATCTGGTCACTATCGCTAATCTCTAACATAAACCTGACTCGCGGATGTTTCTGTAAGAAGCTAGCTATTAAGGGGGGCAAAATGTACTCACCCGGTATATTGCTAGCCCCCAAGCGCACTAATCCGCTAACTTCACCCGTCAACTGGCTGAGCAGAATACGAGTTTGTCGTAAGCGCTCGAAAACCTCCTCAGCAAAAGCCACTAGTGCTAAACCGGCCGGTGTGAACTCACAGGTACGAGCATCACGTACAACTAGCTGCGAACCGACATCCTCCTCTAGAGCCTGTATTTGCAGGCTAACAGCCGGCTGAGTAAGCCCAATCTGCCTAGCTGCTGCTGAAAAACTACCGTGCTCCTGCACTGCTAATAAGGTTTGGAGATAGTTTAGGTTCACGTAACACACCTCCTCTATAATCATAGTTTATAATAATCACTAAGCAGATTATATACTGAAACGCCTGCTCAAAACAACGCCCTGCCCAATAACACGCTGAAGCCTTAACCCCTCCAGGAATAATATCCAAACTAAAGAAGAAAAGACATAGTAAAGAAAGTATTTGATTACATGATTCAATTAGCGCTACATCTGTTATACTGGTAATAACATAAGCTCATGTATGGCGAAGTTACGTGCATGACAAAGAGTTTGGAGGTGAGTAACCTTGCTGGCCAAGGAGTGGAACGACTTCTTGAACCTAATTCCTCGTCTTCGCAAAAGGATGCACGAGACATCAAAGCAGAACAAGCTCAAAGGTTCTTCGGCGCACTATACCCCTGCTCAAATAGACTGTCTCTACACTATTGCTACTCGTCCAGACTGGCGAATGAGCGATCTGGCCGATCGCTTACAGGTATCTGCCGGGAGCTTAACTACTATGGTCAATCGGTTAATCGAAGCCGGTGTTGTCGACCGTACCCGTAGTCAATTAGACCGTCGTGTTGTTATGGTTAAGCTAAATGAGGCTGGAGAAGACTTAGTGCAAGCCAATAGGCAGAAGTTTGTGCTGAACCTACAGCAGTTAATGCGTGATCTTACTCCCGAAGATAGGGCAAGGTTGTCGGAAGCCATGGGCATTGTGGTTGATATCCTTGCCAAAATCGTCTAATTGTCTTTCACCGGCTGATGCCATGCGCTACTAGCCGTAATGGTTCAATTACAGAGATTACTTTGCAAGGCGCACGACAATTCGTG
>DIPA01000096.1:36728-39697 GCA_002427055.1 Firmicutes bacterium UBA5500 | reverse complement strand
GACGACAATTCGTGCGCCTTGCTGCTAGAGAGGAACGAATAACGATGCCAATCAATATTCCTAGTTGCGTTTCTATTGTGCCGATTTTTCGAGAACTCCCCCCTCTTGCTCTAGCTGAACTAGGCAAGGCAATGGTACACAGGAAATACGGCAAGGGTGAAATTATTCATGTGGCTGGTGACCCGGTAAGCGAGCTATTAGTAGTAGCCTCGGGACAGCTAAGGATAGTGCACACTCATCCATCCGGGCGAGAACAAGTAGTTCGCCTTATTGAGCCTGGCGAGTTGATTGGAGAACTAGGCCTTCTAACACCCGCATACTATGAAGGCGAGCTAGTAGCTAGTGTAAACTCGGAAGCTTGTATTCTGCCACGCGAGGCAGTGCAAAAAGTTATGCGCAACTATCCCGATGCTGCTCTGCTCCTAATTGAGGCTCTAGCTCAACGACTGGCCACAGCTGAGCAAATGATTGGCGACCTTGGATTACGCGATGTTGGCCAACGCTTAGCAGCAGAACTTTGCCGCATGGCACCCTATGGCCGCCAACTTTCCGAAAAGCAGGTCGAGATTGAGATCAGTAGTAGTTGGTCTGACTTGGCCAGTAAGCTAGCTGCAACACCAGAAAGCTTGAGTAGACGACTGAAGAGCTTTGCCGACGCCGGAGTCATTCAGAGAGCTGAAGGTGCCCGTACTCTAGTTATTCTAGACCTAGATGAACTGAAAACAATAGCAGGAGTTTAAGACCCTTGACCTACGTCAAGGTATTAGTGAGCAAAGCATGGCATGATATACCTGACAGCGCAACTTGCTAGTTGCCAAAGGGTGACCCGTTGGTCGCCAAGCGAAAGGAGTTAGATATCATGACCAATGAAATGATGATGCTCACTAATCTCAATTGTCCTACCTGTGCGGCTAAGCTGGAGAAAGCCACCCAAGCTCTGCCCGGCATGAAATCAGCCCGTGTTATTTTCGGCGCCGGCAGCATGAACGTGGAATATGACCCCAACGTACTCAGTCAAGAAAAAATCCGCACCCTCTGCAAGCAAATGGGGATCGGCGTAGCTACTGTCGTGCCCGGTCCCAGCTCAGACATTTAGCAAGGAAAAGGGCCTTGCCATGTCTAGATACAATGATTGGTTAATACGTAACCGCGAGAAGCTGGTAATTGCTACTTCTGGTAGCCTCATCGTGGCGGCATGGCTATTGCGCCCCCTTGGCAATACGTTTCACTTCTGGGCAATGACGCTAGCCGCGATCATAGCTGGCTATACTGTTGCCAAAGAGGCTATCGGACGCCTGTCCACTCGCCAGTTTAGTATTTCACTGCTAGTAACAATCGCAGCTATCGGTGCCATTGTTATTGGTGAGGCTTGGGAAGCAGCCGCCGTAACATGGCTCTACATTTTTGGCGGCTTCCTAGAAGGACTAACGCTAGCACGTACACGTTCGGCCTTACGAGGACTAGTCGACCTCATGCCCCGCACCGCCAAGATCAAGCGAGGCGAAGAGTTAGTCACTGTTTCCGCCTATGAAGTAAAAGCAGGCCATGTAGTAGTGGTCCTGCCTGGCGAGTCCATTCCGGTTGATGGCAAGGTTGTTGCAGGCCGCGCGTCTGTTGATACATCTTCTCTAACCGGAGAACCTCTACCAGCGGAAGTGGCAGTCGATGACACTGTGCTCAGCGGCACCATCTGCCAAGGTGGTTACCTAGAAGTTGTAGCAGAACGGGTGGGAACCGATACCACCTTCAGCCAACTCGTTTATCTGGTAGCCGAGGCTCAAGAGCAAAAACCCAAGGTACAACGTACTCTCGATGCCTTCGCCCAGTGGTACACCCCTGCTGTGATTATGGCAGCGGCACTCGTTTACTTGGGGAGTAGAAATATGCATTTGGCCCTAACATTTCTGGTTATCGGCTGCCCGGGTGCCCTCGTAGTTGCTGCTCCGGTTGCTGTCGTAGCCGGGCTTGGCAATTCGGCTAAACATGGCATTCTAATTAAGGGCGGCGAACGCCTGGAGCGCATCGCTAAAGCCGACGTAGTCGCTTTCGACAAAACTGGCACCCTAACCCTAGGGCAACCTCAGGTGGCAAGCGTAACCGGGTTTGAGCTAGAGGAAGAGCGAGTACTCTCACTAGCGGCAGCAGCAGAACTTCGCTCTGAGCACCACTTAGCCACCGCTATTCTGAGTGCAGCTGAAAAGCGCCAGATTGAACCAGCTCCGGCTGACGACTGGACTATCGAAGCCGGCCTAGGAGTTGTGGCCCATGGCCCGGACGGAGAGATTCTGGTTGGCAATCGGCGGCTACTGCTTTCACGGGGTACAGATTTAACTCCTGAGCAAGCCGCCCTGATGGTAGAACACGAGGAAGCCGGTGAAACCGTAGCCATTATCGCTCTTAACGGCCAAGCTATTGGCTTGATTGGCATCACAGATCCCATCAAACCGGACGCCTTCGGGCTGGTTAAAGCCCTCAAGCGCACCGGCATTAAGACAACTGTGATGCTTACCGGGGATAACCCACGTGCGGCACAGCTGGTTGCTGATCAACTCGGTATCGATGAAGTACGCGCAGGCTTGCTGCCGGAGCAGAAAGTAGAGGTTATACGCGAGTTACAAAAGACAGGACACGTTGTCGCCATGGTTGGCGACGGTATCAATGATGCCCCGGCCTTAGCTATAGCTGACGTCAGTATAGCCATGGGCAGCTCAGGTACCCGAGTTGCTATGGAAGCCTCGGACATTGCACTGATAGGTGACCGCATCGGGCAGGTACCAGGAGCAATCGGAATTAGCCGCCGTATTCTAGGCGTTGTGCGCCAAAACGTGGTTTTCGCTGTAGCAACCGTACTGTTACTCTTAGCAGGTGTCGTGCTACAAGTAATACACCTAGGCAGTGGCATGGCCATTCACGAAGCAAGCGTTCTCTTGGTCACGCTAAACGGCATGCGCCTGATGAAGTAAAAAGGC
>DIPA01000096.1:30809-36628 GCA_002427055.1 Firmicutes bacterium UBA5500 | reverse complement strand
GCAGCCACTTGGCTGCCTTTTACCAAATCTATGTTCCTATGCTGCTTTACTTTAGCAACTTAAATTTACCGATAAGGGGTAAGTCTTTTACTTTGCCATTGAGCCCATTTACAAGCCCCACAATAGCTAATATTAGTACAAGAATAGAGAACAGGGGCAGCAATAACCAACCGATAATCGGTATCATGCCTAGAATAAAGCTACCCACGAGACTCACAATCAGCAAAGCCAAGCCCTGGTTAGCATGGTATCTGGCGAACTTGGAGTCGGGGCAGGCAACAAGCGGCAGGAAGAATATGATGTAGGCAAGTCCAGCCATAGTCTTGTTCTTCTCAATATCTTCCGGGGCAAAAACCGCCGTTTCCATAGTTTCGCTGTGGCTAACATGCGGATCTACCATTGTTCAAAACCTCCTTTCTTAAGAATCCTCAACGCCATAAAGATTGTTAGTTCTGCTGCTCACTCACCACCCTGCTTTTCATACTTGACCGCGCTCGCTAATTGAATTCTATGCATTATTTGCACAAAAAGTAATCACCCCGAGGGTGATTCTTCAGCGAAAAAACTATTGTAGATTCTAGTTATAGAAAAGGCAGCCGCTGGGCTGCCTTTGACCATCTATCCACGCTAGACTATGCGCTTAGGTGGTTCTAGAGACTACCTTCGTTGCCCCCCTGCCAGGATTTGCTCCGTAGCTTCATGGATCAACCACTAGGACTCCATCAATGACGCTGCCAGTCGTTTCAATGACATAGCCAGCAGCTTCTAACATCTCTATCGCTGCTTCTTTGGTTAGGTCGCTCTTGTTTATGATAGAGAGTTCCTCAAAGGCTGGCCCAATTTGAGCTTCGGCGAGCACAAAATCGAGTGAACCTTTACCAGCCTTGATGAACGTGCAAGTATTAGCCATTCTTTCCTCGTCTGTCGCAGCGTTTTTGCTGGAACCGTATATTCTCAAACACAGCATAGCTCCACCTTTGATACGTTTGAACTCCATATACGTGTGATCGACCATCTTGTCGTCGCGTTTGGTAACTGTCTCTGTCCGATAGACCTCTTTGGCTAGATCGCAGCTACCGTTTTCGACCAGCACATCACCAGCCTTCATAGACGGAGCCCAGCCATCCTCTTCTCGCACGTACTCGTAGCCAAAGGTCAGTTTAGCACCGTCTTTCTCAATGAAGGCAGGAAAACCCGATAGAGGCAACTTGCCTTTAAAGCTACCGTTCTCGTTCTGTAGATTCAAGATCTCATACTGTATGTCTATAGAAAGCTCGGTAGAAGGAACAAGCAACTCTAGCCCAAAAAAGGGATCATCATAACTGTTGATAGCAGTCTCAGTAGAACTGAAAAGCTCATCCCAGGCCTCAAAGAAATCACTGATCGTCTTTAGGTTAGTAGTAGACTGCTGCTGGTCTACTTTTCCCGTGCTTTTAGACGGCTGGTTAGGCTCATCGCCGTTACTGTTCTGTGGCAAACTTTTGCCCCCACAACCGCTGATTACCAAAACGACACATAGAGCAAGAAGTAATACGGCTAGCGTCTGCTTCAAAAAGACACCTCCTCGTTAGATTCCTACTTAGGTGACCATTAGTCAGCCAAGCACTTGCTTCGATAGTTGACCTACTCCCAACGGCCCCGGGCCCTCAAATCCCTTATCCTGAGGTTAATCGCACCCCCTAACTGTTACTCGCTACAATTAGTCCGTCATTAAGCTCTCGCTGCCATCTACCTACTGAAAAATGATGCAGCTTGCAGAACAAATTTCTTTCTATATCACAATTTTGCGTATATAATTACTATGGGTAAATAAGCATTGCATAACAAGCACAATGCTTCCCTTGCGGTTATTGTATGAACCATCGCCATAATAAAAAATCACCCTAGGGGTGATTTTGTAGCCAAATACAGGGTGATTCTTAGAGGCGGGACTCTTCACTACGATTGGAGGGGCAGAATGAGGCGGTTTTTTGCTTTTCTCCTGATGATTACTACAATGTGTAGCTTGTTTGCGGGCTGTAGCAATGAAGGAGGGCTTGACCCAAAGAACCCAGTAACTTTAACGCTATGGCATAACTATGGTGGCATTATGCAAACTACAATGGATAGCCTAGTAGATACTTTTAATGGCACTATTGGCAAGGAAAAAGGTATCATTATTAACATTACCTCAATCAACAGTTCTTCAGTACTCCAGAAGAAACTACTAATGGCGGCCCAAGGGGATCCAGGTGCGCCCGAGCTCCCCGATATCACTACATGCTATCCGAAAGTAGCAATAACCTTAGCTGAAAAAGATTTGCTTGTTGATCTAAACGATTATTTCAGCAAAAAGGAGCTCTTTCAATATGTAGCTTCGTTTGTCGACGAAGGAAAGGTTGACGACAAGCTCTACGTGTTTCCGATCGCCAAATCAACTGAAGTCTTGTTCATCAATCAAACACTGTTTGATCGCTTTGCTGAGGCTACCGAAGTGGCTGTTGCCGACCTAGCTACCTTTGAAGGAATTGCAAGGACGGCGGAGCTCTACTATGAGTGGACTGATGCACAGACGCCAACCATACCTAATGATGGTAAAGCGTTTTATGCTATCGACTCAATCTTCAACTTCATGCAAATAGGGATGAAGCAACTAGGTAGTTCCTTTATTGAAAACGAGCAGCTAGTAACCACCGGCGATGCGTTTGGCTATGTACATAACAACTTGTTTGACACTGCAGTTAAAGGCGGCTATGCCATCTATGATGGCTACTCTTCCGACCTTTCCAAGACAGGAGACATCATCTGCTCAATCGGTTCTACAGCCGGCATTCTGTTCTATGGTGATACCGTAACCTATGAGAACAACATCACCGAGCAAGTGGAATATAACGTGTTGCCGTATCCGGTATTCGAAGAGGGCAAGCAGATTGCGATCCAGCGCGGAGCGGGTATGGCAGTAACAAAATCCGACGAGAGAAAAGAATATGCAGCAGCCGTATTCCTCAAATGGTTTACAACTGCTAGGCAAAACATGCAGTTTGTCTCAGAAACAGGCTATCTACCTGTAACCAACTCTGCCTTTGAGACTATGATGGGAAGCGAAGCAAAATCTGTTGCCAATACAAAGGTCAAGAAGCTACTGCAAGTTGCTGTAGCTATGCACAAGCAATACGAGTTTCTCGTTATGCCAGTTTTTGACGCTCTGGATGGCCTTAGTAGTCAATATACCGACTTATTTAAGGCCTCCGCACGTAGCGCCCGCCTTGAGTACATAAAATCACTAAGAGTAGCTCCTTGAGTATGACATGTTAAGGAGTTAAATATCGGTAGGTGTAATTATGCTAAGTCGCTTAGATACCATCAGGGCTCAATTAACCAAGACAGGGCAGCATGGCCTATCCCTTGAATTACGCCTAGTTAGCCTGCTAATGGTTTTTGTAATCAACATCGTCCTAGGCCTATTGCTGATCCTTTTTTTCACCGGAGTCTTTAACGCCAAAATGGAAGAAACTGTGGCGTTATTTCAAAAGGAACTGACTCATATAAGAGATGGTGTTTACACTGACTTCGCTCATGTTTCGGTTAGTAGTGTAGCTCTAGCAGAGCAATTATCTCAGAGTATAGAGATGACTTTGCTGGAGCATGGAACAAAGCCATCAGATCTGTATCGGCATCCTGAGTTAGTGAACACTATCTTAGCGCGAGAATTCAGCAAGCTGCTAAACGGACTACACAGTTCCAAAGGCAGTGGCGTATTCCTGGTGCTTAACGCTACCGCGAATCCGCACATTGACAAAGCAGCATACTCTAGAGCTGGCTTATTCTTAAGGAATATGGAAGCAACCGCTGTAAGCTCTACTTACTATGATATCCGCTATTTTCGTGGACCGGCAGTAATCGGCAGAAGTAATCAAATGACTATTCTTCCACAATGGAAAATGGAGTTTGATGTAAGCAACGCTGACTTTTTTATAACGCCCGTGAAAATGGCGATGCAAACAGAGCTTCCTATCTCACGTCAGTACTACTGGTGCCCTAAGCTAACACTCGATAACTACAGCAGCGCGATGATGTGCAGTGTCCCACTCATCGCTTCTGACCATACGGTGATGGGAGTAGCCGGTTTTTCCTTCAGTTCAATGCTCTTCAAACAGAAATACAGCCCAGACAACTCGGCGCAAAGCCATATCTTCTGCATGTTTGCTCCCAGCGAAAACGCTGCTTTGCATATGAGAAACGCAATGTTTGCCGGCAACCATTTGATCAGTGAGGTCATACCTCAAGCCGACATGCAAGTAATGAGTGCTACAGGTAAACTAAGCCACTACACCTGTAGCAATGATGAAACATATTTGGGTCTTGACAGTAGCATTCGACTCTATGCTGCCGACTCCCCCTATGAACAACAGGAATGGCGAGTCGTCCTGCTCGTGCCGAAGGCGGATATGAGCACGTATATTGCCAAGCAAAACAGACTAATTATCTGGCTAATTCTTTTCCTAGCCACAGGCTGTGTTGCGCTTTCTATTCTGTTGAGCCGTAAATTCATGCGCCCAATTACCAAAGCCCTAAACGCAATCAAATTAAGGCGTACAGCAGAGTATACTAAAATGGGAATTCCAGAGATCGATGACCTAATGGAGCACTTGACGCAGCAAGACATGGATGATAAGAAGAAACCTGTTGATTCCGCCGCTCATAACACAGCTATGTTTGAGAGCTTTGTGGAGAACATTACGACCCTTTCCACAGCTGAAAGGGCGGTTTTTGATCTGTACTTGCAAGGTAACACTGCAAGAGAGATTGCAGACATTCTGTATCTATCAATTAATACGATCAAGACACATAACAAGCGCATATACATGAAACTTAATGTCTCCTCTCGCAAAGAACTACTTGTCTATACCCAGATGATGCAAGAGCTTCAAAAGGGGTCCCGAAAAACCTAGCGCGCCCCCTCGATATACACATAAGTAATACATTCTTCTATACTCCCTAATAAAGAAGCACGCTAGATGGGTTCCAAGCATAAATCATAATAGTAGCATAGTGTCTTGCGCTAAAGGGCCTACAGAAGGGAGGTGGGAATGTGCAGTATGTCATACTTGCACTAGATGAATTCTCTGTCGCCAGCCGCTTTTTTCGGTCCGTCAGTCAAGCACCCGCGCAGGCAACCGGCTTCTTAACATTAAAGCATGAGCTAGCTGAACTCAAATTCACCTTTAGTAACTTACGCCAACTGGTACCAGTGCCAGATGCTGAACGACCATACATTGACGGATTAGCGAGCCTTACCGCCTATCAAGCCTGGCTGGCTGGGGCAAATGTAGAACCAGTCTTCCTCGGTGCTTTCGACGTACCACTCTTTGGCCAAGGGGAGCTATATGTGACTTTTGACCCACAGAATATCAACGATACGGGAAACTCGTGGCAGAAATACAGCTGGTTACTAATAACTGCAGGCGGTGAACAGGCAGTTGGCGTTTGGAATGAGGATGCAACATCCGCTATCCTCTTTGGAGAAATACCAAGTGATACTCACAACTATCAGGCCAACACCCGGCCGCCCTGGCAGCTCTTTGCGCAGCATAAGTGTGATTATGAGGATGCCTACGAAGACGATGAACTCGACCTATTTGATGAAGACGAGGAGAACCTAGAATGTGAAGAATGAATGTAGCTCAAGGAGCTACCTCAACTAGGGGTAGCTCCTCATCACTTTTGTTCATATAGCTAAACTGCTCTAGACCTGGATATGTTGCCAGTTGCCCGCATAATAACGAATTCCGAATAGCACCGCTCGCGTAGCTTGATCGGCAAACATGCCAATCCAAGCC
>DIPA01000096.1:23965-30682 GCA_002427055.1 Firmicutes bacterium UBA5500 | reverse complement strand
AAGCCCCTACAAGCCCCCAATCTAGAACCTTAACACAGAAAAAGGCCAGACTTAGACGCGCGACCCAGATACTAATGCCCGTACCGAACATAACATATTTAGTATCACCTGCTCCACGCAAAGCACCAGCGGCTACACGAGCGACGGCCATAAAGGGTTGAGCAAAAGCCATAATGCGTAATACTTGCGCACCCGCCTCAATTACAATTGGCTCATCAGTAAAAAAGCCAACGATGGGCTCAGCAAAGAAGAAAAGCAAAACCCCCATAGTGCTCATGAAAACAAAGGCCAGCTTCATGGTCAACCAACCAGCACGGCGTGCGACTTCAGGCTGACGCGCACCCAGGTTTTGTCCCACCAGAGTAGTTGCGGCGACTGCAAAACCGAATCCGGGCATGAAAGATATCGACTCAGCCCGTAAGGCAATCTGATGCGCTGCATACATGAAAGTACCCAAGCTCGTGATAATCATGGTGAAGATAATCTGCGCCCCTCTCATCATCAGCTCTTCACCCGCTGCCGGGAGACCAATGTTAAGAACGCGCTGCAAGACTGGCCAGCTGATATGATTATCACCACGCAAGGTAACTTTCACACTTGATCGGCCCTTCAGTAGGACCGCCATCATAATCGCAGCACCGATAGCGCGAGCTATCATGGTAGAGAAACCCGCACCGGCAGCTCCCATAGCCGGCATACCGAAGTTACCAAAAATAAACACCCAGTTAAGCGCTATATTCACTACGTTAACTGTCACATTAGCATACATAGAGGTTAGAGTATCGCCACATCCTCGCAGAATACCAGTCGCCATTAACAATATAATAGCAAAAACAACAGATATGGCTTTCCAACGCATATAACCAATGCCGACCTCGATTACATCTGGGCCAGCGCCTAGGAGTCGCATACCCGCTGCCGGAAAGAGAATACCGAACGCGGCTAGCACAAAAGCAACTAATAGAGAAAGCAAGAGCGACTGGCGAGCCGCTAGGTTAGCTCCCTTAACGTCGCCTGCACCCACCAAACGAGCCACCAGCACGGTAGTACCGGTGCGAATGGCGGCAAACACTGTCAGCGCCAACATATATACCTGGTTACAAAGACCTACAGCAGCAATAGCTGCTGGGCTAAGCTGCCCCACCATGGCTACGTCGGCTATGCCAACTGTGGATTGCAGAGCCATTTCCACGATAACCGGTCCGGCTAGCAATAGAACCGCCTGAAGCAAGTTATCCTGTGAGCGGCGTGCCAGCTCCGACCTGCGGTCAACTTTCTCCTTTTGAATTGCAGACAATAGCATCTCTCCCTCTCTTTGGTGTCTAGTATGATTTATTTCGCTAGCAGAACCAAAATACCTGCCCAGACACGGAGATTCCAGGGGACGGACTTTTTTATCATTCGAGAGGTGAAATAAAAGCATAGCCTCTGCAAGTAGCAAAAACAGCCAGTGCACACTGGCTGTCTCCTAATTAATCTAAATTGATATGACAATAACCACCTGGGTTCTTCTTTAGATACTCCTGATGGTACTCTTCCGCATCCCAAAACTTACGCAAAGGCTCTATCTCAGTTACAATGGGCTTCTCATACCGCCTCTGCTCCTTGTCGCGTGACTCGTTGATGACAGCTAAATCGGCTTCATCTAGGTAATAGATACCAGTACGATACTGATTACCTTTGTCTGGGCCTTGCCGGTCGACTAAGGTCGGGTCTACTACGCTCCAGAACTTGTCCAACAGCTCCGGCAAAGCAACCTGCCCGGGGTTGTATTCCAATAAACAGGCCTCGGCATGACCGGTATCTTTGCGACAAACCTCCTGATAGGTTGGATTTTCAGTACGTCCGTTGGCATAACCAACTTTGGTAGCCACCACGCCTGGGATGCGGGAGAAGAACTCCTCAACGCCCCAAAAACAACCTCCCGCAAAGCAGATTGTTTTCATGAACTTATCCCTTCTTTCTTCCTGCGGCAATCGCCGTTTACCTTATATTTTCCGTATGCTCTATACCTAATCCTGCCTATCCCAATACTTGCCCCCGCGTGAGGCTCCTTCTCTTCCTCGTTCTTCTTATAGAGCAGGAGCCTTACTAGTAAATGGCGTATAGTGAAGTAGAAAGATAGAAGGCGGTAATACTCTTCTACAGCATAGGTACGGGTATCGGACTAATAGCCGGATTCCTGACATGACTCTACCATACAATTAAGAGGAACCACTATATTGTTAACGATTAGGAGCGGTCTGGATAGTCTCTAACCGTTCCACTCACAAAAGGGTGATACGTATGTCTAATCCAAGGAAGCACCTGATACTTTGTGTGTTTGTACTTCTACTAATTCCTAGTCTGACAGCTTGCCGGCACCAGAGTACAGAAGTACCTTCTGTTGATGTGGCAACAGATCCAGTTGACACCGCCTTGAACCCCGTGCAAGAGGCAAACATAGATGCTAAGGACCAGGGCTTGCTACGGAGGTACAATTGGACTGCTACCTTTCTCATCAACAGCTGGGATGAATGTTTGCCGCAGAAGCTTTCCTATCGCCTGGGCGACTATCCTACGAACTTATATTGGGCCTATAATAACGAGCTAGCAAAAGACATTGGGCTAGACATCGAGCCTTATCTTGGGCAAGAAGTATCGATCCGACTATATAAAATAGCAGAAGATATGCCGGATTTTATGAACCCGCAAAGGGCTAATGGGCGGGCAACCATTATTCGCAGCGGAGAGAAAATAATCGGCGCTTGGTTAGACGTTGGGCGCCATTCTGGCCAGTCCTGTAGCCTAAGCAGTAAGTCTTGGGAAAGAGCTTCTGGCCAAACCTGGGAAGAATGGATTGCCAATACGTTGGAACGAGATGATCCGGAACTGACGAGGATAGCGGCACTTACCCCAGAACAAGTGGTAAGTGAGTACTATGCTGCATTAGACCAACATGGCCTTGAGGGAACTCTACGGTTTCGCACCATTTGGTCACTTAGGTCGTACTTGTCCAGTAATATGGATGACACGCTTATCTATATCCCCAAGTTAAGTGATACATTTGGTTATGACAACATCCTGGCAGCTAAACTGCTGCACATTGAACCTTACTCCCCAGCAGATGCTATTCCTGGCAAAGTATGCTTCGCGGTTACCGTGGATCTACGCGTTAAGGAGATCATTACTCATGATGATGGACCTGCTACGTTTTTTATTTTCCTCGAAGAAGAAATCCCCGGCACTGGCTGGCGTATTGCTAGCATTAACACAGGGGCTTAAGGCGCTAGGGCTTTATGACCTCTCCCACTCTTCCCTCAGAATGCCCAACTCAATGATGTCATAGAACTTGCCCATTACGTTACACCCCTGACGGCGACAGCCTTCCTGTACAAAGCCCAGCTTGTTAGCCAAACGAATCATGCCTGGGTTGCCCGACCAAGTAGTCGCGGATGAAACCTTCCCGCATACCACTAGACGTACTGCCTCTCATCTAATAGAATAACTATATGAGCAATCTTTATCACTATATACATTAAGTATGAAAGGGGCTTATAGAATGCAGAAGCAAATCACCTTGTTCGGCAGCCATTTGTGACCCAGTTGTCCCCCGGTGAAAGAGTTTCTTTCCCAGAATAACATCGAGTTTATCTTTGTAGAGATTACTGAAAGCATGCGTACCCTAAAAGCCTTTTTGCACTACCGTGATAACCATCCCGATTTTGCTGAGGTCAAGAAAGCAGGCCGTGTGGGCCTGCCGTGTATCGTCATCAATGATGGCGAGAAAGTACTTTTTGGCAAGCCAGATCTCGCAGAACTCAAATAGGCCACCCAGAGTACGCCAATTGGCGTACTCGTTCTTTTTCGCCGCCTGTTGGCTATGCCCCCTAAGCGCTGATTTGACAGTTCTTCACGGGGTACCTATTACCAAATGCTATAGGAACACCTTTTCCTAACCAGTACTTACTATCTTCACAATATACGACCTGAATATGCAGGTGAGGCCTTGGCGAAATCCCAGAATTACCAATTTGACCAAGGCAATCACCTGCCTTTAGCTTTTGTCCAACACTAACTACAATAGTGTCCTTCTTAAAATGGAATAGAGATATGTAATGGTTACCGTTCTTAATGGTAATGCGATTTCCCAAGTCATTGTATAACCTGCAATAGGGAATATTGTCATCATTATTTGCTATTACGTGTACTACCTCTCCCTCTACAGGGCTATATACTTTTTCTCCATAAATATAGTAATCCTCATTGGAGGAGGATAGTATTCTGCGATTGGCGAACCCACGTCTATCCATCTTGATCAGGTCTGTAGCAAAGCGCATAGTATCATAGTTCATTACGTTTCTTCTTTTCCACCCATAGTAATGGTAATTGTTAAAAAAAGACTTCTTGCCGTCTCCACCATCAACTACCAAGAACCGCCCATTCTTAAAGGGAAAGGCCAAGGCAAAACAGTCCTCTTTCTTGACCTTGTCTAGAACAATACCAATGTCGATGATGATAAGAACTATGGTCCAGATGACGGTTGGCAATCGGCTAGTCAAATCACTGAATTCACCTAGTGGAATGCTAGGGCTAGATGTGACCCTATAAATGACAAAAAGGGTACCTATGATTGTTAAGAAGCAATACACGTACCGCAGATAGAAGTTTGTGTATTCCCAATAACAAAAGAAAAACAGAAAAAGTACCACCGCGAGTACACTCGTGACTAATAATGCATATTCGATTATCGTGTCATAGCTTCGGGTAAAGAGTTTGTAGATCATCTCAGATGGCAATATGATCTGTAGATATAGGTTTATCAAGAAGATAGCTGGCTTACTGGATGCCACATGATCACCTCCGTAATTACTTCTCTCTTACTGTTTGGCTATGGATTCTTGGGTAAGAAGATATGCACCTTAGCAGCATGCTCCTCATCTAGGGGAATGCTTATGTATAAGAAATTACTATCGCCTGCATCTACACAAGCCATGCTACTCTTGCCCGTCCTGATGCTCTCCTGTAGGGGGCAATCTGCGTGGATTTGCCCAAAACCGGCAGCCTGAAAACACGGCGTTGTACTATCAACTGGCTGGCCCTGGTTAAACTCATCGGCAAACTTCTGGTTATGCCAAACCACCTGATGTTTACGGTTAACGATCATAACTGAAAGAAATTGCGAGTTAACCAGTTCCCATCCGAGTCTCTCCTGTAGCGATTCTAGGTCAAGCATTTCTTCCACGCTCCCCCTAATCTTTGCTTAACCGATTATTCGGCTTCTGACGCAAGAACACCTCTTAAGTGAAAAAAGAGTGGAGCGAGTGGGGCCAGTCCCCTGTTCGCTCCATTGTTAGCTCGATCACCTTATTCGGCTCAGCCTAACCAGAACCCTGCTTCGGCTGATAAAGGCGATTTAGAGCCCTTTCTCTCCTACTGCCTAGACGTTGCTATGAAAACGACTTCCTGTGAGGCGTAATTGGTTTCCCCGATAACGCTATAAGAAAAACTATGGTTACCAAAGCCAGATTCGTTGAGCAGCGCCATTAGGTCTAGTTCAGAATAGTAGTGGTCATAGGTGCGGTATACATCATGTGAACCATCATCACGTAGGACAGTATCTTGTCTTAAGAGCACTTTCTGCTCGGGGTAGTGAAAGCTTTGTGACAGAACACAATGAGGTCCCTCTGCCCAAAAGCCTTCATCCACTACTTCCCAAGATTGTCTTTCCTCGATCGAGCCGCTGAACTGGTCTGTGAATACGTCAAAGATAAACAACCCACCTGGTTTGAGAGCAGCGTAGACTTTTCGCAGCAACAAATCACGCTCGGCATCTACTAATGCGCCAAAATCACAATAGATGAGCAGCACTATGTCAAATTGCTCGTGGTAATCGATCTCGAGGTAGTTTTTATACACATAGTCAATACTAAGGCCTTTATCTTGCGCAGAAGCCTTAGCGTACGCAATACTACGGTGCGAGAAGTCGATTCCAGTCACCTTGTGTCCTAGGCGGGCCAATCTTTCGGCATACAGCCCCGGACCACAACCTAGGTCTAGAATGGAAGCCTGTTGCGGCAGGTAGTTTGCTAGCCACTCGACGGTCTTGGCGATTGTTGCCGGTCTACGGCTAGCAGCGTCCCAGTACGGGTTCAGATGGGCCGCAAGTAAGTGTTTCGATATGTGTGGGTCATCCCAGAAGTTAGCCGTACCCTTGGCAAAAAGGGCAGGTCTCGCAGCATATTGTACAAGTTCCTTAAACACGTGATTCAACTCCCATATAATCTATTGCAATAGCATTGCTGTGAAAATAAAAAGCCGTAGAATAATCTCTACGGCTTGTCTTCCAGACAAATTCAGAGGCCGGAGAGTTAAGTATCAATCAAAAAGCTATCAGGAAAGACATCGCTAGCCGCTTTACGTTGGACGTAAAAACGAATGACTAATCAGGCCGTGCTCGACGGCCTTGCCTTTTCCTATAGGGTTTTTGATGCTACCTAACGTTCTCCATGCGCACTTCGTTATGTGATTATATAACGCCAGCGAGCCGGACGTATTACCACCTTTCACAAGCTTAATGCTACTGCACCAATAACATAACATGTTAAGATTCAAGTGTAAAGGTTAATTTTTCAGTGGAGGTATCTCTTAACAAAGCGCAGAACTGAGGGGTGGGCCTACTTCCTGCAGGTAGGAGCCAAAAGGACATTCCGAAACCACTGAAAAAGTCCCTCGCAG
>DIPA01000096.1:23037-23906 GCA_002427055.1 Firmicutes bacterium UBA5500 | reverse complement strand
CCACTGAAAAAGTCCCTCGCAGTTAGCAGCCTAGGTCAAGAAACATGCTTCTGGCATCTGTTACATTTTGAAGGGGTGAATCTCGAATGGCTAACAATACCACACCAAGTCAAGATAAGATTGATGCTGTAATGCGTATGCAGCATTTCATTGCTGAACATATCAAAGAGCCAATCACACAGCACCAGCTGGCTGGGGCCGCAGGCTACTCAGAATATTACGCCGCTCGCATTTTCAGGGAGCTTATTGGCAAAACGCCTTTTGAGTATATTCGTAAACTGCGATTGTCCCAGTCGGCACTTGTTTTGCGCGATGAAAAGACAAAGGTTATTGATGTTGCACTTGACTATGTTTTTGACTCACACGAAGGCTTCACAAGGGCGTTTTCCAAGGAATTTGGGATAACGCCAAAGAAATATGCCAGAAGGCCTATTCCAGTGCAGCTCTTCATGCCGAATAACATTCGAGATTACTACCTACCTAGGAGCGAAAGCGAGGAGATTGAGATGAATGTAACGCCAGGCACAGTATTTGTGCAAGCAGTCGACCGCCCCGCAAGAAAGCTGATCTTGAAACGGGGAAAACTGCCAATAATTACTTCGAGTTTTGCGAAGAGGTTGGCTGTGATATTTGGGGTATTCTGTGTAGCGTCAAGGAAGCACTCTATGAGCCAGTCGGAATGTGGATGCCTGAGAATCTTCGCCCTGCCGGAACATCTGTTTATACACAGGGCGTTGAGGTACCCCATGACTATGCCGGAGAAATACCTGACGGCTTTGAACTCATAGAACTCCCTCCCTGCAAAATGCTTATCTTCCAGGGGCCGCCATACGATGACGAAAAGTTCATAGAGGCTATAGATTGGCTCT
>DIPA01000096.1:20501-22910 GCA_002427055.1 Firmicutes bacterium UBA5500 | reverse complement strand
CTGCAAGCAGACGGCGCACTATAACCCAGAAATTTATGGCTTTACGTGGGCAGACGATATTGCACCAAAGATCCAACTTGCCCCGATGGGCTATCGCGGCTATATCGAAGGTAGACCTATAAGGCCGATAAATAGACAAACGGAATAGCCCGCTGGGGAAAGAACAGATCATATCCGTTCTTTCCCCGCCATACCTCAACTAACGGGATATGATTAATGTGAGATCATAATTTCATTAAGGTGGTTTGCAGAGTAAATGGGCATCCGCTTCATTCGCATTCGTTAATAAGAGGTACAGGGCAAAGAGCTGACGAGCAAATCTCGTGCAGCTGTTTGTGCTGTACCTTTTTCATTCACCGATCACGAATGAGAGAGGTGCTTTTTTATGCCAAAAAATAGTCGAGGTAGAACAGCCAAGCGCCAGGCAAATGTAAATCGCAATGCCCCTAGTCAACATTTCACTACGAATAAACAACTGATTAGCAGCATGTTGGAGATTGCAGAGACTACTCCTCCACAACCTCTTGCCATAGACATTGGCGCTGGTTTTGGCGCCCTAACACTGCCTTTGGCTCAGACTAGAGAACAGGTATGGGCGGTGGAGCGTGATTCCCGGCTGGCTGCTAAGTTGCGCCGCAGAACCGAGACCATGAGCAACATCAAGGTAATCGAGCAAGACTTTCTCCAAATACGTCTGCCTCGAGTTCCCTTTGATGTAGTTGCTAACATCCCCTTTGCTATCACAACAGGAACTCTACGGAAGTTGATGGATAACCCAGTGAACTCCTTTCAACGCGCAGTGCTGATCACCGAGTTTGGTGCTGCCAAACGTTTTACCCGAAACCCAATTACCGACCCCCGAATTCTATCATGGCGCATATGGTTTGACCTAGACTTGCTTCAACCGCTATCACCGCAGAATTTCTCGCCAGCACCGCGAGTAGCAGCGGCTATCTTACAAATCAGACGCAGGCAGCAACCTATTGTGGTACCAAGAGAACACCAGCATTTCTTGGGACTAGCCAAGCAAGTTCTACATGCCCCGCATGCCCCGCTTGGTGAAGCCTTGAGGCACATATTCACTCCTAAGCAGATCAGACTGCTGTTGCGTAACCTTGGTTTAGAACGCGATGCGCCTATCTGTTCGCTAACAGAGAGCCAATGGGGCATAGTTTATCTTACAATGCGACAACACGTTCCTCCGGAGCGATGGCCCAAAGCCTTAAGCCCAATTGGCACGAAGGAACAGGGAAAGAATGGCTCCTAATCTAATCTCCCCTACCTTTGCCTGCCAAAGCAAAGTATGATTAAGATGGGCCTAGTTCTCTAGGCATTATTTCACGGAGGTGCCACATGAGTCTTTTTGGCTGGAAAGATCTATCTAACTTACCTTTTTGCGTGCTTACGCTGCTGGAAGAAGTGCAGTTATCATGGCTACCTAACCACGGCTGGAGACGAGAACTCGCTATTACGCTACGAGCTAATCCGGATGTTGCTTGGTTCATTCGTCATAAATGCCCATCGCTGGAGCAATGGCTGGACGAGCTATTTGACGAGTTTGCGCATGAGCCATTGCCCTCGCCCACTGAATTGCGCCAACTTGAACAGGCTGTGATTGGTGGTATGGAAGACTGGATTGTTTATGTGACCGAACCTGAGGCATACGATCGACAACAGTTTAATCGGTGGGATAACCAAGAGCTACTAGGATTAACCGATTTCGCTGGCAAGGTAGTGCTCGACATTGGTGCTGGTACCGGCAGTCAGACCTTCAGGGTGGCGCCTCATGCAAAAACGGTATTTGCAATAGAACCGATTGCTAACCTGCGCAAGTTCCTCAGAGAACGGGCTCAGGCGCTCGGCCATGATAACATCTATGTAGTAGACGGTCTACTAACGCGCATCCCCTTCCCCAACGGTTTTGCCGATATCCTGGTCGGCGGGCACGTTTTTGGGGATGAAATGCCGGAAGAACTGGCTGAAATGCGCCGAGTAGTCAAACCCAAGGGCATGATCATTCTTTGCCCGGGTAATAACGACAACGACGGCCCGACGCATCAGTGGCTGGTTGGGGAAGGTTTCGCCTGGGCCCGTTTCCTTGAACCAGGTGCTGGCTGGGTACGTAAGTACTGGATGGTAAAGGCCTAGGAAACCTCTATCAAATGAGAAAGGGATGCTCCGCGCCTAACAGTGAACCGAACAGGGATAACTGTCCCTGTCCGATTCACTGTTCATATTTCCCGAGCAATAGCCCTAACGGGTGAGCCGTCTGCCCTAAGTTTTAGCGGTAGAGCTATGACTTCGAAGCTTGACCAGCTTAGTAATTGATCAAGGTTGGTCAGGTTCTCTAGTATGTACGTGCCGTTTGCTAGGAGGCGCTTATGCACCGGGAATGGCGGCTTATCAGGT
>DIPA01000096.1:19563-20380 GCA_002427055.1 Firmicutes bacterium UBA5500 | reverse complement strand
AGGGTAAATCTATGCCGAGCAACTTGATCTGCTTCTGCAGCAAATACTCACAAAAAGCGGGGTCTACAACAGGGTGTCCTTCAAAGTAACGCTCACTACCGTACCATCTGTCATGCCCCGTGTGAAGCAGTACAATACTACCTGGTTGCACAGTCTGCTCATAGGCCGAGCGCCAACGAATAATGGGCTGATTACGTACATCAAGCACGCAAGCTGGTGCTACAAACGCGTTAAGTGATAGAGTCGAGACGTAATCCCCCTGCCCGACCATGTGCAAGGGCGCATCGAGATGAGTACCCACATGCATACTGATCTGCAAGCGATGGTTATTATGATGATGCTGGGCCAGATATCTCGTCTGCACTAGTTCGGGTTCCTCATCCCCTGGATAAACAGGCATGCCAGTCTCAATGGTATGCGAAAGATCGACTAACCTTGGCATGGCTACCCCCTATTCCTCTCCAACATAGGTTGGCCAGTTCTGTTCTGGGAGCAACTGATAGACACCATTCTCTCGCCGCATGAAACCAAGGTCCACAAACATGCGCCGTACTAAGCAATAATCCTCATAGCGGTTAGCGATGATATCATTGACTTCCTTTTCTTCATAGCTAATACCGAGCTCAAAATCACGCGCCAACTCATCGAGGATAACCAACTGCTTCGATAACTTTGCTGGCCAAGCCTTCACCTGACCTCCGGGCATGAAAGTCTGTAATACCTTCTCTTTCTTTTCCATCTATATATCCCTCTTTCCCTGAACTGAACAGGGACTGTCGAGACTGCTGATAAATGTCGTGGTCATGCTCGCGCGCTT
>DIPA01000096.1:18716-19304 GCA_002427055.1 Firmicutes bacterium UBA5500 | reverse complement strand
GGACTTTTTCAGTGGTCTCGGACTGTCCACTGTCCCACTATCGGTTCAGTGTGCTAAAGCTCTATCTTAGCTCGCCTGAGAGCTTCCATCAGGCCGTCGGTAAACTGACCGCGCCTTGCGTACTTGCGCGAAATGTGTTCACCCCAGCCATACTTATCATAGTCGACTTTGTCTTCGCCCGGCTCGGGCTTCTGTATTTTAGCGTTCGTGCGGGCATAATAGCCCTCGCGAATCAGACCCGCATCCATGACCGCCAGGGCTTCCTCCACATCCTCAGGGGCTAGATCAAAATAGGCATCCTTGTGTAGAACGAACTTAGTGGGGATACGTGGGCGCGGTGCCGGTGCTTCCGCAGGGTAACCCAGCACCATTCCCACCACTGGGAAAACACGCTCCGGCAACTGAAAAATCTCCCGTAATTCACTGTCTAGGTTAGGAGCAGAACCCAAAAAGACTGTACCCAGACCAACACTCTCTGCTGCTAATACCATGTTCTGAGCAAAATAGGCCACATCCTGTATGCCAAGAAACATCATCATTAGGTCACTAGCAGTATTCACTCTACCCTTAGAGGCAATGAACTTCTCT
>DIPA01000096.1:18229-18560 GCA_002427055.1 Firmicutes bacterium UBA5500 | reverse complement strand
ATTGCGAAAATCTAAGCAAAAAAGCATAAAGACAGGACCCCGCATGATCAAAGGGCCAAACAGTTTGCCAACGCGTTCTCGCTTGGCCTGGTCCTTAGTGTAGATGCAGGCATACAGTTGTCCAGTAAACGGTGCCTGCTGGCCTGCGCGGGCAACCTGCTCAATCAGTTCCTCCGGCACATCTTGCTCAGTGAACTTACGAATTGATGCATGCGACAATATGGCATTAAGCACTTCGTTCATCCGTTAATTCCCCCTTCTAAAATCAATTTTCGACTCAAAGGCAATGAATCCTTTTCATATTGCAGAAGTGAACTTTTAGAACCGTCCC
>DIPA01000096.1:16661-18114 GCA_002427055.1 Firmicutes bacterium UBA5500 | reverse complement strand
TTAGAACCGTCCCCGAGGGGTCGAGAACCGTCCCCGAGGGGTCACCCGAGGGGTCAGGAAGCATTATGATACAATTGCGGTAACACGTTTTATGCAAGGTGGGGTATGTTTGTGATAAAAGACTTCAAGATAGACAAGGAAAAGAAACAGCAAATGATCAAGGCTATTCAAAAATTCTTTATGGAGGAAAGAGACGAAGAAATCAACGAGTTCCAGGCATCAATTGTCCTCTACTTCATATTCGAAAAAATCGGCCCCTATATCTACAACCGAGCGATTGAAGACGCCTACTTGTTTATGACCGGCCGCATTGAAGACCTATATGCTCTGCAGAAAAGGGACAGATGATACTCCGATGAGCAGTTGATACTGCTCAATTAGGCGGCTCTGGGATAATTTCAGAAAATGGACTTTTAGAACCGTCCCCAAGGGTCGAACCGTCCCCGAAGGGTCCGGTTCATTTTCTTACTCTCGGAATATTCCGCGACAGGGAAACAGGTTTTGCTTGCGAATATGTTTAGGGATACTAATCTTTTGGCTGCATGAAAGGGGACAGAAATACATGTGGGGTGCTATAGGTGTCGCTGCTGCTTTCCTAGTAATTATCGTATTAGTTACCAGAAAGGTGGCTTTGGGTTATGCGCTACTAGCGGGCTCATTTATTGCTGCCATCTCGTCTGGTTTTACTCCCTGGGGCTTCTTAGTAACTTCAGCGAAGACGCTGATTCAACCCGCTACCCTGAATTTAGTCTCTACTCTGGTCTTGATCAGTATTTTGGGTAGCTGGATGAAGGAATTAGGCATTCTGGACCGTATGGTAGATGCTTTAGAGAAGGTTTTGCGCAGTGCAAAACTAACAATTATGGTCGTTCCTTCTATTATGGGAACTTTGCTGGTGACAGGTGGAGCCATTATGGCTGCTCCTATGGTAAACTCTATGGGAGACCGCATTAATCTCAGCAATGAACGCCGAGCGGCCATTAACTTGCTCTTTAGGCACGCTTGGTATTTCATTTTCCCTTTTGCGCCCTCCTTCATTCTGGTCAAGGAAATCGCCAATATTGAAATCAAGCAATTGATCCTTATTCAACTACCTTTGACTATCGTTGCAGTTGTATCAGGCTACTACGCTTGGCTAAGAGATGTCAAAGAAGACAATGGACAGGCCGAGCCGCCGACAAAAGAAGACTATCTAAACCTCCTGCGTTACACGTCACCATTGTGGAGTAGCTTAGTTCTCGGTCTGGGCTTTGGTGTACCGTTTCAACTTGCGCTGCTCGTTGGGTTAGGTTTGGCCCTTTATTACGGACGCCCCAGTTTACAAGCAATACCCAGTATGTTACTGAGAGGCGTTCAGGTACCTATCCTACTCTCTGGCGTGGGCATCATGATCTTCAAGGAAATCTTGTCGAGCGGAGATACCTTAGGCTCTCTGACAACCGGCCTTCTAGGT
>DIPA01000096.1:16132-16575 GCA_002427055.1 Firmicutes bacterium UBA5500 | reverse complement strand
CCGGCCTTCTAGGTCTAGGCCTACCCCTTGCAGTCATCGTTATATTGCTGCCAGCCTTAGTTTCCTTTATTTCGGCATCATCAACTTCGGCAATCGGCATTACACTGCCGCTTCTGTTACCGGCAATGCGGCAAACCAACCATCTATTGCTTTTTACCGCGGGGGTCTATTGCGCAGCCTTTCTGGGCTACTTCTCTTCTCCCTTACATCTATGCCAAGTATTAACCTTGGAGTTTTTCCAAGTGAAGATGCATGACCTCTACAAAGAGTATGTGCTGCCCGTTTCTGCGATGTGGATTGCCCTGATAGCCATCCTAGGTATTGGGCAGCTACTCTAGTAGGCAGCGCAGATACTCTAGCACATGTTGTAAACACGCAATGAAAAAGCCCCGCTCATGCGGGGCCTGGGATATAGTCAAATTGGCGGGAGTATGTGGGAATCG
>DIPA01000096.1:13803-16043 GCA_002427055.1 Firmicutes bacterium UBA5500 | reverse complement strand
TGGCGGGAGTATGTGGGAATCGAACCCACCACGCACTTTATTAGAGCGCGTTGCTGGATTTGAAGTCCAGAAGGCACACCAGAACCTATCTACTCCCAACGGAATTAACGATTCTCAGTATAGCATGCTAGTAGAATATCTGTCAAAGGCAAGACAGGCTGTAGCAGCAAAGAAACACCTAGCGAGAGATTTACTGAAACTTGCTTATCTACCAACTGTAGATGACAAACTATGCTTTTTGGGGAATACGGGGGATAACAAAATGACAAGTATGAAGCATCAACCCAGACAAAATGGTCAGGGCTACATCAGCCGCATCAAGGGGTTTAGCCGCAATGCCCAGCTATATTTGGTCTGTATTGCCTTAGGCCAGATTAGCCTAGGTGCCTATAGCGTAACCTATAACCTATACCTGCGTGCGTTAGATTACTCTGTATCAACCATTGGTGTCTTGGTTTTTGTAGAAACACTGGCCAGCGGTTTGGCATCATTGCCTGCTGGGATCTTTAGTGATCGCTTTGGACGTAAGCGCAGTCTATACTACGCCATTATTCTTAGCGGCCTAGCTGCTTTTGGTCAAATCACATTTACACAAACACTACCGCTCCTGTTGTTTTTTAACTTCATGAGAGGCTCAGCTACTACTTTAAAAAACATATCACAATCGCCCTTCTTAATGGAAAATAGCAGAGCAGAAGAAAGGGTACACTTGTTTTCAGCTAATCAGGCACTATCAACTATGGCCTCAGTTTTGGGAAATACTCTAGGGGGAGCTTTACCGGCCCTCTTAATAAGCCAATCCTTTATTAACGGATTAGAAATCAATGCCCTACGTTGGACCCTTGGGATTTCTATCGGTTTCTATTTCCTAGCGGCAGTTCCTGTTTTCTTTATTCAAGAAGCCAAGCGAGAGCACAAACCAAGACCAGCACTAGCGGAAGTGGGAAACGCCCTCAAGTCTGAACGAGTGCGTCATCTGGCAATTTTCCAAGGAATGATAGGGCTAGGCGCTGGCATGGTAATTCCCTTTTTTAACGTCTTCTTGCGCGACCAGCTTGGCGCAACGTCAGCCCAGGTCGGCTCAATCATGGCCATGTCCAGCATCGTGCTTACCGTAGGCGTACTACTGAGCCCAATTTTGGCCGAACGTCTAGGTAGGGTACGTGCTGTTTCTCTCACCCAAATGCTATCAATACCTTTTCTGCTTTCCGCAGGTTACGTCCCCAACCTGCGTATTGTAGCTGTAGCTTTCTGGCTGCGCATGGCCCTGATGAACATGTCGTCTCCTATCTCGAACACCTTTGCCATGGAGATGCTTGACGCCGAGCAGCGAGCTACAGCCAATAGCTTATTCAACATGACCAGCCAGATAATGCGGGCTATCGCCGGTGCTATTGGTGGTTTCATGATGGATCGCTTCGGGCTGTCCTCTCCTTATATCGTGACGGCAGCCATTTATCTTACTGCAACTATCTACTATCGCAAGCAATTTACACCCATCGAACAAGAGTTGAAGCAACGCAATGTACGCCACACAACACCGGCATAGAGCCTCTGTTGAACCATATAACTGCCAATGAGAAAGCCCCGTGCGGTCTAAGCCTCACGGGGCTGAAGCTACCCACGGGTAGCCTACTATGAGTACTGAGCATGGAGCACGCGAGCATCGCCTGCACGTTTTGTTATTTTCTGTGCATCTAAGTATTCTAACAGAGGTAAGGCAAATTTGCGACTGGTGCCAAGCTCATTCCGCAAGTCAGCCAATGTAATATTACCCTGTTCTTTGATGATTGCTACCACGCGCTCTCGTACCTCGCTAACCGTCGATGTAAGGAAACCAAGCTCAGGCGTAACTCTCACTATTTCTCCTAAGCTACTCATCGCTGCCAATACCTCGGCAAGCCGTTCGGGCGTTTCATTGAGGTCATTAGCTAGCTCATCTATGTCAGGCGGTGCATAGGGCGCTTCCTGTAATCGAGCCAGCACTCGCTCGCGCATCTTAGCATAAATGCCTGTAAACCTGACCTGCCAATCCTGCTCCGCCACAATGCCTCCGCGAACCACTAAACCAGCCTCTCCAGCCAATAGTGTGACAAGGCTATTGAACAACTTGGAGCTGGCTTGGCGGCTCACGCGACTACGTAATTCTTCCTTGGACATACCGGGACGTAGCGGGAAACGTCGCTGGTATTCGCTCACCACGTGCTTAGCTTTATCAGCCAGTTTCTGCAGATACTCAG
>DIPA01000096.1:9509-13645 GCA_002427055.1 Firmicutes bacterium UBA5500 | reverse complement strand
AGTGCTAGGTCTTCCTCCTGCAAGGTCTCTAACGCCTCAGCTAACTGCTCAGTCGGCCGACCAGCCAATTGGAATAACTCTGCCTCAGTGGGGAATTCTTCGCTGTGGGTCAGCAAGGTTTGGTTAAGAATCTGCAGATCGCCACCGCTTTCCCTTAATTCCAGCTCGCGAATACCTTCCGCACGAAAACGTCGCCGTTTCTTTGGATGCGCATCAAGAATCGCCCCTCCGCCTATGGTATACATGGGCGAATAGGTGCGCACCACAAAACGGTCTCCTGTCTGAACAGCAATTGGCTCCTCTAAGCGCAGTTGCACCAACGCTTTTTCACCGGGCAGCATGAACTCCGCATCGAGCAATACTGCGCGACACAAGATTTCACTAGTCCCTGTATAAAGCCGTAAGCGCTCCCTATTGGCCAGTGGTTTCTCTGCATTAGTCAATAGCTCTAGCCGCACATCTAGCATTAGCGATGTGCGCAGCAACCCAGGTGCCGCCAATACGTCGCCCCGCGCTAAGTCGCTTACCTGCACACCGGCTAAGTTCATGGCTACGCGTTGCCCCGCAAAAGCCGTATCGACTTTTTGTCCGTGCACCTGCAAGGAACGCACACGTGTCTCTATGTTTTGCGGATATACTTCTACCTTATCTCCTACCTGTACCTGACCAGAAATAAGAGTGCCGGTAACGATGGTGCCGAAACCAGTCATACTAAAAACACGGTCGATCGGATATCTAAACGGTAAGTGATCATCGCGGCTAGCCACCTCAGCCGTCAGCTCGTCGATTTTTGCCACCAACTCAGGGATACCCTGCTTGGTCACTGAAGATACCGGAATAATATCCGCATCCTCCAAAAAAGTTCCCTCTAATTGGCTAGCGATATCATCGAGCACTAGCTCTAGCCATTCCGGCTCTACCATATCGATTTTGGTAACGGCTACTATGCCCTTCTGCGTTTGCAGTAACGATAGGATATTCAAATGCTCTATGGTTTGCGGCATCATACCTTCATCTGCGGCCACAACCAACACCACAACATCAATGCCCCCAGCACCGGCTAACATGTTCTTTATGAATTTCTCGTGACCCGGTACATCAATAATACCAGCACGTCGGCCACTAGGTAGGTCAAAATAGGCAAAACCAAGCTCAATGGTAATGCCCCTAGCTTTCTCTTCCTTCAGGCGATCTGTTTCAATGTTAGTAATCGCCTTGATCAAGGTGCTTTTGCCGTGGTCAATGTGGCCAGCCGTTCCGATAATAACGTGTTTCAAACCAATTTACCTCCCTATGAGAGCCTGGCAAAGAGCATCTCTTACTAGGGCCTCCTCATTTGGCTGTATGGTGCGCAAATCTAACAGCACTTGATCACGATAAATACGCGCAAAGACAGCCGTCTCTCCCAAGCGTAAACGACGCTCAAGTTCATCAGCACTGATATCTCTAGGCTCTATGGCCAATGCTGCACTAGCAATATCATAACCAGGTAAGGAGCCGCCCCCCACTTGTGCCAAGCTGGCAACTACGTTAATGTCTGCTGAGCCGCCGATTTGCGGCACTAGCTCTGCCGCCAAGGCGCGTGCCCTGACCTCCAATTCCTCCGCGGGTATAGTCAACATCCGCAAGGTGGGTATTTCACGCACGGCAGTTTCCTCGTCAAGGTAGAGCCGTAAGGTTGCCTCGAGACCGGCTAAGGTCAACTTGTCAATGCGCAAAGCTCTGGTTAGAGGATGTAGCCGCAGCCTCGCGATGCAATCCCGCCGTCCAACAATAATACCTGCCTGCGGGCCTCCCAGCAACTTATCACCACTGAAGGTAACTACGTCCATGCCAGCGGCCAACGATTCTTGCACTGTTGGCTCATGCATCAGCTCATGACGGCGCAAGTCTATCAGTACGCCACTTCCAAGGTCTTCAATAGCCAGCAGATCATGCTGATGGGCCAAACTAGCCAATTCCGCGCCGGCTACTTCCGCTGTAAAGCCAATAAGCCGGTAATTGCTAGTATGCACCTTCAAGAGTGCTGCCGTATCCGGACCAATGGCACGTTCATAATCGAATAGGTGGGTCTTATTGGTTGTGCCCACCTCAACCAAGCGGCAGCCACTCTGCTCCATCACCTCAGGAATGCGGAAGGAGCCGCCAATTTCCACCAACTGGCCACGTGAGACAACAACTTCGCTACCACCGGTTAAGGCAGCCAGAGTAAGCAGCACGGCACCCGCATTATTGTTGACAACCAGAGCATCCTCAGCGCCGGTCAACTCACAGAGTAGTTCAGTTACATGGGCATAACGCGAGCCACGCGAACCAGTGGCCACATCTACTTCCAAGGTGGAATAGCAACCAGCTACCTGTGCAATCTGTCGCGAAGCCGCGGCAGCTAGCAAAGAACGCCCTAAGTTAGTATGAATGATTACGCCGGTGGCATTAATCACTGGGTGTAAATTGGGCTGCTCCTCGGCCTGTACTTGCATCGCCAACGCTTGCGGCAAAGTGGCGAGAGCCTCTTGCAGGCTGTTTGCTGACCATATTCCCTGCAGTATTTGCTGTCGCCAAGTATCTAAAAGGGCGCGTAGCGCCCTAGTTACAGTTGCTTGCCCATAACGCTCCTGCAGGCGCAGGACGGCTGCTTCTCGCAATACCGTGTCAACTGCAGGCAGCTGCTTGAGCAAAACTTGTTTTTCATTTACCACTATAGTCACCTCTATTTTAAGCTGTCCAAATAATGCTGGGCAGTCACCCCGGCAATCGCTCCATCACCGACGGCAGTTGCAACTTGACGCAGGTTTTTGGCCCGCAGATCACCAGCCACTAGCACACCAGGAACATTGGTGCGCATGTCACCATCAGCCAATACATAGCCATACTGATCAAGCTCTACCTGGCCCAGGAAAGATTCATTATTAGGAAGTAAACCAACGTAGATGAAAATTCCACCTACAGCCAGCTCGCTCTTCTCGCCAGTCGCACGGTTAAGCAGGCGCAAACCAGCTACCTTAGTCTCCCCTAAGATTTCCTCGACAACGGTGTTCCAGCGTATTTCAACCTGTGGATGATTGAGTATCTTAGCCTGAACCACAGGGGTGGCACGCAACTGGTCTCGACGTACCAAGAGATAAACCTTTTCCACGAAGCGTGTCAAATAAGCGGCCTCTTCTACAGCTGAATCGCCGCCGCCAACAACAGCTACTTCCTTACCCCGATAAAAGGCCCCATCACAGACAGCGCAATAGGATACACCGCGTCCCCGCAAGCTTTTCTCCCCCGGGACTCCCAGTAACTTTGGTCTTGTACCTGTAGCTAGGATAACACAGGGGGCCATGATAGTACCCTCAGCCGTCTCAATTCGCTTCACATCCTCTGCCAGCCTAAGCCCGCTTACCTCGGCCATCCTATATTCAGCACCGAAGCGCTGTGCTTGCTCCAGCATAGCGAAACTCACGTCAAGACCACCAATACCTTCCGGAAAACCGGGGTAGTTTTCGATAACATCAGTAGTCGCCAGCTGACCGCCAGCCGATAGACGCTCTAGCAACACAGTCCTTAAGTCGGCCCGTGCAGCGTACAAGGCTGCCGTCATACCAGCAGGGCCGGCACCGATAATCGCAACATCATATGTAGAAACCAGGGTCATCTGCATGCCTCCTATTTAAGAAATTGGGCTAAGACGTCCATCAATTCATCAATAGCCTCGTCGCCCTGATTGTTAACTAGCGCATTACGAACGCAGCCGCGGGTATGATCTTCAATTAAGGCCAGACCCACTTTATCCAGTGCTGCCCTGACTGCAGCCAACTGAATTAAGACGTCTACGCAATACCTATCCTCTTCCAACATGCGCTGAATACCACGCACTTGCCCCTCAACACGGCGCAAACGCCGGAGCAAATTCTGCTTGTCTTCTGCGTAGCCGACAGTCACTCCTTCACCTCGTGTAGGTGCTTACCCTTGCAGCGATGACAGTAGCCGAAGAAGCGTAAGCTATGGTTAATGATCAAAAAACCACTCTCGCGGGCAATCGTCTCCTGTAATTCTTCCAGCAAGTCTTCGTTGAACTCCGCAATTTTCCCACAATCCAAACAGAAGAGGTGATGATGGTCCTTACCCAAAGCGAATTCATAGCGCCGGCC
>DIPA01000096.1:5579-9433 GCA_002427055.1 Firmicutes bacterium UBA5500 | reverse complement strand
AATTCATAGCGCCGGCCACCATCGCCAAACTCAAGACGCGAGACCAAACCCAAATCTTCAAATAACTCTAGCGCTCGATAGATGGTGGCTAGTCCAATATCTGGATACTCACCTCGGGTACGGTCATAGATATCCTCTGCTGTTAGGTGCTTGTCCTGACAATCAAGCAGAATTTTCAGGACCGCCTCTCGTTGCGGAGTCAAACGCAAGTTTTTTTGCTTTAGTAGAGCACGTACTTCACTCACTGCGCTTTGCATTGCTAACGCCACCTCCTACCAACTATTCTCTTATCCTCTAGAAAGTTTGCTACTCTAAATGATCAAGGCTCAGAAGCTGTAATACCAAAGCCTGCATTTGTACTATATCAAAAGGTTTAGTCAAAAAGGCGTTGGCACCTGCTTCTAGAGCCTTCTCACTTACATCCTCACTCGATATCATCAAGACAGGAATCCTTTCTGTGCCCTGCGTTGCCTTCAAGCGACGGCAGAAAGCAAAACCCGAAGTGCCTGGTAGCACTACATCCAGAATAATAAGATCAGGCTTCTGAATCCGCATGGAGTGCACAGCTGCCAAGACGCTACTGACCAGTACAATATTATAACCTCTTTGTTCAAAATTCGCCTGCAATAGGGCACTAACAAGCCGGTCGTCATCTACCACCAATATGTGCTTCTCGCCTCGATGTTCATGTTCCAGCATTGGTTCTGATTTTACATAAGCGTTTCCATGAACACACTTAGCTTGCTGCTTTAGCGTAGCTGCCTCTGCTCCTATTTCCCAATGATCTGCAAAATCACGATACTCATTGCTAACTGCCGCAATAGAAAGCGTAACCGGTAGCAAATCTTCACAACCAGCCTCATATAACTGGCGGCTGACTGCGGAAAAATGAGCAATAGCATTTTGGCAGACAGCATCTGCATGCTCCGGAGTAGTTACCACCACAAAATCGTCCCCGCCTATATGTCCAACTAAATCACCTTTATTACCATATTGACTAGTAACCTTTTGCAGGGTTTCGGCAAGCAGTCTGATCATCTGATCGCCCTGTAGGAAACCATAGGTGTCATTAAAAGCCTTAAAATTGTCAATATCTACATAAAGAACCGTAAACAGCTGATCGCTGGATACTCTTTCCATTAACTCATCCTCAATACTGGCATTACCCGGTAAGCCCGTAAGCGGACTACTCGATAGCGTCAAGCGGGAACGGCGCAGATGAGCCATTACCCGAGCCAACAGCTCTGCTGGAACAAATGGTTTAGTTACATAATCGTCAGCGCCCAACTCAAAACCCTTCACTTTTTCGGCAGTACCTTGATGCGAACTAAGCAGAATAATAGGAGTATTATTTGTTCGAGTGTCATTGCGCAACTGGCGTACTACTTCGTATCCGTTCATATCTGGCATCATAATGTCTAGCAGCACCAAGTCAATATGCCCCTGTTGTGCCAACCGCAAAGCCTCTAAGCCTGATGCCGCCTTAGAAACGTGGTAACCCGCCTGTTCCAAAATATCACCAAGAAATGTAGCAGC
The DNA here is from genome assembly GCA_002427055.1 of Firmicutes bacterium UBA5500. GTDB lineage: Bacteria > Bacillota > UBA994 > UBA5500 > UBA5500 > UBA5500. The sequence continues at coordinate 7,897 of DIPA01000096.1, read as the reverse complement.
TAGGCGGTTATCTTCCACCACCATAATGCGTTTCTCATCAGTTTTCACCCTTCTATCCCCTAACCCCATAGTCATTGCCCATGCCTACTGCAAGTCAAACTAGAATTCACCAAGAATGTACATTATTCCTGCTCTATAATAATGCCCATAAGCGGTAATGCACAATTACTTCTAAAGCTCCACCTTAACTGCATCACGCTCTATAGCTTCCAAGCAGCCGATTAGCTTAGGCCCCCAAAATGGCTGGCCGCCTAGTGCCTTACGCAGTTGACGAATGACGTCGACTAAGCGACGCAGCAGGCTTACTACATCGCCTTCTTCAATTGTTGTTAGCTCCATTAAGGCACTGAATTCTTCTCCATTAGCCCACGCATAGCCAAGGGGAGCCACTTGCGGCGAGTAGAGTATTCCCGGTCCTAAAATAGGGTCGCTTCTTAGTTCATCAGCAATCCGCGTAAATTTACGCAAGAACGGCAATCGCTGTCTACTGGTAAAATCGCTATAGCGAGCACTGTAGTCTATCCCCACCAAGACACTACAAATTTCAGCTACAGTAAGCTCGTCCAACATGCCGGCAAAAACAAATTCTGTGATTAGAATTTCTTGGAAGTTGATCTCGCTTGCCAGTTCCCCACGGGCAAGGATCTCATTACCGTCAATATAGCCTAGGTGCCCCAAACGTTGCTTAATACGGTTGTATCTCTCTAACCAATCATCCGCGGTTGGCAAGGCTGACAACCGCTCGGCTAGAAATGTCGCTTCCTCCTGCAGTTTCCCCAACTGCCGCTTGGCCCTGCGGCACCTATTCTGAGTAACGGGCGGACAGTTTTTGGGAATAACAGCACTAACTTGAGCTTCCAAAGCTCGGCATTTTCTCTCTAGGTAACGACGGCGATAACGAAGCCACTCCCGCTGTAAGCCTCTCAGTTTTGATTGCATACGCCGATATTGTACTGGGCAATTATCCTGTCCTTCAGCCATACAGATATAACCCAATAACTCTACACGTCTTGTTTCGCAGCTCGCCAACTCATGTTCTAACCTACTTCGTTCACGGTGATTCAAGTACTGGGCGAAACTAGAGCGGTAGGCAATGGCTACCTGCTCCTCCATACCACGGCGCATCAAATTTAGGATTGAATTGCAGCTAAGTCGATACTGACTACCAATAGGCTCAATGGCACGCTTAGAATAATCGGTAAGCTCAACTACGTCAGGATTGGCAACTAGGGTAAATACATAACCGCGTTGATCAATGCCACGCCTCCCTGCTCTACCCGACATCTGCATATACTCTTGTGCGGACAACGGTCGCAAGCTGCGCCCATCGAACTTCCGCTGCTCCAAAAAGCAAACACTCTTCACTGGATAATTAACGCCAACCGCAAAAGTTTCGGTGCAGTAAAGCACCTTAACTAGCCCCTGTTCAAACAACTCCTCGACCAAATCTTTTAACACAGGCAAGAGTCCGGCATGATGGAAGGCGATCCCCTTATGTAGTAGTCTGGATAACAGTGTAAAGCTGGCATGATCTTCTAGATTATACCTGTCACCATATTCCTTGAGGGTTTTTTGTACTCGGTCAACTGCTTCACGCCCTAAGAAACTAGGCTCCCGCAACAACTCTTTCGCTCTGTCTACACACTGCCGTCGACTAAAGGAAAAACAGAGCGCCGGTAGATAATGTTTCCGTATGGCGTGGACTAGCTGCCGATGATCGCTAGCGCGCAATTCTCCCCGGCGGCTTGCCTTGTTAATCTCAGTTAGGGAAGCAATTCCTGTTCCAAAATTGTAGAAACGATGAATAAGCGGTACAGTACGGTGCGTCTCTACCACAAGCGCCACTGGTTCCTGACGTACCTCTGATAACCAACCAGTAAATTGCTCTAGATTACCAATGGTTGCGCTAAGCCCTAGAAGTCTGACATGCCGCGGGGCAAAAATGATGCTTTCTTCCCACGCTACACCACGGTCAGAATCGATGAAATGAATCTCATCGAAAATAAGGTAATGGATATCTGCCGCTCGCGCTGGATCAGTAAGCGCCATATTGCGGTAAATCTCAGTAGTCATCATTAACACAGGAGCATTGCTATTTACCACAATGTCACCAGTGATAATGCCAACTTGCTCTTCACCCAAACTTGCCTTGAACTGACGGTACTTTTGGTTACTAAGAGCCTTAATCGGGGCCGTATAAATTACCCGTTTGCCTTCCGCTACTGCTTTCTCAATTAAGTAATCGGCAATCAATGTTTTTCCAACCCCGGTCGGGGCACTGACAATAACCGATCGCCCCTGCTCAATAAAAGCCAGAG
>DIPA01000096.1:4635-5489 GCA_002427055.1 Firmicutes bacterium UBA5500 | reverse complement strand
CCCCTGCTCAATAAAAGCCAGAGCCTGGCGCTGAAAATCATCCAGTACATACCCCTTGTAAGTTGCCAAGCCTACATTCTCTTGCCGCATGCCAACACTCCTCTTGAAAACAATCGACTAGTATTTTCGCCTAGATTAGGCAGTTTTCCTGCCTTAAGGACGAAAGGGTGAGCGCAGTTCGGCTAATCTCACTTGGCGTAAAGCCATTACCCACATGCCTATGGACAGTGGCACAACCCCCATTGCCAAGATATTGTGTTGGGTTGATAACAAAAGATCATAAATCCCATGTAGCAGGACGGGGACAATCAGAGCACGTTTAAGATAAGCCTTAGTCTTATCTTCCGTCTTGGCGAATTTAGCTTTGCCAATGAAATAGCCCATGGCGGCGGCGAACAAAGCATGCCCAGGCACCGACAATAGTGCCCGCATGACAGCCACTTGCAGTCCTCCTTGCGTTACATACAGTATATTTTCTAGCGCTGCGAAGCCAAGCGATGCGGTAATAGCGTAGAGCATTCCATCATAAGGCTCATTAAAAGCTGGGTGAAAATAAACACCTCGCCATACCACAAAATACTTGAGATACTCTTCAACCAAAGCTACCAAAACGAAATTCTCGATAAGCAAATAAGGCCAACTATTAGTTGGCAAAAAGGCAGATAGCAATTGAATTCCCGCTAGACTCAGCGCAGCTGCCAGCAAAGTCACTAACATACCGCGGACAAACAACTGGACTAGCAAAAGTCGCGGCTCCTTATCGTAGCGATCTCTAACATAGAAGAAAGTAAGCAGCGCCCAGAGCGGTGCAGTGGCCATTATTAAAGCTCCTACCATCGAGTGCCTCCTTTCCT
>DIPA01000096.1:986-4564 GCA_002427055.1 Firmicutes bacterium UBA5500 | reverse complement strand
TCGAGTGCCTCCTTTCCGTAATATATGTATTCTATCATGCGAGATGCTAGGCTCAAATAACTCAAGCCAACCTCTCGCTAACCTAAAGCAAAAGCAGGCAATTAAACTGCCTGCTTCTTGGTCTATTTGGCTTGATAAGCTAAATCCAAGTGGACTATTTTTCGTTCACTATCAGCCAAACGCGTACTCTTCCGGTCTACCTCCAAGAAGGAACCATCCGTGAAGCTGATTTTGAGACGCAAGACAATCGGGTCCATACCCTGCGAAGTAGCCTCAGTTATCTGGATATCGCTTACCGTCTTACCTGTAAACTGCCTTAGTAAATCTGTATCTGAGACGAATTGGAATGAGCTGAGCGTCGCTGGCGATTGTGCTGTGCTAAACTGAACGCTGATAACCACCGCCTCCTTCATATTCTATACTAACCGTACTCCATACTATTGTTATTACTGCCTACATGTCCGATTTCCTGCTATGAGACAGTTTATTTTTCGTGTAAATCTTACCCACTTGCAGACAAATATACCCAAGCATTTATGATATTCCCTTAATCGGTATTACAGCATTCGCCTACGCAATAGGAAGCAGAACTGAGAAACAACTACCTTCACCGAGAGCACTCGTGACCTGAATTTCTCCATTATGTTCTTCTACTATTTGCCGACACAGAGCGAGCCCTAAGCCGGTGCCACCCTCCTTGGTGCTATAAAAAGGTGCAAAAATGCGCTCTCTTACTGTCGAACTCATACCGTTACCAGTGTCCTGAATGCTGACAATAAGCATATTATCATCAAGTTGACTTGTGGTAATATGAATAGAACCGCCTTTCGGGGTAGCTTGTAATGCATTAGCAATGATATTAAGAAATACTTGCACCAAAGCATCCGCTTTGCCCTTAATCTTTGGCAGATTGGTTGTAAACTGCCACGTTAGGCATACCCCTCTCAAGACCGCCTGGTTTTCAACCAGCTGCAACATCTTGTCCAGCAATTCGTTTATATCAATCAGTAACCAGATTTCCTCCTTGGGCTTGGCTAGAGTCAAAAAGTCGGTAATTATGGTATTAGCGCGGTCAATCTCTTCCAGAGCATAGTCCGAATAGAGAGTTTCTGCTCCCATACCTACAGCCAGCAATCTTTGCTTCAGTAACTGCATGAATCCTCGAATAGACGTAAGGGGATTGCGGATTTCATGGGCCATGCCGGCAGCTAATTCCCCTATCGCAGCCAATCTTTCACGTAAACGAGCCTCTCCTCGTAAGTCTTCCACCTCTGTGTCCTCCTGCATCGTTAGGGCATAGCCGAGTATCTCACCCTGCTCACTCAGAGCTCTAGCGGCAAAAACAACCACTCGTCTGCCTCCGGAAGACGGCAAAGTGATCTTCACTCTGGTGTCCGCATTCCCTAAAGCTAAAGCCTTATCAAGCGCCTCTTGTGGAATTCGCGGAGTAACCATTACAGCTTTGGCTACCTGGTCATCACTAGTCAATAGCTTAATAGCTAGGTCATTAGCAAATATCACATTATGCTCTGCATCAAGCAAGACTATGCCTAGCGCAGTTGCTGTAGAAACAGCATAATGATATGCCTTGTCGGTGACAAACTCGCGGCAGAATACGCACTGTCTGTAGGAGCGCAAAGCAACGGAATACTCGCGGCTTAATACCTCTACAGCCTGACAAAGAGTATCAGATAATAAGTGCGAAACAGTATCCGTAGATAAACAAACCCTTGAACTTGCAGCATGATATACCCTGTCCGCCACCTGTTCTGTGTATTGCTCCGTCTGGCTTTTGCCCAAGACCGCTGCTAAGGGAAAGAGGACGCCTTCAAACTGTACCGATAGCAACCACACCCTGCCAGCACGTAAAGACACTAGTTGTACATTGCTACCAACTAAACTAGATGCTACCCCCTCTAGCAAGTGCATCTGGGAAGCGGCCATAGGCTTGTCCACATTAACCGTTCTGATCTCTTCCGGAAATCGGTAAGACCAAGGAAGAATAGCAGCCAGATCCAATACGTGTGCAATATGCTGCAGCACAAAATCCCATTGCTCAAGTACTTTCCTTCCCCAAGCACCAGGAGATATGAAACGTCTACTGTCAACAAAGAATCGATCTAACCCCTTGTGGCAAGCACAATGACAATTCTCCTCAATGTCTGCCAGCTTACAATTAGCGTTCATTGAACATCGATAGCGATTAAACTTGGATAACTGCATGAGTAGTCTAACCTTGTCCATCGCTAAGGCGGCGATCGGCCAAATCTCATCAACTTCGGAAGCGAGTATTAGGTCACTTTGTTGCTGACAAATGAGCACTACGTACCCCCATGGCACCTTTTTCCGGTAGACTGACAGAAGTTCTTGATCACTCCCATGATAGGCGTCTAGTATCAATACCTCCGGCTGCAACTCAACAACTTGTGCCAACAGCTCAGTTCGCTCGTCGGTGGCGATTACATACACTGTATCTAGTGCATCTATGATTGCAGTTTGTTTGGACTGCAAAGATATTCCTAAGATAGCTCCAACCAATGCCTCACCTCCCACCTGCCCACTATGAGCTATGTTTGCCACTCGGGTTCCTTTTTCCTGCTATAATTTTTGATAGATTTAGTATATGTTAAAAAAAGCATATCTCACTAGCACACCAACAAGCTGAAGCAACCTGACAATTCCCGTTGACAGCATGAACGCAATCGGATATAGTCATTTACAAATGCAACTGCGATGATAGGAAGAGTAGCTACAAGTACAGCCACAGAGAGCTGGGGCAAGGTGGGAGCCCAGTGCAACGGCTTGTAGTGAAGAACACCCTGGAGCCTCCGCTCAAAAGCGTACCGCGCGAGTAGTACCGGACGGGCAAGCCCGTTATCGCTGAAAAGTTGACCTGCCGTTTGTTCTGCAGGTAATTTGGGTGGCACCGCGAGTTGGCCCTTCGTCCCATACAGGACGAAGGGCTTATTTTCGTATAAGGAGGAGTCAATATGAGCCTAGTTAGCATTAAATCCATCTATCGTCAAGCCGACGATTTCGTCGGGCAAGAGGTGAAGGTGCAAGGTTGGGTAAGAACGTTGCGCGCCTCTAAATCCACTGGTTTTATCGAACTTAACGATGGTAGTTTTTTTAAGAACTTACAGATCGTTTTCGGCCAAAAGATTGAGAACTTCAATGAGATTAGCAAGCTACCAATTTCAACGGCTATCACTGTGCAAGGCCGGGTAGTGGCGACGCCAGATGCCAAGCAACCGATTGAGATTCACGCCAACGAAATCTCGGTTGAGGCTACTTCCGACTCAGACTACCCGTTGCAAAAAAAGCGGCACTCACTCGAATATCTACGCGAAATAGCTCATCTACGTCCACGCGCAAACCTCTTCTCAGCCGTCTTTCGGGTGCGTTCTGTAGCAGCTTACGCCTTGCATCGTTTCTTCCAAGAGCGGGGCTACGTCTATGTACATGCGCCGATCATTACCAGTAGCGACGCAGAAGGTGCCGGCGAGATGTTCCATGTTACTACACTTGACCTAATGAACGTTCCACGCACAGCTGCCAACGAGGTCGATTTTAGCCAG
>DIPA01000096.1:0-831 GCA_002427055.1 Firmicutes bacterium UBA5500 | reverse complement strand
TAGCCAGGATTTCTTTGGTAAAGAAGTTGGCCTATCTGTTAGCGGGCAACTAGAGGCTGAGATTTTCGCCCTAGCTTATAGCAATGTCTATACCTTTGCCCCGACCTTCCGGGCAGAAAACTCACATACGGGTCGACATGCAGCCGAGTTTTGGATGTTAGAACCGGAGATTGCCTTTGCTGATCTCGAGGATAACATGAATGTTGTTGAAGAAATGCTTAAATACGTTCTGAGTTACACCATGGCAGAGCTTCCAGAGGAATTTGCCTTTTTTGATCAATTTGTGGACAAAGGTCTCTTGGCCCGTCTACAGAACGTAGTTGATTCCGACTTCGGCCACGTCACTTATACTGAAGCAATTGAGTTACTGAAACAGGCTGACCGCGAGTTTGAATACGCAGTTGAGTGGGGCATTGATCTGCAGACTGAGCATGAGCGATACCTAGCTGAACAAGTGTTTAAGAGACCTGTGTTCGTAACCGATTACCCACGGGAAATCAAGGCATTCTATATGCGCAAGAATGACGATGGACGTACTGTGGCAGCTATGGATCTACTGGTTCCTGGCGTTGGAGAACTGGTAGGCGGTAGCCAACGTGAGGAGCGCTACGATGAGCTCAAACAACGCATCGAAGAAATGGGCTTTGCTATGGAGGACTACTGGTGGTACTTAGAGCTCCGCAAATATGGCGGAGTCAAACACTCCGGATTTGGTTTGGGCTTCGAGCGTCTCATCATGTACATGACCGGTGTCTCTAACATTCGCGACGTTCTCCCCTGCCCCCGCACTCCTGGTAACTGCGAGTTCTAGCTAGGACAGGGGGACGGAGT
>DIPA01000125.1:13267-14480 GCA_002427055.1 Firmicutes bacterium UBA5500 | reverse complement strand
CTCCCGTCCTATTTCTTTTGCCTTAAGGTGTTTAAGCAATGTATCATAGTGGGATTGGTGTTTTCTTGCTCCAGCTTCGCAAAGTCGCTGCACTTCGGCATCGGTAGCCTGCTCAGAGTAGGCCTGCAATTTGGCGATGGCTAACTGTTCATGTGCTAACTGGTCCTCAATCATACTGAGTTCTTTACTAGTCAACTGGGGGCTGCCAAGTTCAGGCATCTAGTCTCCCTCCTTAGTTTACTTTTTCAAGCTTATTGTGTCCACGACAAACAGATCTTAGCCTATCGTAGCTAATCTGTTTCCTATACATTACAATAATTACAATCCCTGGCGCTTGACGATCTGCGCATCCTATACTATAATTGTTCTTGCGACGCAGGGGTGTAGCTCAATTGGTAGAGTAGCGGTCTCCAAAACCGTCGGTTGCGGGTTCAAGTCCTGCCGCCCCTGCCATATATTGATTTCAACGAGAGTCTTAACTAACTCTCGTTTTTTTATTTCCTGAAAACAGCTCTCGAAATAGAACCATATAGTGGATGTGAAAAGCATGTCTTTTTGCTAGGTGAACGCCCGAATGGTAACCCTATTATGGGAAGCTTTTTGCGCCAAAGAAAGAGAGCTGAACCTAATGTCTGAGTTTGGTTGTTGGAAAGAGCGCTTGCTAAACAGTCCGAGTGAAGTCAGTGCACTAATGGCAGAACTACCTCCAATAGATGTCGCTGAGGTTCTAGCCTCGCTAGATGATGCTCGTCTAGCTGCCGTTCTGCGGATCATGAGCATACATGATCTTGCACAGATGCTCGAAGAATGGGATATTGATACAGCTTGGCATGCCCTGTCGCTCTTGCCAAAGGAAATGATGGCTCCAGCCGTCCGCGAAATGCCTAGTGATGATCGAACAGACCTGTTAAACGCCATGCCTGAGGCAACCCGAGAAATCCTTTTGCAGGCTCTCTCTACTGATACAACCGCAGTGCGAGAGTTATTAGCTTATGCGGCTCAGTCTTCTGGCGGTCTGATGGCAACCGAGTTCCTAGCTGTGCGTCCAGAGTGGACGAGCGAAGAAGCGCTGGCGATCGTTAGGCACGATGCGCAAGAAGCGGAAACGGCTTACTATGTTTACGTCACCGACCATAAACAAAAACTCATGGGGGTGCTCTCATTACGCGAATTAGTTTTGGCTGCTCCTCAGGCCAAAGTTATCGATATCATG
>DIPA01000125.1:12482-13126 GCA_002427055.1 Firmicutes bacterium UBA5500 | reverse complement strand
TGAAAGTGCACGAGCACGATCACCAAGCAGCAGTTGCCGATCTGTTTCGCCGCTATCATCTGTTTGCCTTACCGGTTGTCGATGACAAAGGTTTGCTTAAGGGTATTGTGACTGCGGATGATGTGCTTGACGTTGTTGACGACGAGGCGACAGAAGATATGCAGAAGATGAGCTGGATGACACCTAATGAGGCTCCCTATCTAGATACCACTATCATTAGACTCGCCAAGCAACGCTTGCCTTGGCTACTAGTACTGATGCTTTCGGCAACGTTTACGGGTCAGATCATCAAACACTATGAAGACCTACTGGGGCAGCTTGTGGCATTAACCATATTCATCCCAATGTTGATGGACACTGCGGGCAATGCGGGCTCTCAATCTTCCACATTGATAATTCGTGGCTTGGCACTAGGAGAAATCAGCCAGGGCGATTGGCTTAAAGTGTTCAAACGCGAACTTCTTGTCAGCGCATTTGTGGGCCTGGCATTAGCTGCCGTTAATTTCATACGTATCAGTTTCATTGAAAAATCGTCCATTCCGGTTGCACTAGTAGTCAGCCTTACCTTGTTTGCTACCGTTGTCTTAGCCAAAATCACCGGCGGCCTTCTGCCGCTTATTGCTAAGTTGTTAAGCATAGACCCA
>DIPA01000125.1:8790-12306 GCA_002427055.1 Firmicutes bacterium UBA5500 | reverse complement strand
CGGTTTTTGTTCCATGCTTTACTTTTTACTACCCAGACGATTTTCGGTCCCAGTAAGCAAACGTGCTATGTTAGCACGATGACGCCAAATACCAAGCAAGGCAACAGCTAGTGCAAAACAAACCTCTACTGGTGTCGCACGCTGATAGATGAGTAATAGAGGTAAAGACGTCACCAAAGCGAGCGAGCCCAGTGAAACGTATCGAGTAAGAAAAACAACAGCCAGCGCTAATGGCAGTAAGTAGAGAACCTGACTGGGAAAAAGCACAAGACAAGCTCCAATGGTAGTGGCAATACCCTTGCCACCGCGCAAACGTAGATAGGCCGAGTAGTTATGGCCAAGAATAGCGGCTAAGGCTACGACTAACGCCGGCCAAATTTCAACCACAAATAACTTCTTAGCTAGTAGGGTTGGTAGCAAAGCTTTACTAATATCTATCATGGCCACCAAAAGGGCGGGTCCCAAACCAAGCACTCGTAGGGCATTTGTTCCCCCTACATTACCACTGCCGTGTTGCGTAATGTCGATACCGGCTTTCAGTCTACCAACGATATATGCAGTAGGAATACTCCCTGATAAGTAGGCAGCAATAACAAGCAAGATAAGCTTTGGACTCACAGCGCTCCTCCATCTGTCTTCGGTATATCTTCTCTAGGGTTGCTTTAGAAAATATGGCGGTCAGGATCCTCTTTCTCCGGGAAGATAGCTATCTTTAGCAAGACAATGACCACAATTATGGCTAACCCAAAGAAAGGGTAAATGGACAGCCTAAATACCGATTGCACGAAATTATAGGACAACGAATCAGGCGTCATAGTTGGCGTCATCACATAAAGCAAAATCAGAACAAATAGCCAGATACCCAAATAAGCAACCATTCGTTTGGGAAAAAAGCCGGTTGTCGTCAAATGTGACCAGAAACCAAGTTTCTGTTTACGATAGGCGAAGGTTTTGTCTACCAAGTAAAACAGATATAGGAGCCCGATCGCAAGCACTATTCCTAGCAAAAAATCGCTCCAGCTCATTCATCACCCCTCCTTCTATAGATCGTAGATTAACGCCGAATTAGGTTTTCCTTAACGTATTTTACAGCTTGTTCTAGCTGTATGTCTACCTTGGTATCCTCGGGTTGTTCAATACTAACGTCAGGTGTGAGGCCCTTTTTATTGATGTCCCTGCCTGCAGGAGTCAGATAACGATATTGGGTGATCCAGAGGCGTGAGCCATCTGTCATCTGATAAGGCACTTGCACCGTTCCTTTGCCAAAAGATACTTCTCCCAGCAAGACTGCACGCTCATGATCTTGCAGGGCACCTGCCACTACTTCAGAGGCCGACGCACTCGCACTATTGAGCAGGATAGCTAGTGGGCCATCCCAAATTGCTTGTTGCCTAGTTTTCAACACTTGTTCTGCACCAGAGCGATCAACTTGACGTACTATGACTTTATCTGCTGGGAGGAAGAAATCAACTATTTCCTGTGCGCTATAGAGCAGACCGCCACCGTTAGAACGCAAATCAAACAAAATGGCAGAAACCTGCTGCTCCTTAAGGGCTAGAATTGCTTCTTGCAACTGCCCCGGCGCAGTTTCTGTAAAGCGATACATGGCTACTACTCCAACCTCACCATCAACCCAGTGATCAACCACTGGCAATGCAATTACCCCCCGCTTAATCGAAACATTAAGCGGAGCAGGTTCTCCATCGCGGATGATGGTTAGTGTAACCTCAGTATCTGCCTCACCACGAATACGTTGATTGATATCCAGCTGAGTCATTCCCTTTATGGCTTGACCATCAACGGCGATGATTTTGTCCCTAACTTTTACCCCGCTAGCTTCGGCCGGAGAGCCACGAAATACAATTTCAACTTCCATTTCTCCTGTCGTTGGGGGTTTAGACTGAATGCCAACGCCAGTATACGTACCTTCTATGGTAGATTTATTGAACTCAGCAGCTTCATCAGCTGATTCATATCTTGTATAGCCGCCATCCACATGCGGTAACATGCCCCGTATAGCGTCTTCTACTGCTCGCGATGGGTCCAAGGCTTCCGGATCAACATGGTAGTTCTTGACCCAAGTATATACAGCCTCCAGCTTAGCGAATGAATTATCAACCATATTAAAGCCCAAACGATGCGCTAAGCTGCGTACGTTAGTTCCAAACAATACACCAGCCAAGAAAACAAAAAGCACAAGGGCAATAATACCCCAACGAGAGTGCCTGGTGCGGTTGACCCTCTGCCTTTCTTCCATGCAACCTACTCCCCTTCGTCTCAGTTTCCACAGCCACAACGATATGATTGTTAATGCCTCGTACTAGACGTATGTCAAAGCAAATGAGTACATTCCTTTGGTTTTCATTCGCCATACTAGCTCAATATCCTGCCCCGTAAGCCCTAACAACTAACTAAGAAAGGCCAGTCTCGCTGGCCTTCCTAGTTAGATTACCCATTGTCTACAATAACTAATAAGTTATGCTCTTTAGCCCTGATAATCTGTCTCCATCAACTTTACTATCAGACGTACCCCTTGCTCAACATCACGGTAGTCGACCATCTCGGATGCCGTATGAACATAGCGGCAAGGAATACTCATGACACCTGCAGGAATGCCGCTCTTGGTCAATTGGATAGCGCCGGCGTCAGTACCACCAGCCTCTAGTACTTCTAGCTGATAAGGGATACCGTTAGCTTTGGCAACCTGTTCCATATGACGACGCACTGCCGGTGTACAAAGCACACTTGAGTCACGCACTTTGACAGTAGGCCCCTTGCCTAAACAGACATCCATGGTTGCGCTCTTCGGAGTATCTCCTGTACGCGTCACATCAATGGCGATGCCGACATCCGGAGTAATACCGAAGGTAGCAACACGAGCACCACGTAGCCCTACTTCTTCTTGCGTAGTAAAGACGGCGTAAATGTCATAAACCGGATTCTGCACTTGTTTTAAAGCCTCAATAAGTACAGCACAAGACACGCGGTTATCCATTGCCTTAGAGACGAGGCGATTACCTAGGTCATTAAACTCGCGCTTAATTGCAGCTGTATCACCTAAACTAACCTTCTTTAGTGCCTCTTCTCTACTGTCTACTCCTATGTCGATAAATATCTTCTTCATCGACAAGTCCTTGATTTCGTCTAGCTTCTCCATACCAAAAACACCAACAGTACCATTGGCAAAATAGCAGCGGTTACCTATCAAGCTAAAGGGGGATAGCCCGCCTACGCTATAAAAACGCAAGAAGCCATTTTCGTCAATATGAGTTACCATGACACCAATCTCGTCCATATGGCTGGCCAGCATTAATTTCTTGCCACCGCCACGCTTGATGGCAATCAGATTGCCTAAAGCGTCAACTTGCACCTCATCAACGTAAGGCGTTATTTCTTGCTTAATAAGATCTCTTATACATTCCTCACTGCCAGAAGGACCATAAGTCTCAACCACACGTTTGATTAGTTCTTTCATACCCGAAAACCTCCTTCTACACTACGCAAGAATAGCTTAAC
>DIPA01000125.1:8286-8607 GCA_002427055.1 Firmicutes bacterium UBA5500 | reverse complement strand
AATGGTATGTTCTAAGTCAGACAGTTTTAATGCGGAAACCGGTGAGTGAATATAACGACACGGTATGGAGATAACAACCGCCGGAACACCAGTTCGGCTAAGACTAATACGGCCTGCATCGTTGCCGCCAGTTACGGAGCGTTTGAGCTGATAAGGGATATTGTTCTCTTCTGCTATTCTAACCAGTTCATGAATCAAGGCCTTATTGCCAATGGAGGAACTATCCATGAACGAAATAGCCGGTCCTCCACCTAATACAGTGCTATATGCATGCTCATCCGCACCTGATAAATCATGGCAAGTCGTGCCCTCAAGAACGAT
>DIPA01000125.1:3100-8184 GCA_002427055.1 Firmicutes bacterium UBA5500 | reverse complement strand
GCAAGAACGATAGCTAAATCAGGGGCGATAGCATAGCCAGCTACCCCTGCCCCTCTTAAGCCAACTTCCTCCTGCACTGTAAAGGCACCGTAAAGCGGGATGCTATAATCTTCTTTTAGTATCTCAGCCAAAGCATAGCAGCCAGACCGATCATCAAAGGCCTTACCTTTAACCATCCCCGTGCCGAATTCACCGAACTTAGTAGCAAAAATAACGTAATCGCCAATCTTGACTCGCTCAAGAGCCTCCTCTTTAGTTTTGGCTCCAATATCGATGAATAAGGATCTAGATGGGATTACCTGTTTGCGTTCGTCTGGTTTCTGCAAATGGATTGCTTTGGCGCCAATGACACCAGGAATACGCTGCTTGCCAATGAGAACTGGTTTAGAAACGAGAACTCGGTCATCCAAGCCGATCTCACGAAAATGCAAGAGACCGGCATCATCTACATAGTTTATCATTAGGCCAACTTCATCCATATGCGCAGCTATCATAACGCGCGGTCCAGTAGCAGCCGGTTTGCAGGCAATTAGGTTGCCCAAAGCATCGCGCTGCCACTGGCTAACATAGTCTTTTAGGTCCTCTTCTAATACTGCACGTACTTCTTGTTCATACCCTGAAGGTCCAAAAGCCTCGGAGAGTTTCTTTAGTAGCATAGCAATCCCTCCACAAAAGCGGCATCAACGCTAGCGATGAACAGAGCTAGCAGACGCCCCATCAATTTGACATCAGTCATGCTCACAGTTTCGACTGACGTATGCATATAACGCGATGGTATTGACAAGAGAGCCGTCGGAATACCTGCACGTACTACCTGCATCGCCCATAGATCAGTGCCGGTGCCAGCAGGAACAGGACGTGGTGTATATGAAATGTTATATTCCTTGGCAATTTTAGTCACTTGTTCAAATACTTTTGGATGTATATTAGCACCAAAAGCTATGCTAGGGCCGTTGCCCATTGGCGCAGTGTCTTGTTCTGGCACCCCAGGCATAGCACCATGACAAACGTCAAGAGCTATACCGATATCTGGATTAATACCATATGTACTAACCGTTGCACCGCGCAGACCAACCTCTTCCTGGGTAGTTGCCACGGCATAAACATCAGCCGTATGGCGTAATTTCTTTAGTTCAGACAAGCACTCATAGATGACCGCAACAGCAGCACGATCATCCATTGCCTTACAACTAACGATATCGCTACCTAGTTCCATGAAAGAGCGATTCACAGTGACAACATCGCCCACGCTAATTAGCTCTCTTACCCGTTCCACAGGCAAGCCAACATCGATCAGTAGGTCTTGCATAGGAACAGCTTTCCCACGATCTTCTGGTGACATTAGGTGTGGTGGCTTGAGGCCAATAATACCAATCACGTCTTCTCGGCCATGCACAATGACCTCTTGAGATACCAATGTGCGCTGATCTACCCCACCCACCTGTGTGAACTTGAGAAAACCTTTCTCGTCAATTTTAGTAATCATGAGACCAATTTCATCCATGTGTCCCGCTAACATGATAGTCGGACGTTTGCCAGCGCCTTCGCCTCTTTTGAGACCGATTACGTTGCCCAAGACGTCTCTCTGCACTTCGTCGCAAACTTCGCCATAGACTTGGCTAACGAGGTCTGCTACCTGACATTCAGAACCGGATACACCGGTTGCTTCGACCATCTGCCGTAAAAAATCTCTTGTCTGCAAGTACAAATCCTCCTTCCATTGTTCAAAACTGCAAAAAAACAACTGCGGTTTAGAAACTTGAACTCTTTAACTTATTTCGACATTTAACCGCAGTAACCTGCCTCAAGTGAGTAAAATTGCAGGTTGGTTTTTACACCATGCATGTAGTATCTGTGATCGATGCACACTAGACATAACTGGAGGCGAAAATGATGAGAAACAACCCGCCAAAACGTGGCGAGCAAATGACAGTAGACTTGGAGCGCTGGCAACTTGAAATGGCAGAAGAATTAGGCATTCTAGAAGAGGCCCATGGTAACGCTTACGCGACGCTTACTCCACGTCCAGTACTACGGTCAATTCATGGAGCAAAAAAAAGCCGTAAACCATAAAAGCCGAGTAAAACAACAACCCCCTGCATCTCCATACAGGGGGACTCTCATTCAAGCTTCGTAAATGGTCACTATCATTTGATCTCCGTTTTTGCTCAATCCAAACACTACACCATAATCACGCAAAGTGCGGTTACACATATCGATGACTTTGTATAACTCTGGATGAGCAGCAATGCGTTTACTGGCCAAAACGGTTAGCCTGTCTGGTGGTGTTAAGCTCTCTCCCACTTCTGGCTTTCCCTCTGCAGACATCTCTTATCTCCCCCCGTTTTTTGGTAACTGCAGCTTCCAACTAGTAATGGTGTCCAGCAACCTATAATCGGTCAAATCGAACTGAATCGGGGTCAAAGATACATACCCGTTATTTATTGCCCAAACGTCAGACGGCTCCACATGATTATTCTCTGGAACTTGACCAGCCAGCCAATAATAAGTACCGCCCCAGGGATCTTCACGCTCTAGAATCGGATTATTGTAACGTATGTGTCCAAGAGTAGTTACTTTTATGCCTTTAAGATCTTCTGAAACTTGAGGCACATTGATGTTCAGCAAGGTGTCGGCTGGCCAAGTCTTTTGCCACATAGTCTCGATCAAGTTCCTTGCTAAACTAGCCACAGGTTTGAAATCTGGGGCGGCTACTTCAGCCAAAGAGAAGGCAATTGCTGGTAGCCCAAGCATAACCCCCTCCAGTGCTGCTGACACCGTCCCTGAATAAAGCACGTCTGTGCCTAGATTGGCACCTCGATTGATCCCAGAAACGATCAGATCAATTTGCTTGGGGAATAGCATATCAACTGCTAACTTGACGCAATCAGCAGGAGTTCCACTAATAGCATAGGCCGCCTCAGCGCCGGGAACTTCGGTGGCCTTTGCTCTTAACGGTTGAAACATTGTAATAGCATGCCCAGTAGCACTACGCTCTCGGTCAGGCGCTGCCACCAAAACTGAGGCAATCTGGCTCAACTCTTCAACTAACTGTTGCAACCCATCAGCTAGAATTCCATCGTCGTTTGTGGCTAAAATGCGTAAATTATCCATCATTCACCTCTACAAGTCAAACGATTACCCCTATTATACGATAGAGAATGTTTCCTTGCACGTTTCTTAACCAGCATCAAGATAGGGATTCATTTTTTGGCAACATGTTCGCCTCGAGCTGTGGGAAACATAAACCTAAAGGAGGTGAGGCTGGCCCATGCGGAAACAGTTTATTTTTTCTCTTGTTGTTATGCTCATTATTGCTAGTTTGGCTGGGTGCATGCCCTTCAGACGCCCAACACCAACACCGACTCCCACAAACCCGATAACTCCCACGCCGCAATCGACAGTACAACCTACTGCAGCAGACAGAGTAATCAAGATCGTTAATGCCATGCCTGAAGTCAAAACAAGCTATGCATTAGTCGTTGGCAACGTGGCCATGGTCGGGGTTGACTTACGTGACAAACTAACTGCCGACAAAGAAAACGCTCTTAAGACGCGTATTAGTGCAGATACAAAGCGCCAGATGCCTGAATTGGCAGAAGTCTGGGTGACATCAGATCCCGACCTCGTAACTCGCATTCGCAACTTGGCAAGCCGTATCAGTCGTGGTGAGCCTATCACCGGTTTCTTTGATGAGATTACCAACATAGCTAAGAAGCTGCAGCCAAAAGGCAGCTAGAGCTATAGCCTACAGCTAAAGCGAGCTCCGTAGCATGAGCTCGCTTTATGGTTCCTTAGTGGAGACATCGTGTGCTAGCAAATAGACATTCTGTAGCACCGGGTCTAGTAATCCACAAGTAGTTCCTTGAACCGGCTCGCGCAAAGTTAGAATTACGTGAGGGACCAGTACTAGTGCAGTACTGACATATTCAACCGGTAGAACACCTAACACCTGATGTTTGTTTTCGTCCCATTGCAGATATTCCCAGGTAAAAGCGCCATCTTTTTGTTCATAAGTACGGCAATGATGTTCATTAGTCAGAGCTGTATCGCACCAAACCAAGCTTGACTTACCAGTCTCCGCGTTACTAAGCACAAACTCAACCGTCGCCGTAGCTGCTTCAAAGGCCTCCTCAAGACTGAAATTTGGTGCAACAATTGTCGAAATACCTGTTGCGGTTAAAGGAAACTGACGCATAAGTGCAATCAGCTTATAGGCAACGGAACCATTAAACAAACTAACTGGAATTGCAGCGACTACTGGATCTCCTGCTTCCTTCAACCAAAAAGAAAAGTAAAAAACGCTAAAAGGAACTACTACGAGTTCAACCCGGCTAATGTTATCTTTTTCAAAAGGCCCTTTGAGCCGCATAGAACCTTCTAGTAACTCTTCCTCACATCTTAAGAACTGAGCCGTCAGCTCTTCCTCTTGCGGTGGACGTTGAGCCAGTAAGGCCTCTTGGATAGTCACGAATTCTAAGCGCGACGCCTGTGTTCTGAAGTCCGTAGTAACAGTTTTGCCAGCTGATTCTATGCGCTGGCGACCGAACTGACTTATCAGATAGACTATCTTGCTAGCATTTCCTTCTGGTGCCAGCAGTTTCATCTGCTGCCACTTACAACTTGTGACCATACTAACCACCTCTTCCTGACAGCTAATTATATTTTTGTCTTCACCTTTAGCATGCTGCCCCACGACTCAACTTATCTCCTCTACAAGCCGTTAAAGTGTGGATGTTTAGGTAATACCAAACGAATTTGGATAATAATAAAAAGCTATCTGCCCTAGCTAGGGGCAGATAGCTTTTCCAGCCAAAAAACGCTATTTGCGCGCGACACCCATGTAGTCAGCAATATTGGCTTTCTCTACTAACTGTGGACGGATCTTACCAGTGCTGCTAACCATCACAGTAACAACACCAGGTCCGTGCCCTGCTAAAACGCAGTTGCTATGCACAATCACACCGATAGTAACAGCACCCTTGAGATAACCACGGCCAAAGGTTGTATCGCAGTCACGTAAGGCAACGATATCGCCAAAGCGTAGCTTGCCTAGATTAAACTGCTTATATGCTTCAGGATCT
>DIPA01000125.1:894-3001 GCA_002427055.1 Firmicutes bacterium UBA5500 | reverse complement strand
GCTTATATGCTTCAGGATCGGCTGTCATGATATCATAGTCGCCACGATAGGCGGTTGAAGAACCGATACCGGAACCCATCAGGTAAGCAGGAACCTCGACAGCAACAGGTACTTCTAATACACCATCATCAGCTACTTTAGCACCCAGCTTCTCCAGCAAACCGGGATCTAAGTTCATTACTGTTACTTCTGGGCAGTCATCGATCTTCAAGCCTGTACCAAAGCTCTTGATCAGAATCTTATCGCCGATTGCCATTTTTTCCAAATCTTCCTGAGCGAAATACAAGATAGTATGCTCGCAGCCCCCGTGAGTGCCTGTAACAAAACCTAGAGCCCCTTTTGCCTCGCCGCTAACAACTCTTGCCTGGTTACCAACACAAGCCAAAGTGGTAACTCCGGCATTTTCCATCTCATTGAAGTTTTTGATAGTTACACCTGGCTCCACATGGTCAACCTGTAACCCCATGCAGCTGTCACCAACCTGAATATTGTAAGTGATGCCACCCGTTCCCGGAAGAACTACCGGTTCACCAAATGCAGAAACCTTATAGACTGGCATTCTGGGATTAGTAATTTCCCCCTGTACACTGACCATTGCTAGTTTGTCGACGTTTGTCTTCATGCTGTCTGCCTCCTGTTTCATATTATCGTTATCGCTCAGTGGCGGATAACTTCAGTAGTTAAGACTGTACGCGTATGACATACTCGTTCTTAATGGTTTGGTTATTAGCTAAGCTAAGCATTAATTCGAGTTTCAGTTCACACATACCTGCTTCTAAATCTTCTGGAATAGGTAGAACCATTGTTCCTACACGCGAAACTGCGTCTGCTTCCGCTTCGGCCACTCCTCGGTCGCGCAACAGAACTCGCTCATTTGAGCTAAGTTGCCAAGTAAGGCCCATTGTTGGTAAAGGGCGTGAGAGATCATTCACAACGTATATTGGCGTACGCCACTTCTCGCCGGCAGTAAAACATCGCTTCGGCCAATCAATCATGACCTGAACTGGTTGCATAGCCCGCCTGGTAACCTGGTAAGCCAACTTTGGTTGACGCTTAGCATCTACAATTGACCATGAAATTAGTGGCATAGCATCGGCAAAATAGAATAACACAGCTCCACCACAGGGTTTATACTTATGTCTACGCAAGAACTCGTGGTAGAATTGCAGGAGCTCAGCCTGGTAACGCTGTGTTGCGTGCGCGTAACTTGTTATATCAGGATAATCCTCGGGTGAAACATGCTCATGTAATACGTCTGTAATAGCCAAGAACTTGGACTGGATTTTCTTCCAGTGTAGATGTGGCCAAATTCCTCCCATCTCCGAAACCTGCGATAGGAAATCCGCATCATCTGGCAACGCCTGAGCTCCATATTCATTCACCAAACGAATTATACGCGGAAAGAGGCGGCTGGATACTATTAAGGAACGATAATCAGCTGTATTCCATCCATGATAGTGATTAGTAGCCGAACCGCCCCGCAAGAAGCCAAATACTCCGGAATGCGCGATTACCGGACGCGTTTGATCAAGTTGCAGCACGGCTTCCTGCAAACGTGGATCAAGAATATCTTTGTTCCAGCTAGGCCTAATATTCATGAGCACATGACCAAGTATACTGCCTATCCCTATACTACCACGTCGTTCGCTTCTAAGGGTAGCATATGGTTCATTATGACATGACCAGAAGCAAATAGCTGGTTCATTATGCAAACTCGTTACCATCGACCGAATCTGACGCAGAGCAATGCCAGTAATATTACGGTCATATCTCTTATCTAAGGGGAAGTCCTGCCAAATAGCCAGTCCCGCTTCTGCGCAGAGGCGGTAGAATTCTGGTAAAGCAACATGGTTATGCACCCGCACGAAATTGAGATTAGCTTCAGTAAGCAGTTCTACATCCCTCTCTAGCTCCTCGCGGGTCACGGTTGCCGGATAGAAACTGGTAGGCCCATAATTAGCCCCTCTCAAGAACATACGTCGCCCATTCAAAGAGAATCGCCAATTCTTCCAATCAAGGTCGCGAATTCCTATATAAGTAGCCTGACTATCTACCTCGCATCCTTGCTCATCGATAAGCTGGAGGGTAACATCGTAGAGATTCGGGT
>DIPA01000125.1:304-801 GCA_002427055.1 Firmicutes bacterium UBA5500 | reverse complement strand
GGTAACATCGTAGAGATTCGGGTTGCCTTGATCCCAAGTCCACCACAATTTTGGTTCGGGTAAACTCAGCTTAAGATCAAGCGAATTAGTCCCTGGTTGTGCCGAAACGGAAAAATCCTGAGTTATCGCTTTACCAACAAAATTCCTAGGTGCAAGCACAACTCTAGCTTTAACTTGACTGGCAACTGAACGCCAAACGAAATCTCCTTGCAGCCTAATTTGAGCAGAATTCCAAGCAGTCAAGCGAGAGTTTATCTGCAACTGCTGTAAATAACCACGGAAGGTCTCTACAAGAGCCACTTCGCCCCAAATCCCACCTGGATTTACCTCTGCCGGTTTACAATCCCAGTCTCCATAAATGCCAATCGCGATATCTCGCCAAGTAGTACCAGGTGGTGGGCAATCTAGTCTAATCGCTAAAACATTGCCTACAGGCTGCAATTGCTCTGGCCTAATCTCCCAGCTCATAGGGGTGAAATAACCATCATGTTGCCCTG
>DIPA01000125.1:0-230 GCA_002427055.1 Firmicutes bacterium UBA5500 | reverse complement strand
AATAACCATCATGTTGCCCTAGTAGCTCTCCGTTCAGCCATGCTGTAGTCTGATAGAAAGCGCCGCCAATGCAAAGCCTGGTTACTGGCCAAGTTAGAGTGGGCTGCCAGTCAAAAACAGTACGATAAAACATACTGCCCTGATGTTTTGCAAGTTCAGGTTGGAGCTGCCAATGACCAGGAATAGTTAGCATAAATTGGGGCTCAGCAACGAAATCGGTACAATAGAAC
>DIPA01000060.1:35554-38662 GCA_002427055.1 Firmicutes bacterium UBA5500 | reverse complement strand
TCGCGTCAGCGAAAACATAGACAGCTTGTACTAGCTGCGATTAACTAGGGTTAAGGGGTGAAGAGGTCAATGTATAAACCCATCCCAGCGGGACTCCGTACTCGCCAATCTTTTGGCCAAATTGAAGAAGTTCTTCCAATGCCGGATCTCATTCAGATTCAACTGGAGTCGATGCGGTGGTTTTTGGAGGAGGGGTTGGCCGAGACCTTCCGGGACATTTCTCCTATTACAGACTTCACTGGTAACTTAGTGCTTGAATTCATGGACTATCAATTTGGTGAGCCCAAATATCCGGTTGAAGAATCGAAAGAGCGGGATGTCACTTTTGCTGCTCCGCTGCGCGTGAAGGCGCGCTTGGTTAACAAAGAGACTGGAGAGGTAAAGGAGCAGGAGGTCTTCATGGGAGATTTCCCGCTGATGACAGACGAAGGGACATTTATCTATAACGGCGCAGAGCGTGTAGTGGTTAGCCAGCTAGTTCGTTCGCCCGGTGCTTACTACTCTGAGAGTATTGACAGTAACGGTCATAAGATTTTTGGTGCTACACTAATACCTAATCGCGGCGCGTGGTTAGAAATGGAAACAGACGCTAATGATGTGATCTATGTGCGGGTTGACCGCACACGTAAAATACCTGCGACCGTATTGCTGCGGGCATTAGGGTATGGTACTGACGCTGAAATAGTCAGGGTTTTTGGTGAGGACGCTCCCCTGCAACCTACTTTTGACAAAGATGCGACTGATAGCGAAAGCGAAGGACTACTTGAGATTTATAAGCGGTTACGTCCTGGGGAACCCCCAACGGTAGATAGTGCCAAATCCTTACTGCAATCCTTGTTTTTTGATCCCAGGCGCTATGACTTGGCGCATGTAGGTCGCTACAAGCTTTATAAGAAATTATCATTGAAGCGACGAGTTTTAAATCGGGTATCTGCACAAACCATTATTGCCACAGAGACCTTATTACAACCATCTGTTAAGCTAACCGATCCGCGGCCGCCAGTAGCGCCTGGAGAAGTGCTGGTGGCTAAAGGAGAAGTCATTGTTGAGGCTGGGCAACGCATTACAAGGCGTATTGCTGAGCGTTTAGAAGCAGCTGGTGTTAACGAGATTGAACTGCAGATTGATCGCGAAACTCGCGTGAGAATCATAGGAAATGGGCTCTACCATACGACTTGGCAAGAGGCTATTCTTGGTCGCCAGACGGCTACCGATATCTACGCAGCTGCTGGCAGTGTCTTGTTGCCAGCCGGTAGCGAGTTGCATGACGAGAATATTGCTATCCTTCAGGCTGCCTATGATGAAATGCCAGACAAACGGGTTGTTTTGAGAACGAGACGTGGTGTAGAAGATGTGGTACTGACCGATCGTTACGTGTCGAGTCAAGATAAGCATATCTCTCGCGATGATATTATTGCCGCAATCAACTACATGATGTGTCTCATGCAAGGCGTTGGCAATGTTGATGATATTGACCATCTAGGCAATAGACGCTTGCGCTCGATTGGCGAGCTCTTGCAAAATCAGTTCCGTATTGGTCTTTCGCGCATGGAGCGAGTTGTTAAAGAGCGCATGACAATTCAGGACGTTGATGTGATCACGCCGCAGGCGTTAATTAATATTCGTCCGGTAGTTGCTGCTATTAAAGAGTTCTTTGGGAGCTCACAGCTTTCACAGTTTATGGATCAGACTAATCCTCTGGCTGAATTGGCGCATAAGAGGCGTTTGAGCGCTCTTGGCCCTGGCGGTTTGAGCCGTGATCGGGCTGGTGTAGAGGTGCGCGACGTGCATCACTCTCACTATGGCCGAATTTGCCCTATTGAGACACCAGAAGGTCCTAACGTTGGTTTGATTGGTAACCTTAGTACCTACGCTCGCATCAATGCATACGGGTTCATTGAAACTCCCTATCGTGTGGTTGATAAGGAACAAGGTCGTGTTACCGAAGAGATAGAGTATCTCACAGCTGATGAAGAGGATGAGTTTGTGGTTGCACAGGCGAATGCTGTGCTTGATGAAGACTTCACGTTTGTCGAACCACGGGTCACCATTCGCTACAAAGACGAAGTTAAGCTAGTTCCACCGCAAGAAGTGGACTACATGGACGTTTCGCCTAAACAAGTATTTAGCATTTCCACAACGCTAATTCCATTTTTGGAACACGATGATGCTAGCCGTGCTTTGATGGGCGCTAACATGATGAAGCAGGCAGTGCCTCTTTTGCGTCCAGAGGCCCCTCTTGTAGGTACTGGCATGGAAGCCAAGGCGGCTTTTGATTCCGGCAGCTTGGTAGTGGCTGCTCGGTCAGGCTCAGTCACGCGGGCTACGGCACGTGAGGTTGTAGTTCGTAACGATGAAGGAGCAGTTGATACTTACAAACTGCACAAATTCCAGCGTTCTAACCAGGGGACTTGTGTCAATCAGCGCGCAATTGTGCGGCAAGGACAACGCGTTGAGAAAGGACAAGTTTTGGCTGATGGTCCTAGCACGGACCAAGGTGAATTAGCTCTTGGCCGTAATGTGCTGTGCGCGTTTATGCCATGGGGCGGTTATAACTATGAAGATGCTATTTTGCTTAGTGAACGCCTAGTCATGGAAGATGTATTTACTTCCATTCATATTGAAGAGTACGAGTCCGATGCGCGTGATACTAAGTTAGGACCAGAAGAAATTACCCGCGATATTCCTAACGTGGGAGAAGAGATGTTGAAGGACCTAGATGATCGTGGCATTATTCGTATCGGCGCTGAAGTACGGGCCGGAGACATTCTAGTCGGTAAGGTTACGCCTAAGGGTGAGACAGAATTGACGGCCGAAGAGCGGTTGCTGCGTGCTATTTTTGGTGAAAAAGCACGGGAGGTTCGCGATACCTCTCTCAAGGTCCCTCATGGTGAAGCCGGCATAGTTGTAGATGTGCGTGTATTCTTGCGCGAGGCTGGTGATGAATTACCACCTGGTGTGAACATGTTAGTTCGCGTTTATATAGCTCAGAAACGCAAGATTTCCGAGGGCGATAAGATGGCCGGGCGACATGGAAACAAGGGCGTAGTCGCTCGTATCTTGCCTGTTGAGGATATGCCGTTTCTGGCTGATGGCACCCCGATTGAG
>DIPA01000060.1:35117-35424 GCA_002427055.1 Firmicutes bacterium UBA5500 | reverse complement strand
CCCCGATTGAAATAGTGCTGAATCCATTAGGTGTACCGTCGCGTATGAACGTCGGGCAGATTATGGAGACGCATCTGGGTTGGGCTGCCAAGGCCTTAGGCATTCATATCGCAACTCCTGTGTTTGATGGGGCCAGCGGTGGAGATATCGAGGATATCCTTGAGAAAACAGGTGCTTCCCGTACCGGTAAGAGCGTTGTTTACGATGGCCGTACCGGCAG
Source organism: Firmicutes bacterium UBA5500 (assembly GCA_002427055.1). Lineage (GTDB taxonomy): Bacteria > Bacillota > UBA994 > UBA5500 > UBA5500 > UBA5500. Next base: position 35,204 of record DIPA01000060.1, on the reverse strand, counting down.
AGCTTTTGATAACGAGATTGCAGTTGGCTACATCTATATGTTGAAGTTGTTCCATTTGGTAGACGATAAGATTCATGCTCGTTCTAC
>DIPA01000060.1:18207-35019 GCA_002427055.1 Firmicutes bacterium UBA5500 | reverse complement strand
CATCTGGTAGATGATAAGATTCATGCTCGTTCTACAGGTCCTTACTCCCTAGTTACGCAGCAACCGTTGGGTGGCAAGGCACAATTTGGTGGGCAGCGTTTTGGCGAAATGGAAGTCTGGGCCTTAGAAGCCTACGGTGCATCCTATACCTTGCAGGAGATCCTGACGGTCAAATCTGATGACGTAGTAGGTCGTGTACGCACCTATGAAGCTATTGTTAAGGGAGAAAACGTTCCTGAGCCAGGTGTGCCAGAATCGTTCAAGGTCCTAATTAAGGAACTACAAAGCTTGGGTATGAATATCAAAGTGTTGACCGAAAATCATGAGGAAATTGAGATTCGGGAGTACGAGGAAGACTTCAGTGATACTGTACGTGAGCTGAATTTGAATATGGAAGGTCTCGAGGAAGAAGAGGCCCCCAAGCAATCAGGTGAGCGAGAATTACTGGCGCCTGAGCCTGACGCTGATACTGAAGAAGCTGAGTTGGAATCAGAGATAGACGACAAGGGCGAAGAGAGCACAGATGATGACCAATCTGATTTAGACCCCGCCCATTTGGCGAAGGTGCTTAGCGAACGTTTTGCTGGATTGGCTGAGCAGCGCGCCGCACAGAAGCAAGAGGAAGAAGTAACAGATAAAGAGACACCGCCAGAAGCGGCCGAAGAGTTGACTCTAGAAGAGAAGCTAGCGCAATTGAGTCGCATTATCGGGACTCGTCTGGAATCTGACAGTGACACAAAAGAAGGGGATGCGGGCAGTAGTCGCCCCAAACGTACTAGGAAGGCTAAATCATCGGAAGATGATGTTTAGAAGAACTTGCCAAGGAGGTAACTGCTACCAGGCTACTAGCGTAGCCTGGTAGATACCCCTGTGCTGCACATGTCAGGCGGCTTAGTTAAATGCGGTAACAGACTAACGCTATAAACATTAGTTAGTGCAATTACCTGCTATTTTACTATTGAAGGGAGAGTCAGCCATTGTTAGATCTCAACGAGTTCAGTTCTATAAGAATTAGCTTGGCATCCCCTGATTTGATCCGCGAATGGTCGAAGGGAGAAGTTAAGAAGCCGGAGACGATTAACTATCGGACCTTGAAGCCGGAAAAAGAAGGGCTATTCTGCGAGAGGATTTTTGGGCCTACGAAAGACTGGGAGTGCAATTGCGGTAAATATAAGCGAGTGCGCTATAAAGGCATCGTTTGCGATAAATGTGGCGTTGAAGTTACACGAGCTAAGGTACGCCGTGAGCGTATGGGGCATATTGAGTTAGCTGCCCCAGTTTCCCATATTTGGTATTTTAAGGGCATTCCGAGCCGTATGGGATTGGTACTAGATATGTCTCCGCGGCTGCTAGAGCGAGTGCTATATTTTGCTTCCTATGTAGTCTTGGACCCAGGTGATACAAGTCTTTCTTTGAAGCAGATATTAACTGAAACTGAATATCGTGAAGCCCGCGATAAGTATGGTAATCAATTTAGGGCCGGTATGGGTGCTGAAGCCGTTAGGGAGCTCTTGCGTCAGATCAATATTGAGGCTTTAGTCAAGGAATTGCGCGAAGAGCTTGAGAGTGCCACCGGGCAGCGGCGCATACGGGCTATTAGACGTCTAGAGGTAGCAGAAGCTTTTCGTAAATCTGGGAACAGGCCGGAATGGATGATTCTAGATGTAATTCCTGTCATTCCACCCGACTTGCGCCCCATGGTTCAGTTAGATGGCGGGCGTTTTGCCACTTGTGACTTAAATGATCTGTATCGGCGAGTCATCAACCGTAATAATCGGTTGAAACGTCTGCTAGAGCTGGGTGCGCCTGATATTATAGTGCGCAATGAAAAGCGCATGTTACAGGAAGCTGTAGATGCTCTAATTGATAATGGACGTCGTGGACGCCCAGTTACCGGACCAGGCAATCGGCCGCTGAAATCTTTAAGCGATATGCTCAAAGGTAAGCAGGGGCGCTTTCGTCAGAACTTGTTAGGAAAGCGTGTTGACTATTCAGGGCGATCAGTTATTGTGGTTGGACCTGAGCTCAAGCTCTATCAATGCGGATTGCCTAAGGAGATGGCTTTAGAGCTATTTAAGCCCTTTGTGATGAAGAAGCTGGTTAAGGATGGGCATGCACATAATATCAAGAGTGCCAAAAAAATGGTGGAACGGGTTCGCGAAGAAGTTTGGGACGTGTTAGAGGAAGTAATTATGGAACACCCCGTGTTACTCAACCGAGCTCCCACCTTGCATCGATTAGGAATTCAGGCTTTTGAACCTATTTTAGTTGAAGGGCGTGCCATTAAGATTCATCCTTTGGTCTGCACCGCGTATAATGCAGACTTTGATGGTGACCAGATGGCCGTGCACGTTCCCCTTTCAGCTGAGGCGCAAGCTGAGGCAAGGTTACTCATGTTATCGGCTCACAACCTGTTAAACCCGAAAGATGGTCGACCGGTAGTAACCCCTACTAAGGATATGGTCTTGGGCATTTATTACCTGACAACTGAGGACGACAAAGGGGTGGGGGCTGGTCGCTGCTTTGCCAGCCGTGAAGAGGCTATTATGGCCTATGAAGCAGGTGCCCTAGCACTTAATGCCCCTATTTGGGTTCGCTTAGTTCCAGGGACTTTGCGGGAGAAAACCACTCTTGGGCGTATTGTCCTCAATGAAAATATCCCGCAGGACCTAGGTTTCGTTGATCGTAGCCAGCCTGGTAATGCGCATAAGTTAGAGGTCAACAAACTGGTTGAGCGTAAGCTCTTGGGCAAGATCCTAGAGCGCTGTTATGACCAGCATGGTTCTACTCGCACTACAGAGATTCTTGATAATATCAAACGGCTAGGCTTTAAGTATGCAACGGTTTCCGGCATCAGCATTTCAATGAGCGATATTTCAGTTCCTGAAGCTAAGAGTGAGATTCTCGCTAACGCTGAAAAACAAGTATCTGACATTGAACGTGCCTTTAGCCGCGGCATGATGACTGAGGATGAGCGCTACAAGGATGTCATTGATATTTGGACTAAGGCTGGCTCTGATGTGCAGAAGGCACTCTTTGAGTCCATGGATCAGTTTAATCCTGTCTATATGATGGTCATGTCGGGTGCTAGGGGTAACTTCTCACAGATTACCCAGTTAGGTGGCATGCGGGGTCTCATGTCAGACCCATCAGGTAGGACTATCGAGTTGCCAATCAAGGCAAGTTTCCATGAGGGACTAACAGTTCTCGAATATTTTACCTCTACTCATGGCGCCCGCAAAGGTGCAGCTGATACAGCAATTCGAACAGCAGACTCAGGCTACCTAACGCGTCGTTTAGTTGACGTTTCGCAAGATGTTATTGTGCGAGAAGAGGACTGCGGAACTACTGCGGGCATTTATGTCAGTGATATCGGTGAAGATAAGTACATCATTGAGCCATTATCTGAGCGGATTGCAGGGCGTGTAGCAGCTGAAGATATTAGTGTTAGCGATTATCGCGATCCATTGACTGGCGAATTCCAGACGGCTGAGACATTGTTAGTCGAAGCTGGGCAGATGTTTACTAATAAGCTGGCAGAGCAAGTAGTTGGTTTTGGTGTCATTACCGCCCCAGAGAATGGCGTGCTTACAATTGATGGCGAACGCCTGGTAGTTAAAGATACTAACGGTCAAGAGCATGTTCTCTATAAGGCAGTGCCAGATCAAGAAGTGATAGTGTCTGATGGCGCAACTGTTGAGCAAGGACAGGCGTTAACGCGCGGGTTGATCCGACAGGTGAAAATTCGCTCGGTCCTGACTTGCAAGTCGCGCCATGGTGTTTGTGTCAAGTGTTATGGTCGGAACTTGGCTACCGGTAGTATTGTTGAAGTTGGGGAGGCCATCGGCATTGTGGCTGCTCAATCTATTGGTGAGCCAGGTACTCAGTTGACAATGCGTACCTTCCATACAGGCGGAGTTGCCGGTGGGGACGATATTACACAGGGTCTGCCACGTGTGGAGGAACTCTTTGAAGCGCGTAAGCCAAAAGGGCAAGCTGTGATTAGCGAGGTGCCTGGAGTAGTTACAGTGGAAGAGAGTAAAGGGTTACGCACAGTCTTAGTGCAAACAGAAGAGGGCGAGACAAAGAATTACTCTATCCCTTATGGTGCAAGGCTTCGAGTTAAAGATGGCCAGGTAATCGAAGCGGGCGACGAGTTGACGCAGGGTCCGGTTAACCCGCATGAACTACTGATGGTGCGTGGAATACGAGGTGTACAGACTTACCTGCTGCAAGAAGTACAGAAGGTTTACCGTATGCAGGGCGTTGAGATCAACGATAAGCACATCGAAGTTATTGTGCGTCAAATGCTGCGCAAGGTGCGCGTTGATGAAATGGGCGACACGAGCCTGTTGGCAGGCGGTTTGGTAGATGTGTTTGAGTTTGAAGAGAAAAATGCTGAAGTGATGGAGCAGGGGGGAGAACCCGCTGTAGCTCGCCCGGTTCTACTCGGAATTACGAAGGCCTCTCTTGCTACCGACTCGTTCCTATCAGCGGCCTCTTTCCAGGAGACAACTAGGGTATTGACCGATGCAGCGATCAAAGGTAAAGAAGATCCGCTATTAGGGCTTAAGGAAAACGTGATTATTGGCAAACTGATTCCAGCCGGGACGGGTATGAGCGACTACCAGCAAGTGGATTTATCGGTTGCTAACTCGCAGGATCAGGATTCAGTTGACAGTGATGCAACAGCCAATTATAATAACTAAGTGTGCCTGAGTTTGTCTAGTTGGGGGGGAGCTTGTTGTCTGCCGCGTTAACTCGTCTAAAAACGGCCTCAGGTAAAGTGGCTGGCCTCAAGCAAACTTTGAAAGCGGTACAACGCGGTCAAGCAGAAATGGTTTTTTTAGCTGAAGACGCCGAACCGCATGTGCTGCGTGATTTACAACAGCTTTGTGAGGAACTGGCTGTACCTATTGAGTGGGTTGCTAGCATGCATGAGTTAGGCAAAGCAGCCGGTATCCAGGTCAGTTCTGCATCAGTAGCGTTACTACGCGTGTAAGATGAGCTGCCCCCGCTCTCTAGCGGGGGCAGCAATTCCCATTTTATTTCAGGAGGAAGGAGGTGCTTGTATGCCAACGATCAATCAGTTAATCCGTGGGGGTCGCAAAAAGGTGGAATATAAATCTAAGGCTCCTTCCTTGCACGATTGTCCACAGAGACGAGGGGTTTGTGTTAGGGTTACTACACTTAGTCCTAAGAAGCCAAACTCCGCAATTCGTAAGATCGCAAGGGTACGCCTAACCAATGGGGAAGAGGTTACTGCCTATATTCCTGGCGAAGGACACAACCTACAGGAGCACTCCGTTGTTTTGGTACGGGGTGGACGTGTAAGGGATTTACCAGGTGTTCGTTACCATGTAATACGTGGCACGTTAGATGCTGGTGGGGTACCAAATCGTCTACAAAGTCGATCGAAGTATGGTGCAAAACGAGCTAAGGCTAAGAAATAGACTCGCATTGTGACTAGTTACTAAGGCAGTTTTACTGTTGTAGATTGGAGGGAAAAGGATGCCCAGAAAAGGTCCAGTACCAAAACGGGATGTTTTGCCAGACCCTATTTATGGTAGCAAGTTGATAACACGGTTTATTAATAAACTGATGCAGGATGGTAAGCGTGGCACTGCTGAGCGTATTTTCTACGGAGCTATGGATCTGGTGCAAGAGCGCACTGGAAAAGAGCCAAACGAAGTGTTTGAAGTAGCGCTCAAGAACGTTTCTCCTTTGCTGGAGGTTAAGGCACGCCGTGTTGGTGGTGCTACTTATCAGGTACCTATGGAAGTAGCGCCTGAGCGTCAGCAGATGTTAGCTATTCGTTGGGTAGTACAATATGCGCAAAATCGTGGCGAAAAAACTATGGTTGAGCGCTTAGCGGGCGAGCTAATCGATGCTGCCCAGGGTGTAGGTAACTCGATTAAGAAGCGAGAAGATACCCATAAGATGGCCGAAGCCAATAAGGCTTTTGCACACTATCGCTGGTAATGAGATAGCTGGCAAGCAACGTATGAGAGGAGGGGTATTATGCCAAAAGATTTCGCACTAGATAAGATAAGAAACATTGGAATTATGGCCCATATCGATGCTGGAAAAACGACCACTACTGAACGCATTTTGTTTTACACGGGCAAGTTGCATAAAGTGGGCGAGACGCATGATGGGGCCGCTACGATGGACTGGATGGTACAGGAGCAGGAGCGGGGCATTACCATTACCTCGGCAGCTACGACTTGCCAGTGGCGTGATTGTCAGATCAATGTAATTGACACACCCGGTCACGTGGACTTCACCGTAGAGGTGGAGCGTTCTTTGCGAGTTTTGGATGGGGCGGTCGCCGTTTTTTGTGCTAAGGGTGGCGTGGAACCCCAATCGGAGACGGTGTGGCGCCAGGCTGATAAATATAGAGTTCCTCGTGTAGCTTATGTCAATAAGATGGATACCCTTGGCGCGGATTTTATGCGCGTTGTCAAGATGCTACATGAGCGTTTAGGGGCAAATGCTTTGCCGGTGCAGCTACCTATTGGACAGGAAGAGTCATTCAAAGGCATAGTTGATCTTATCACGATGCAGGCCATTTATTATTTAGATGACCAGGGTACCAAGAGCACAGCTGAAGCTATTCCAGAGGAGATGCTGGAGGAGGCTCGTCGCCTGCGCGTAGAGCTAATAGAGGCTCTTGCATTAGTTGATGAAGACTTTATGATGCGTTACCTAGAAGGTGACGAGATTTCTGTCGATGATATCCATAAGGTGTTGCGCAAGGCAGTGTTATCGCTAGCTATCGTCCCTGTTTATTGCGGTTCGTCTTACCGCAACAAAGGGGTGCAGCCCGTTCTTGATGCTATTGTCGACTATCTGCCATCACCTTTAGATGTTCCTGCCATCATTGGTACCGATGACGAGGGGGAGCCAACCTCTCGAGCCCCTCGTAACGAGGATCCGTTTTCGGCTCTTGTCTTTAAGATTGTAGCCGATCCCTTTGTGGGAAAACTAGCTTACTTGCGTGTTTACTCCGGTACTCTGCGATCAGGTAGCTATGTGCTCAATTCGACCAAGGGGCGCCGAGAGCGCATCGGTAGGATTTTGCGGATGCATGCTAACCACCGTGCTGACATTAGTGAAATTTCTACAGGCGATATTGCAGCCGTTGTAGGTTTGAAGGATACAGTAACTGGCGAGACATTGAGTGCAGAAGATGCACTAATTGTCCTAGAGAGTATGAAATTCCCCGATCCAGTCATTTCTCAGGCTATCGAGCCTAAGACTAAGGCCGACCAAGACAAGTTGACAGTTGCCTTAGCCAGATTAGCGGAGGAAGATCCTACTTTTCAGACCTATACTGATCGGGAGACCGGTCAGACGATCATCCGTGGGATGGGCGAGCTACATCTGGATGTTATCGCAGATCGCTTATTGCGGGAGTTCAAGGTGGGTGCTAACCTAGGTAAACCACAGGTTGCTTATCGCGAATCCATTAAGCAGACAGTCAAGGCGGAAGGCAAGTTTGTTCGTCAAAGCGGTGGCCGTGGTCAGTATGGTCATGTGTGGATTGAATTTGAGCCATTGCCACAAGGAAGTGGTTTCGAGTTCGTCAACAAGATCGTGGGTGGGGTTGTCCCGCGCGAGTACATTGCACCAGTTGAGGCTGGCCTTCGCGAGGCAATGCAAAGTGGAGTTTTGGCTGGTTTTCCGACAGTAGATGTGCGGGCCACGCTCTATGACGGAAGCTATCACGACGTTGACTCTTCGGAAATGGCTTTCCGTATCGCAGCCTCAATGGCCTTCAAGAGTGGGATGGCTAAGGCTAATCCAATTTTGTTAGAGCCAGTGATGAGGATCGAGATAGTAGTGCCAGAAGAGTACCTGGGCGATGTCATTGGTGATCTTAACTCGCGACGTGGCCGCGTAGAGGGCATGGAAGCGCGAGGGGGCACTCAGACCATTCGTGGTTTTGTCCCGCTATCTGAAATGTTTGGTTACACGACCAGCCTACGTTCTTTGACTCAGGGACGTGGTACCAGTAGTATGGACTTCTTTGCTTATGAAGAAATGCCTAAGAGTCTAGCAGAAGAAGTTGTTAAGATTGGACGTTAGTACTAAACAAATACCTTTTGATTATTAGGAGGTTAAGGAAAATGGCTAAGCAAAAATATGAACGCACTAAGCCCCACGTAAACGTGGGCACCATCGGTCATATTGACCATGGCAAGACGACATTAACCGCCGCTCTAACCAGCACCATTTCTGTTGCAGGCGGCGCCCAGAAAATGGCCTACGATCAGATCGATAAGGCCCCGGAAGAAAAGGCACGTGGAATCACCATCAACACGTCGCACGTCGAGTACGAATCAGAGAATCGTCACTATGCGCACGTAGACTGCCCAGGTCACGCTGACTACATCAAGAACATGATCACCGGTGCGGCCCAGATGGACGGCGCTATCCTAGTAGTATCAGCAGCTGATGGCCCGATGCCTCAGACACGTGAGCACATTCTGCTGGCCCGTCAGGTTAACGTTCCTCATATCGTTGTTTTCTTGAACAAGTCCGATATGGTCGACGATCCTGAATTGCTTGAGCTAGTAGAGATGGAAGTTCGCGAGCTCTTGTCCGAATATGAGTATCCAGGCGATGACATTCCGATCGTAGCCGGTTCTGCCCTCAAGGCCATAGAGTGTGGTTGTGGTAGCCGTGAGTGCGAGTGGTGCGGTAAGATTTGGGAGCTAATGGATGCAGTTGATGCTTACATTCCGACCCCAGAGCGTGAGACCGACAAACCGTTCTTGATGCCGGTGGAAGACGTTTTCACCATCACCGGTCGTGGCACAGTTGCTACCGGCCGAATTGAGCGCGGCACCATCAAGGTAGGTACCGAAGTTGAAATCGTTGGGCTAAGCGACGAGTCCCGCAAGACAGTCGTTACCGGCGTAGAAATGTTCCGTAAACTACTTGATCAGGCCGAAGCCGGCGATAACGTAGGTCTCTTGCTACGTGGTATTGATCGCGATTCTGTTGAGCGCGGTCAAGTGCTCGCAAAGCCCGGCACCATCAAGCCACATACCAAGTACAAAGCCGAAGTTTACGTCCTGCGTAAAGAAGAGGGTGGCCGTCATACCGCATTCTTCAGCGGTTATCGTCCACAGTTCTACTTCCGCACGACCGACGTAACTGGCGTAGTTACCTTGCCGGAAGGCGTAGAAATGGTTATGCCTGGCGACAACGTAACTATCGAAGTTGAACTCATTACACCTATCGCCATGGAGCGCGGCGTTCGTTTCGCTATCCGTGAAGGCGGCCGCACCGTGGGCGCTGGTGTTGTAACCGAGGTTATTGAATAAGCCTAATCGTTAATAAGAATAGAAATTCGTAGCTAGGGGCTATCCCGTTATTGCTTCGGGATAGCCCCTAGTTCTGCTCGCAACAAGTTGATCGCAGCCCCCATAATTGTTGTTTACTCATTGACATAACATGATTGCTGTGATAACTTAATTGAGTAACCTAAGTTTAGTATAAGATTAGGAAGTGAGGTGTCAACGCATATGCGCGTGGGCATTACTTTAGCTTGCAGCGAATGTAAGCAGCGCAATTACCGCACCAGCAAGAACAAGAAGAACACCGCGGATCGCCTCGAACTCAAGAAATATTGCAAATTTTGCAAAGCACAAACAAGTCACCGAGAGACTCGTTAGTCTTTAAATAGGGGTGAATAGTAATGAGCCTAATGGCTAGACTTGCAGGTAGTGGGCGTGGCATGCTGAAGTTCTTTAAGGAAGTACGTATGGAGCTTAAGCGTGTCGTTTGGCCCAATCGTCATCAAACGTTAGTTTATACAGCTGTTGTACTAGCGGCCGTAGCCTTTGTGACCGTACTGCTTTATGTTGTTGATACAGCGGTTGGCTACCTGTTTAGATGGCTGCTTGGGGTTTAGGGGTGCGGTATAAAGAACCTCGTTTGAAGGAGGGTAGGGGCTTATTAGTCCCCGAAAACGATGGATAAGAAGTGGTATGTCGTTCATACTTATTCTGGTTATGAGAATAAGGTGAAGACCAACCTAGAAAAACGCGTCCAATCGATGGAGATGGAGGACAAGATCTTCCGTGTCTTGGTTCCGATGGAGGACGAGGTGGAAACCGCACGCGATGGCAAGAAGAAAATGGTCAAGAAGAAAATTTTCCCTGGATACGTCCTGGTAGAGATGATCGTTACCGACGATTCTTGGTATGTTGTGCGCAACACTCCTGGTGTAACCGGGTTTGTTGGGTCGGGTACCAAGCCGATCCCTCTTGAGGATCACGAAATCCGTCGCATTCTGCGCCAGTTAGGTGGAGATGAGGTTAAGATTCGCATCCATTTTGATCTAGGTCAATCGGTGCGTATTATTAGTGGCCCCTTTGAGAACTTCGCTGGCACGATCGAGGAGATAAATCATGAGAAACAAAAGGTCAGGGTACGAGTTTCTCTTTTTGGGCGTGAAACACCAGTGGAATTGGATTATACTCAGGTCGATGCGATTTAGCTGTGTGCTTTTTGACACACTTTTCGTACACTGTATCTTAGGTGTAATCTAAACGCACTGTGGCGAAGCCTTTGCTCAGGTTGCAGGAGTAGAGGTTTTGGTAACGGTGGGTTGGTGTTCCCGCGAGGGAGCAAAAATAATAAAGGGATAGGGAGGTGGACGTTCATGGCTAAAAAGCTAACAAGAGTCGTAAAATTACAGCTGCAGGCTGGCAAAGCGACGCCCGCTCCACCGGTTGGACCTGCCCTAGCACAGACTGGCATTAATATGATGGGGTTCCTGAAGGAGTTCAATGAACGTACAGCAAAACAGATGGGGCTTATTATTCCAGTAGAGATTTCTGTCTATCAGGATCGTTCTTTTACCTTCATTTGTAAAACCCCGCCGGCTGCAGTTTTACTCAAGAAAGCAGTCGGAATTGAGTCTGGCTCTGGAAAGCCCAACCAGGTGAAAGTCGCAACAGTAACTCGCGCACAAGTGCGTGAGATAGCTGAAACCAAGCTACCAGATCTTAATGCAGCTGATGTTGATGCAGCAATGCGCATGGTAGCGGGTACAGCTCGTAGTATGGGTATTACAGTAGTAAACTAGTAGCAGAGATTATTTTAGGCTTGTAGGGCCAAAAATGTGGGAGGGTTTTCCCGCTACTACCACAGGAGGTGTAGATATGTCTAAGCGAGGCAAGAAGTATCAGGATGCGCTGAAGCAGTTTGAGCGTCAGGAATTGCACGAAGCACGAACAGCTGTTGAGCTAGTCAAGCAGGTCGCGAGTGCTAAGTTTGACGAGACAGTGGAGGCTGCTGTGAGGTTGGGTGTGAATCCTAAGCACGCTGACCAGCAAGTACGTGGCGCTGTTGTGTTGCCTCATGGCACTGGTAAGACGGTACGTGTGCTAGTTTTTGCTAAAGACGCTAAGGCTGATGAAGCTAAAGAGGCTGGGGCCGATATCGTCGGTGCAGAAGACTTGGCTCAACAGATTCAAGGGGGCTGGCTAGATTTTGATGTAGCTATCGCCACTCCTGATATGATGAGTGTAGTGGGCCGTTTGGGCCGTATTTTGGGACCGCGTGGCTTAATGCCTAACCCAAAAACGGGGACAGTAACTTTTGATATAACGAGTGCTGTCAAAGATAGTAAGGCAGGTAAGATAGAATATCGTGTAGATAGGGCTGGTATTGTCCATGCTCCTATCGGCAAGGTATCTTTTTCTGCTGAACAGTTGGAAGAGAACTTCCGTGCATTGATGGATGCCCTGATCAAGGCAAAGCCATCTGGAGCGAAGGGCCAGTACGTCCGTAGCATTACCTTAGCATCAACAATGGGGCCTGGGATTAAGGTTAGTCCGGCACGCATTGCCGGTGCAGCGACGGTATAGTCTTAGCTGCTTTTTGAAGAAAAGATTACAAGGGTTGACTAGTTTTGGTCTCCTCTGATATACTCACACTTGACCGTAGACAGCAGGTTCCCTCTAGCAACGCCCCTAGCGTTGCGGGGGTGTAATGGCTTGACCGCCTGCCGAGGTGAGAGCTTATGGCGAACACGTTTGTTTGCTTTGGCCTTCGCAGTCTGCGAAGGCCTTTTTGATTTTGCTTTTGCAATAGAGTCCTTTACTGGTGGCTCAGTATTGAGCCATGATCGTTTGCTGAGGAGGTGGAAAATGATGGGCGTCACTCGTAATGATAAGCAATTGCTGGTAGAGGAGCTAACCAAGCAACTTGGCCAAGCAAAGGGTGCTGTTCTTACTGATTACAAGGGAATTGGTGTAAACAAGCTTACCGAATTGCGGCGACAGTTGCGCAAAGACGGTGTAGAGTTCAGGGTAGTTAAGAATACGTTAGCTAAGCGTGCCGCTAATGAGCTAGGTTTCGCAGAGCTCAATACGCACCTTGAAGGTCCTACAGCTATAGCCTATAGTCTTGAGGATCCAGTAGCGCCGGCAAAAGCAGTTTCAACGTTTATTAAGAATAACAAGATGCTTGAGATTAAAGCCGGCTTAGTAGAAGGCAAAGTCATCTCGTTGGCTGGTGTGCAGGCTTTGGCCGATCTACCGTCACGCGAGGTGTTAATTGCCCAGGTGGTTGGGGCAATGGCAGCTCCACTGTCTGGTTTTGTCAATGTCTTGCAGGGACCGATTCGCAAGCTCACTTATGCGCTTGAGGCGATCCGCAAGCAGCAAGAAGCCTAATTGTATCCCCTTAGCCGTATAGTGCTGAGTGTGGATTTATCCGCTTAAGGAGGTGAAAATTGATGAATAAGGAACAAATTTTAGAGGCAGTTAAGAGTATGACTGTTTTAGAGCTATCCGAGCTAATTAAAGCTCTAGAAGACGAATTTGGTGTTAGTGCTTCAGCCCCGATGGCTATGGCTATGCCGACTGCAGCAGCTCCTGTTGAGGAGGCAGAAGAACAGACCGAGTTTGATGTTATTCTAACAGCTATTGGTGATAAGAAGATCAACGTTATTAAAGTTGTTCGCGAGATCACCCAGTTAGGTTTGGTAGAGGCTAAGGCTCTAGTTGATGGCGCTCCTAAGGCAGTTAAGGAGGCTGTTAGCAAGGAAGAGGCTGAAACCATTAAGGCTAAACTTACTGAAGCTGGCGCTAGCGTCGAAGTCAAGTAGTTTCGCTGCAAATTAAGAGCACCCGACCTTTTGGCGGGTGCTTTTGCTATCTTCCAGTATCCTATTGCTGACCTTCTCTTTAGGTAACAAGACCCTGGGTTTTGCATCGCGTAAACCTAGGGTCTTGCTGTATCAGCCGCAGGGCGCTCAGTCAATTAGCAGCTGCAGGAACGCTTGTGGGCTGAGCTCTGGGAAATAATGTTTTAGGTCAAGTTTCCCAATGGCAGCCGCTAGCGCTTGCTGCTCGTAAGACACCCCTGTGAACTGAGCAGCCAGCTTACTTATGTCCCCATTGCTGAAGAAATCACCGTAGATAGTACAGGACTGAATCTGTCCACGCACAACTTCTAGGCGTACATCGATTTCGCCGAAGCCATAACGCTGGCTGTGCTGGACGTTGAACTTGGGTGCTTGCCCATAGTTCCACTCCCAGGTGGCGTATTTTTCTGTACGCAGCTTCTGGATGGCGGCTAAGTCGCTTGGCTGCAGACGAAAATCACTCAGTTCGGCTCCCAATTCCGCAGCGACGGCCTCCATAATGGCTTCCCGAAATGCGGTTTGACTGACCGGCTGGGTCAGGTAGTCCGCAATGTTAGTGACGCGACTTTGCACCGATTTTATCCCCTTCGAGGCTATTTTGTGGGGTTTCACCTGCAAGGCCTGACCCAATACGCTGAGGTCGGAAGCAAAAAGGAGCGTACCGTGATGCAGTAACCGTTCACCTTGCCGATACTCGGAGTTGCCTGAGAATTTGCGTCCGTCAATGAGAATATCATTACGGCCAGAGGCCCGGGCGTTGATACCCATACGGGCTAGGGCCTGGACAATAGGCTGCGCAAAGCGATCGAAATCAAAACCTCTGCCGCCATCTCGAACCACAAAAGTAAAGTTGATATTGCCCAGATCGTGATAAACGGCACCTCCACCAGTTAAGCGGCGCACAACGGCAATCTGGTGTTCTTTGACGTAGGCGCTGTTGATCTCTTCCCAAGCATTCTGGTGCCGGCCGATGATGATGGCCGGGCTATTCTGCCAGAGCATGAAGCAGTCGTCCTGCAGGCTAAGGGTTCGCAGCAGGTATTCTTCCACCGCCATGTTCAGATAAGGGTCGTTTGCGGTATTGATTACGTTTTTCATAGGCTAACGTCGTCGCGGCATCAGGTGGATAGCTTGCCGCTCACAGTCTAGTACGGCCTCCAACCAAGCTTCACTCAAGGTTGGGTGCGGGTAGATGGCATCAGCTGCGCTGGCGGCGGTCAGGCGTTCCTTGACGGCCAGGCTGGCGATCGCAATTAAGTCGGATGCATGCGGTCCTAGTATGTGTGCGCCGATAATGACGCCATCGGAGTCGGTCAGCACCTTCACTAAGCCGTCGGTTTCGCCCATTGCTACTGCCTTGCTGTTGGCACCAAATTGGCATTTTCCGACACGGTAGTCTATACCCTGTTGTTTGGCCGCCTCTTCACTGAGCCCTACGGTCGCCAATTCGGGGGTGGTGAAAATTACAGCGGGGATGGCGTGATCAGCCATCTGGCTATCAATGCCGGCCATGCGTTCTACAGCAACCCGCCCTTCCTCGGAAGCGACGTGAGCCAGCATGGCGCCTCCGATAACATCGCCAATAGCATAAATACTGGGAATATTGGTCTGAAAATCGGCATTTGTTTGCAAGTACCCGTTAGCGTCTGTTTTGAGGCCTAAAGCGGTCAAGCCTAGACCTGCGGTATAAGGAAGGCGGCGGGTAGCCAGCAGAACAGCGTCGGCTTCATATTTGACTTCGGCGTCATCCATGCGTGTTGTCACTGTCACGCCAGCACCGTTGTCAGTAAAGGATTCCACCTGAGCCCCCGTGATGATATCAATACCCTGCCGCTTTAGGAAAATGCGCAGCCGTTTGGTAATCTCTTTGTCGGTGCCTGGGAGTAGCTCTGGCCGAAACTTTATTATCGTCACTTTGCTGCCATAGCTTTTGAAGATGGAGGAAAATTCCAGCCCGATGACTCCTCCGCCAATGACTACCAAGCGTTCGGGCACAGTCGTCAGCTCCAGTAGCTGATCGCTGTTCAGTACTTGCGGCAAGTCGGCCCCAGGTACTGACATTTGGCTACTAGTAGAGCCTGTGGCGATGAGTATTCGTTTGGCCGCAATGCGGCGTCCCGCAACACTTACCTCTTGAGGAGCGGTGATCTCAGCCGTGCCGCTGATTACTTCAACTCCATTGGCCGATAGCAAACCTGAGATACCCTGTTTTAGCTCTTGCACGATTTGCGTCTTGCGGCGCCAAACTGTTTCTAGCTCAAAACTGCCGGTTGTGGCAGAGATGCCGCAGGCAGCAAACTGCTGTAAGGAACGTAACAGCTGGGCGCTTTGATAGTAGACTTTAGTTGGTACGCAACCGCGGTTGAGGCAGGTTCCCCCGAGGCTGTCTTTCTCGATCAATGTAACCCGCATGTTAAGCTGGCTGGCCCGGATGGCGGCTACATAGCCGCCGGGGCCTCCGCCAATAATAACTAAGTCTTGCACTTGTTTACCCCCTTACCAGTCAATTCTCGGCCCGGTAGCGCAAGATGGGCTTGCGGGCCGCACCCACTTCGTCCACGCGGCCGATGGGCATGGCGTGGGGAGCTTCCTTCAGCAGGTCGGCGTCAGCCTCTGCTTCAGTGGCGATCTGGATCAGGGCGGCGGCAAAATCATCGATACGCTCTCGGCTCTCCGTTTCTGTTGGCTCGATTAGAAGTGCATCTGCCACAATTAACGGGAAGTAGATTGTCGGCGGATGATAGCCGTAATCAAGCAGGCGTTTGGCTATATCAAGAGTGGTCGCGCCCTGTTCTTCCTTCAGGCGTCCTGGGGTGGCGACGAACTCGTGTTTGCAAAGACGATCGAAGGGAATGTGGTAGTGTTCCCGCAACAGAACCCGCAAGTAATTGGCGTTAAGCACCGCGTTCTCAGCCACTTCCCGCAAGCCAGCAGCGCCCAGAGTAAGCAGGTACGTATAGGCTTTGACCAGAACTCCGAAGTTGCCATGGAAAGCCAGCATCCGGCCGATGCTATCAGGACGGTCATAATCCAAGTAATAGCCGTTCTCGTTCTTGGCCACCAAGGGGCTGGGCAGGAAAGGTGCCAAGTGCTGTTTGACACCGACTACGCCGCTACCTGGTCCACCACCGCCATGAGGAGTACTGAAGGTCTTATGCAGGTTGAGGTGGACAATGTCAAATCCCATATCACCGGGACGGGCAACACCGAGAATCCCGTTGAGGTTGGCACCATCGTAGTAGAGTAGGCCGCCGCCGTCATGCACTATGGCAGCGATCTCCGCGATCTGTGTATCAAAGAGGCCGAGCGTATTGGGATTAGTGAGCATAATGCCCGCTACTTCATCATTCATGGCGGCGCGCAAGCTGGCCAAGTCCACCAGCCCGTCTTCATTAGACTTTACCTCTATAACTTCAAAGCCCGCCATATTGGCCGTGGCCGGGTTAGTACCGTGTGCGCTATCGGGCACGATCATCTTGGTGCGTTTTTCGTCTCCTCGTTTTGCGTGGTAGGCAGCTATCAGTGTGGCCCCGGTGAGTTCTCCTTGTGCTCCGGCCGCTGGCTGCAGTGTAAATCGCTCCATCCCGGTAATTGTGCAGAGAATCTGCTCTAGGTTATACATCAGCTCTAGGGCACCCTGG
>DIPA01000060.1:0-18153 GCA_002427055.1 Firmicutes bacterium UBA5500 | reverse complement strand
CCCTGGGCCGTGGCAGCTGGCTGCAGCGGGTGAATCTCAGTGAACCCGGGTAGGCGCGCCGCCCATTCATTGATTTTGGGGTTATATTTCATCGTGCAAGAGCCGAGCGGGTAAAAACCATCATCGACACCGTAGGCCCGCTTTGATAGGCGCGTAAAGTGGCGCACTGTCTCATTCTCGGGTAAATCGGGCAATGGTGGGTTATCCGCGCGCAGTAGTTCTTCTGGCATACTGATGGAATCAGGTACATCGAGAGGCGGAAGTCGGAAGCTGTTGCTGCCATCTACACTGGTTTCAAAAAGTAGCCTATTTTGCATGCTCTGTTCCCCCTAACACCGCCACCAAGCGGTCAATTTCCGTTTTGGTGCGTTTTTCAGTAAAGGCTAATAACATTCCGTCCGCTAACTCGTAACCGCCGATAATTCCCTGTTGCAGTAGTTGCCGATTGGCAGTGGCCGGGTCGGTCAGCCGAACGGCAAATTCTTTGAAGAATGGTTGGGCAAATTTGAGCGAGACACCATGGGCCCGTAGCTGCTCTGCCGCATAGTTGGCTAGTTGATGCGAGCGCAGAGCTATTTCGCGCAGACCGCGGGGTCCGACCAAGGAAAGATAGATAGTGGCGGCCAGCGCGTTCAGAGCTTGGTTGGAACAAATATTCGAACTAGCTTTTTCTCGGCGTATGTGTTGTTCTCGTGCCTGTAAAGTGAGCACGAAAGCACGGGTGCCGTCGTGGTCTGTTGTCTGTCCGACTAATCTGCCCGGTACTCGGCGCATTAGCTTGCTGGTTGCGGCAAAGAAACCGAGATAGGGCCCGCCAAAAGCTAAGGGAGATCCGAGGGCTTGTCCTTCACCTACCACCAGGTCAGCCCCAAGCGCGGCCGGAGGCTTTAGCAAGCCGAGCGAAATAGGGTCAACTACCATGATGAGCAGTGCCTTGTGTGCATGAGCCTGTTCGGCGATAGCGCTAGCCTGAGTTTCAAGGTTGCCGAACCAGTTGGGATGCTGCAAGATTACAGCCGCCGTTTCGTCGTCGATAGCCTCTAGTAGCTCTTCGCCGGCAATGCCGCTGGCCGTTGGCACAGGCACAAGCTCATAATTGCCGCTGCGACCGTAGGTAGCCATGACCTGGTGATAGGCGGGGTTGATCGTATCGGGCACTAATATCTTCTTGCGCCGCGTGGCATCGGCGGCCACATTACAGGCTTCAGCTAGAGCGCTCGCTCCGTCGTACATGGATGCGTTGGCTACATCCATGCCGGTCAGTTCGCAGATTAGGGTTTGGTACTCGAAAATGGCCTGCAGGATGCCCTGACTGAGCTCGGCCTGATAGGGGGTATAGGTCGTGTAAAACTCCGAGCGGAGCAGCAGCTGATCAACAGCAGCGGGAATGAAATGATCATAGGCGCCGGCACCTAAGAAAGTAGGGTGGCTGACCGTTGACAGATTCTTGTCAGCGAGTGCTGTCAGCTTACGTCTCACCTCCAGCTCGGAAAGACCAGAGCCTAGGTCCAATTGCCGCAGGTGATACTTGGCCGGGATATCTGCGAAAAGCTCCTCCATGCTCTCCAGCCCAATAACCTTAAGCATTTCCTGTCTGACTGCTTGCGGATTAGGAACAAAGGTCATAGAATAGAACCTCCTTTTTTGTTGGGTGTAGAATAAGGCCGCGCCCATGCTGAGCGAATTGCGCTAACGGCAAGGTGTGCGCGGCCTCGGAGTATCTCTTAGCCTTCTATGTGTTTCTGATAGGCTTCTACGGTTAGTAGTGAATCGTATTCGCTCAAGTCTGCCAACTTTAGCACCGCAATCCAGTTGTCATAGGCGTTTTCGTTGACTAGTTCAGGTGAATCTTCTAGCGCTTCGTTTATCTCAACTACCTGTCCGCTTAGCGGGGAATTGATGTCGGCAACGGCCTTAACCGACTCCACCACTCCCAGTTGTTCACCGGCAGCTAGTTCTGCGTCCAAATCAGGTAGCTCTACGAAAACGATATCTCCCAGTTCCTTTTGAGCAAAATCAGTAAGACCAATGTAGGCGCGTTGTCCCTCTAGGCGTACCCATTCATGGGTTTTGGTATAACGTAAGTTTTTCGGTAAATCCATACCTATTTCCTCCCTTTACTTCTTGTTTTTCTTGCGGCGATAAGCCGGGACATAGAAGAGACCTTTCCCGATGCGAGCTGGGATGCTCCGGTTCCTCACCATAATATCGATCATCTGCCCGGGGTGGGCATATGCCGACTCAATTAAAGCCAAACCTATGTTCTTATCTAGCGAGGGGGCGTAATACCCGGTAGTTACATAACCGATCTCGCGCCCGTCTTTTTGCACAGGATAACCGGTGCGTGGGATCCCGCGTCCTTGCATTTCAAACTCCACCTGTTGGCGTTTCAGACCTGTGGAAAGCTGCTTGCGCAGAGCTGCTTGCCCGATAAAATCACTCTTATCCATGTTGACGAACCACGCCAAGCCGGCTTCCAGCGGCGTGATGTCAGGGCCGAGTTCCTGGCCGTAGAGGGGTAGCTTAGCCTCAAAGCGCAGAGTGTCCCTGGCTCCTAGGCCGATGGGGGCGATGTCCGCACCTCCCTGGCGGAACAACTCTTGCCAGACGTGGGCCGCAACTTGTGGTGCCATATAGATTTCAAAACCATGTTCGCCGGTGTAGCCGGTGCGTGAAATCAATGCCGGTTCTCCGGCTACTGAACTCTCTGGGAGAAAATGAAACAGCTTGAGACGGCTCAGGTCATCTGAACAAAGAGGCTGTAGAATAGCCTCTGCTTTGGGGCCTTGAATGGCTAGGAGGGCATACTGCTCCGACAGGTCTACTACTTCACAATCCGGCAGTTGATGCTGCTTTATCCACTCCAGGTCTTTCGCTGCGTTAGCAGCATTTACTACCAGAAGAAACTTGGTCGGAGTATACTTGTAGACAAGTAGGTCGTCTACAACGCCACCGCTCTCGTTACACATTAAAGTGTACGTGACTTGCAGGTTCTTTGCAGCCTTCACATCTGAGGTAACCAAGCGTTGCACCATATTCTCCGCCTGTGGGCCGCTGATGAGGATTTCTCCCATGTGGGAGACATCGAAAAGACCGGCTGCGGAACGGACCTGCTTGTGCTCGCTGATGATGCCGGCAAATTCGATCGGCATCTCCCAGCCGGCGAAGTCCACCATTTTGGCGTTCTGAGCTAATTGCAGAGCATGAAGAGGGGTTCGTTTCAAATTCAGTTTGATCACTCCTTTGTACTCACGTGTTTGCTTTCTATTGTTCCCCAAACTGCTATTATTCGTTAGGGAATAAAAAACAAGGCAGCAAGAGTGATACCCTTGCTGCCTTGTCTTCAGCCTGAGAGACTTGCGCCATATTTGGCTTGCTTTTTGGGCGTCTGTACGATTTCCCGGGCCATGTCAGCTTTGGTCATGATGCCAGAGAGATTCGTCGGCAAGCTGGGTAATAGGCCAATTCGATTCTTAAGTAGGGAACTATTCCCTGCTTCGGCTAGCCTCATCCATGAGAAATATTTAACTAACTAAATTCTAAAGGAGATAGGATAGGTTTGTCAATAGGTGCAATAAGTTGCCTTGATCACAAGCCGGTGGTTTACAAAGGAAAAAACGCGAAGCCTAAAGCTTCGCGTCTTCATAGTAGGAGACTAAATCTCTTGTGCCAACTGTTTAAGGCAATCTTCGCAGATGTTCTTTCCGCGATAATTGAACACGTTCTCTGCATTCCCACAGAAAATACAGGCTGGTTCATATTTCCTGAGGATAATCTTCTCACCATCGACGTAAATCTCTAAGGAATCTTTTTCGTCGATGCCGAGAGTACGCCGTAATTCAATCGGGATGACAACACGACCTAGTTCGTCCACTTTGCGGACAATACCAGTAGATTTCATTTCCCCTATTCCTCCTTTATGACAGAAATCGACAGCTTCTTTATTAATAATTATAGCAATAATACCAATAGTTGTCTATACTTTCTCGGTAAAAAAGTAGCAAAAGAGGCTTAAAAGACCAAAATTGAGATTTGTTACCTAGCAATCTAGTTTCCACAGCCTACGTCTTAACTACTTAAATTTGCCCTAGTATAGGAGAGATGGCTCATAATTGCCTTATTCTACATTTTTCTGCACTATCCTGCGCCTTTTGCCAGAAAAATAAACAAAATTTATCCCAAGCAGCAAAGATAAGTGCTAAGTGCAGCTGGAATGATTGGTCTCGCTTGCTCAAGGCGTTTTATTTGACGTAGGTGTAGGAGCGTGATATACTTAACGCCAAATTAGCAAATTAGCAAAGGCGAGGAAGGAAAGAGTAGCTGTTGTCTCCGTTCCAGCAGAGAGCCGGGTGAGGTGAAAGCCGGTGGAAGGGTAGCAGTGAAGATGGCTCCGGAGCCAGGTAGCTGAATGAGTTTATTAAGCTACTTCCGCTGATGGCGGTTATCGCAGTAGGTCGCAAGACCTATAGAGATCGGTTTTTGCACCGATGAACCAGGGTGGTACCACGGACCCCCGTCCCTGAATATTGGGACGGGGTTTTTTTGCTACCTAAGATTCTTATTGACAATTGACGAGGAGGAATTAGGATGTCTAAACCAACTTACTATTTGTCTACGCCGCTTTACTATACGAGCGGGAAACTGCATATTGGCCATGCGTATACGAGCATAATTGCCGATACGGTTGCCAGATATAAGCGGTTGCGCGGTTATGATGTATGCTTTTTGACAGGGACGGATGAGCACGGTCTGAAAGTGCAAAGGACCGCTGAAGCAGCAGGTCAAGAACCCAAGCAGTTTGTTGACGGGCTGGTGGATAATATCAAAGATCTCTGGAAGCTATTAGATATAGACTATGATGTTTTTATACGGACAACTGATCAGCAGCACGTACAGGCCGTGCAGGGTATCTTCGAGAAGTTGCATGCACAGGGCGATATTTATAAGAGTGAATATCAGGGCTGGTATTGTGAGCCTTGTGAAGCCTTCTTTACGGAACTGCAACTGAAGGATGGCAAGTGTCCTGACTGTGGGCGTGAAGTGGAGTGGTTAACAGAAGAGAGTTACTTTTTTCGCCTATCAAAGTATCAGGAGCGTCTGCTAGCTCACATTGAGGCCCATCCAGAATTCATTCAACCTGTAGCTAGACGTAACGAAATGATCAATACCTTCATCAAACCGGGGCTGGAAGACTTATGCGTTTCGCGTACTACTTTTAGTTGGGGGATCAAGGTTCCTTTTGACCCTAAGCACGTTGTTTATGTGTGGCTGGATGCTTTGAGCAACTACATAACAGCCCTTGGCTATGGTAGTAAGGATGATAGCGCTTGCCGGCATTATTGGCCTGCTGATTTGCATCTGGTTGGTAAAGAAATAGTGCGCTTCCATACCATAATTTGGCCGATCCTGCTAATGGCCTTGGATCTCCCCTTACCAAAGCAGGTTTTTGGGCACGGCTGGTTGTTGTTTGATGATGATAAGATGTCTAAGTCGAAAGGCAATGTGATTGATCCTATTCCTCTTGTTGCCCGATACGGATCGGATGCTTTGCGTTATTACTTGTTGCGAGAGATTGCTTTTGGTGCCGATGGCAATTACACGCAAGAGTTGTTTGTCACTCGTACAAATGCTGATCTGGCTAACGACCTGGGCAATCTACTTAGCCGCACGGTAGCTATGATTGAGAAGTACTTTGCTGGCAAGATTCCTGCGCCGGAGAAGGCAACAGCTTTTGATGCTTCCTTGCTATCCGTAGCTAACGAGACTAAGGAACAGGTTGAACAAGCTATGGACGCCTTACGGCCTCAGGCAGCTTTGGAAGCGATCTGGCATCTGATTAAGCGTGCCAATAAGTACATCGATGAAACAACCCCTTGGGTGTTGGCCAAACAAGAATCTACACGGCCAGAGTTGGCTACCGTGCTTTATAACTTGGCCGATGCTCTACGGGTAGCCGGTATTCTCCTGCAACCGTTTATGCCACGGACTCCCGCGAGGATCTGGAGTCAACTTGGCTTAGCGGCAGATACGGTTTCCGCCTGGGAGGATGCGCTTCCCGGACGTCTTGCGGCCGGTAGCCAAGTTGAAAAGGGGAAAGCCATTTTCCCGCGCCTTGATCTGGCTGTTGAGTTAGCTGCTTGGGCAGAAGAGAAAGAGCTTAAGCCCTTATCACCGCCCCTAGCTGATGAAATTGATATCGATTTATTCGGGCAAGTTGATCTTAGGGTAGTAACCGTTTTAGAGGCCGAGAAAGTAGCGAAGGCTGATAAGTTACTTAAACTCTCGGTTGCCCTGGGCCCAGAAAAGCGTACAATCGTGGCTGGTATTGCCCAGCATTATCGACCTGAGGAACTGGTTGGCAAACAAGTAATCATCGTTGCCAACCTAAAACCTGCTAAGATCAGGGGCATTGAGTCTCAAGGCATGATTTTGGCTGCTGCAGATGAAAACGGTTTAGCGGTACTAACTCCAGAACGTTCGGTTGCGGCAGGTAGCAAAGCCAAGTAGGGAGATGAGGCAGTGATTGTCGATACTCATGCTCACTTGAATGACAGTCGCTTGGCTCCTGATGTAGACCAGTGGCTGCAGGAGGCACGCGCAGTTGATGTAAAGCTCATAATCAATGTCGGGGCTGACGTAGAGAGTTCACGGCTGGCAGTTTCACAAGCTGCCAGCCATGATGAACTTGTTGCAGCTGTAGGAGTTCATCCCCACGAGGCAAAAAGCTGGAATGCACAGATGGAGGTGGACCTGCTAGAGTTGCTTGAGCACCCCAAGGTGTGCGCATATGGAGAAATAGGGCTCGATTACTACTATGATTTTTCTCCTAAGCACATACAGCAAGAGGTTTTTGCTGCTCAGCTACGCATTGCCAAGGCCAAGCGATTGCCGGTGATCATTCATGATCGTGATGCTCATCAGGATGTATTGCGCATTCTAGAACAAAATGGGCCCTATCCTGCGGGGGGAGTAATGCACTGTTATTCCGGTAGCGCTGAGATGTTGCCTGCGTATCTGGACTTGGGTTTCTGCATCTCGTTTGCTGGCCCCTTGACTTTTCGCAACGCTAAGCGCCCGGCATTGGCGGCAGCTGAGGTTCCTGATGATCGATTGTTGGTGGAGACGGATTGTCCTTACTTAAGTCCTGAGCCATATCGAGGAAAGCTTAATCACCCAGCACGTGTAGTACACATAGTAGAACGTCTTGCAGAATTGCGCGGAGTCGAGTTTGCTACAATAGCAAGCCAGACAACAAGCAATGCTTTGCGTCTATTTGGTTTAGGAAGTGGCGATTAGCTTGAAATTAACTAAACCTACCCTGGTGAAATCGTTGCTGGCTCAGTATGGGCTACGTCCAAGTAAGGGGTTGGGGCAGAATTTTCTCATCAACGAACATCACTTACAGCAGATTGTGGCAGCGGCCGATGTGCAGCCGAATGATGTGGTGATTGAAATTGGTCCTGGGTTAGGTGTTCTAACCCAGGAATTAGCCTTAGTTGCTGCAAGAGTAATTGCAATTGAGAAGGACCAACGCTTAGAGCCTTTGTTAGCAGAAACACTTGAGCATTGCTCCCAAGTAGAGTTGCTCTTTGAGGATGCGTTGCAGGTAGATTACCAGCAGTTAGTTTGCGGGGCGACTAGCTCAAAGGTAGTGGCAAACCTGCCTTACTACATTACTACTCCGTTAATCATGCGTCTGCTAGAACAAGGCGTCGCTTGGCGTAGTCTAGTTTTGCTAGTGCAAAAAGAGGTGGCTGAGCGTATGACGGCTACGCCTGGTAGCAAGGAGTATGGCTTGCTAGGCGTAATGATTCAGTGTAGATATCGTGTAGAAGTGGTTAGCCAGATCCCCGCAACCGCTTTTTATCCGGCACCGAAAGTAGCCTCAACAGTAGTTAAGCTGGTAGCTTCTACTGAGGTTGATGACGGGAATAGCCAATCATGGTTATGGCAGGTGTTACGGTCTGCTTTCGGGCAACGACGTAAGACTTTACTGAATGCCTTAAGCTCAAATCTCAAGTTGCCCAAAGAGGAGATTAGCACTGTTTTAACTAACTTAGGACTAGAAATAGGAGTGAGAGGGGAAAACTTGACACCAGAGCAGTTCATTGATTTGGCTAATGGGTTAGCAAAAGGTATGTGAGGGAGGATGTGCCGATGATATTCTTTAGTCCTACCGAGGGGCAGCTCAGCCTAGAAGAACTAATGCAGACCTTGGCCAATTATGTGCTGGAGCAACCAGAGGCTAAATACAAGTTAATTATCGGCACAGATTCACAAACAACTGCTCAATCGACTCACTTTGTTACCGCAATTGTGGCTCATAGGGTGGGTAAGGGAGGACGGTTTTTCATTCGGCACCAGCATCAACGTCCTATGTTTAGCTTGCGTCAGAAACTAATACATGAAACAGCGCTAAGTCTAGAAACAATAACTAAGGTGCAGGCAGAGCTTTTAGCTCACGACTTACTCTTTAACTATGATCTAGAGGTGCATGTTGATGCCGGCCATAGGGGAGCAACGCGTGAGTTGATAAGAGACCTGGTTGGCTTGGTAATTACCAGCGGGTTTACAGCGAAAGTGAAGCCAGATTCTTTTGCCGCTAGCTCTGTAGCCGATAGATTCACCAGATAACAGAAATAATGACAAATACTTAACAAAAAGCAAAAATCGTCTTGACATCTTTTCGCGCTGATTGCTATAATAGGTGTTTTGTTTGACAACCACTTAGTCTTATGTTAAAATGGACAAGGTGAGAAGTAAAGAGAGAGGTGGTTGTCTTTGGCCGCTAAGAACGCTCTGGCTGAGATTCGTCAGGATCTGGAGTCCCATGTAGGGGAAAAAGTGTGGATAAAGGCAAACCGTGGCCGACGTAAGACTATCATCCGCGAAGGTGTCTTAGAGAACACCTATCCCTACCACTTCCTGATTAAGCTCGATTCTCAGAAACACCCGGTTCGAGTGATTTCCATAAGTTATGCCGATGTGCTAACGCAGACTGTTGAGTTGTCCATAGGCAAGCCTAGTAGCGAAATGGTATCTACTAATTGAGTATAGCAAACAATATTCCCGTGCAGCTTTATTTGCACATGCAGCTGCAGGCAAGCCCTAAACCCTTAGGTATCAATCCTAAGGGTTTTTTTTGCATATCCTTCCTGTGGCTAGGGAAATCTAATTGTGTTTAATCTTGATGCTATAGGGGGTTTGTATGCCTTTTGGCTAGCAGTAGAGGGCGTTTGGTTATTATTGGTGGCGCGGAAGACAGAAAGGGCGATTGTTTGATTTTGAAGGAGGTTGTAAGGCTAGCAGGTGGTGACATGGCGCGCCTTTTAATACTGACTGCAGCTGCATCGCAACCACAAGAGGTAGGGATGCTTTATCGTGCAGTCTTTACCCGTCTGGGCTCAGCGGAGGTAGGTGTGCTGGATATTAGTACTCGCCTACAGGCTGAGGACCCGATGCTAGTTCGTTTGGTGGATGAGTGCAGCGGTGTTTTCTTCACCGGTGGCGATCAATTGCGTATTACCAGCCTTATTGGTGGCACTGCCCTCTATCATGCTCTAGAAGCTGCCTATCAACGTGGAGTGGTAATTGCCGGTACTAGTGCGGGGGCCTCGGCTATGAGCTCCACGATGATTATCGACGGCGAAAATGACAAAGAACCGGCGGCTGATGCTGTTAGATTGGCGGCTGGTTTTAATCTAGTTTCTGATGTAGTTATCGATCAACATTTCGCACAACGCGGGCGCCTTGGTCGCTTGCTGGCAGCCGTTGCCCAAAATCCTTACATATTAGGAATTGGCATAGATGAAGATACTGCAATGGTGGTCAACGGCCCAGAATTCACTGTGATTGGTAATGGAACGGTTAGTGTTCTAGATGGACAACATATTGCTTTTACTAATGTCTCTGAGGTAAGTCCAAAAGCGGCCTTAGCTTTGGCAGAAGTGCGTTTGCATGTTCTGCCGCAGGGCTATGCTTTTCATCTACAATCTCGCCAGCCAAGGCCTAATGACGCTTCGGCTAGCAGTCGTAATGCTAAGGGAGGCAACTAGCTGTGAAGAAGATCGGGTTGCGCATTTTTTCAGGGCGCAACGTGTATACCCACCGTTCGGCCGCATTGGTATTACTTGATCTTGGTGAGCTTACCGGTAAGGAGAGCCGAGAAATTCCCGGATTTAATGAAAGATTGCTTAATATTTTGCCTGGTCTCATGTCACATGGATGCGCTACCGGTGACGCTGATGGTTTTGTGCAGCGTTTGCAGGCCGGAACCTATTTTGGGCATATTTTAGAGCATGTGTTGTTAGAACTACAGGGACAGTTAGGGCTGGTAAGTAAGTATGGCAAAACCCGAGCTACTGATCAATGGGGAGTCTATGAGGTTATTTTCGAATGCCATTGCTCAGGATTGGCAGAACGATTAGTCGATACGGGTCTAGATTTACTGCATTCAATACTAGCTAGGCGTGAATACAATCTAGCAGCGGCATTAGCTAGTCTGGAGCGTAATTTAGCTCAAGTTGATTTAGGGCCTAGTAGTAAGGCCCTCTGGGAGGCTGCCCGTAGGCGAGGTATAAGTGTTAGGCGTATTGGAGAGGGTAGTTTGATTCAGCTAGGATCTGGGCGTTATACTCGACGTATCCAAGCTACGCTTACCGATCATACTAGCTGTTTAGCTGCAGACGTAGCTGGCGATAAGGCTTTGACCAAGCTGATCTTGAAAGCGGCTGCTATTCCTGTACCTAGAGGACGGGTGGTTCGTTCTGTCAATGAAGCGCTGAATGTTTGGCGTGAGCTAAAGTGCCCAGTGGTACTTAAACCTTGCGATGGTAATCAGGGGCGTGGCGTCTCCCTTAACTTAAATAGTGAAGACGATGTAGTACATGGCTTTGCTATCGCCTCGCGCTTCAGCCCTTATGTTCTCCTGGAGGAGTTTATTGCAGGTAAACATTTTCGCCTATTAGTAGTAAATGACCGTTTGGTTGCAGCATCGGAGCGCATCCCGGCTCATGTAGTAGGCAATGGGCGAGATACAGTTGTGGCTCTGATTGAAGAGGTCAATCAAGATCCTCTACGCGGGAATGAGCATGAGAAACCGCTAACCAAAATAACACTTGATGATATTGCGAAGCTAGTTTTGGCTCGGCAAGGCTATGACTTACTCAGTATTCCGGCCCCGGGCTCTATCGTTTGGCTACGTGAGAATGCTAACCTTAGTACAGGTGGTACTGCTATGGATGTGACTGATCTGGTGCATCCTGAGCTTGCTCAGACAGTAGTACGTGCTGTACGGCTGATTGGCCTCGATGTGGCAGGGGTAGACTTAGTGACCGCCGACGTTGGCTTGCCAATCGCTTGGGGTAGAGGGGCGATTATCGAAGTAAATGCTGCACCTGGAATTCGGATGCATCATTTTCCCATGGAGGGCCCTGAGCGCGATGTAGCCTCACAGATTATCGAGAGTCTGTACCCAGTGGGTGCTCCGAGTGAAATTCCTATTGTGGCTGTCACCGGGACAAATGGCAAGACGACTACTTGCCGACTGGTGGCTCATGTCCTGCGCCAGTGCTATGGGATGGTTGGGCTTACAAGTACCGCAGGCATATACCATAACGACCGCTTGCTAGTAGCCGGAGATACAACCGGTCCTTGGAGTGCTCGCGTTCTGCTTGATGATCCAGAGGTTGAGGTAGCAGTCTTAGAGCTTGCCAGAGGCGGTTTATTACGTGGTGGTTTGGCCTATGACCGTTGCGACGTCGCCATATTGACCAATATTTCGGAAGATCACCTGGGGCAGGACAACCTAGATTGTATGGAGGACCTTGCTTGGGTGAAGTCTCTAGTTTTAGAATCGGTGCGCACAGACGGCTACGTCATAATGAACGCCGATGACGAGTGTAGTATGGATCTCATGCCGCAGCAGCATGCTCAAGCTATCCTGTTTAGCCTGCAGCCAGATAACCTGCAGGTGAGGCGTCATCTTGGCATAGGGGGACGCGCCGTTTTGGTACAGGAAGGCCATATTTGTTTGGTTGAAGGTGATCGTTGTAAGACTTTAGTAGCCGTTGCTGAGATTCCAATTACCTTCGGTGGTAGCGCCAGCTATAATGTTGCTAACGTGCTGGCGGCCTGTGCTGCTTTATGGGGCTTGAGGGTAGAGGAAGACCTGCTTCGGCAAGGTTTAGTTACTTTCTTGCCAGACACTAAGCACAATCCAGGACGCCAGAACTTATTTTCCATAGGGCGCCATTCAGTTCTGGTTGACTACGCACATAATGTGGCCGGCATTCAAGGTCTGACGCAACTGGCGCGTAACTTAACCAAGGGAGAATTGATAGGTGTCATCGCTGCACCTGGGAATCGACGCACAGCTACTGTTTTTAATGTGGGGCAAGCGGCTGGCTTGGGTTTTGATAAGTTGTTCATCAAGGAAGATCGTGACCGAAAGGGGCGAGGTCCCGGAGAAGTAGCCGACATACTGCGGCAAGGTGCCCTAGCCGTAGGGCTCGCTGCTGAAGCAGTCCAGGTTTTTCTGGAAGAACGTACTGCTTTGTGGGCTGCGTTTGCTGCCGCACAACCGGACGATCTAATTGTCGTTCTCTATGAAGATTTGTCCTACACGATGTCTTTGCTGACTGAATTAGCATGTGAGGCTCAATCAGTGCACAAGTCTTACGTAGTGGCAGGGGGGCTTTAGTGGAGAGTGCCTCGTGATCTAGTAAAGGCTCAATTAAACCTGCTTGGAAGATAGGGTTCGCAGCCGCATTTGTTTGTATTAGAATAAGGTTGGGGGGTGCTTAAGATGCAGATTATAGAATTTGCCCCAGCCAAAATCAATCTGTGGCTGCGCGTGCTCGGTAAGTTGCCCGATGGGTACCATCAAGTAGAGACTATTTTACAGACGATTTCGTTTGCAGATAAGCTCATGTTAGAACCGGCAGCACAGGGTGTTTCGCTCACCTGTGACGATGCGCGGCTACCGTGTAATGAGCATAACCTTGCTTATCGTGCGGCTGCTCTAGTAGCCAGTCAGGTTCCTGGACAAGGGGTACATATCTACTTGGAAAAAAGAATTCCCTGGCGGGCAGGTCTGGGCGGAGGGAGTTCAGATGCAGCAGCAGTTTTGCGAGGCTTAAATAGGTTATGGAGGCTAAATTGGTCTAGAGAGCAACTTCTGCCCTTAGCGCAAGCGCTAGGTGCAGATGTTCCCTTTTTCTTGCAGGGTGGAACAGGGATAGGTCGCGGTCGGGGTGATGAAATCGAGATACTTCCGTTGCAGCCTGATTTGGCGATAGTGTTGATTCAGCCGCCCTTTGGCTTATCTACGCCTCGGGTTTACTCCCGTTGGAGCCCTGGTCCCCAACCGGTGTGGGCTTTGCCCGATGTTTTGCGGGCTCTTGAACAATCGGATCATGAGGCTCTCGGTCATTTATTACACAATGATTTAGAGGGGCCGGCGTTTACTTTGGCCCCGCAGCTGGCTGCAGTCAAAAGAAGGCTATTACTAGCGGGCTTCCCGTGCTTGTTGTCTGGTAGTGGGGCCTGTTTATTTGTGTTGTTACCAGAAACAGCAGCAGACCGGACGCATAGTTGGTTGCAAGATATACGCCGATTATTACCCCCTGCTTATAGAGCGTTTTTAGCAAAAACGCGATTATAGGTCAGTAAAGGGATGTCTGCTTCCGACGGCGAATAAATATATAATAGTCATAATGCAGTTTACTTTATTTGGTAGATAGCTAGGGGTTGTGTCTCAAATAGTATTAGACGAACGGAACGGCACTCTTGTTAGGAAGAGCACCATAGTATTGAGATTGCGTTCGGGGAAGGAGAGATTTATGACAGAGCGCCTTATTCCTGTAAAACTAGAAAACTATAAACCCTTACGTGAAATCGTTTTTGAGCATTTACGCGATGCCATTATTAAAGGCAAGTTGCGACCGGGTGAACGATTAATGGAGATGCAGTTGGCTGACGAAATGGGAGTCAGTCGCACCCCGGTGCGTGAGGCTATTCGTAAACTAGAGCTAGAAGGATTAGTAATTATGGTGCCACGTCGTGGCGCCTATGTAGCCGACTTAAGCATCAAGGATGTGGCTGAAACCTTTGAGATACGATCCGCCTTGGAGGCATTAGCGGCCGGTCTGGCTGCAGAGAGAATTACCCCTGAGGAATCTGAAGAAATGGAGCGTATTTTGGTTCGTATTGGAGCTGCTATTGAGAATGACGACTTCCAACAGACGGTTGAGTTGGATGAGGAGTATCATAATCTCTTGTATCGAGCGAGTCATAATGATCGGCTAATGCAGATTCTAAATAATCTCCGTGAACAGATCCAACGTTTTCGGGTTACTACTCTGGCTATGCCGGGGCGAGTTCATGGGGTGTTACAGGAGCATAGAAATATTGCTGAAGCAATTTCTGATAGCAATGCTGAATTAGCGCAGCAATTAGCATTAGGACATATCGAGAATGCTGAGAATGCACTTATGGAATGGATTCGTGGACAGAAGGACTCTTGAGTCAGAGGTGTAAGTAAGGGGGTATGTCTATGCATGCTATCGTTCTAGCTGGGGGGACGGAAGACGATAAATGGGCACGGCAACATGGTGTTAATAACAAAGCTTTCTTGCCGATCAACAATTTACCTATGATTACTTATGTGATCGCTGCACTAAGGGAATGCCCCAGGATTGACCAAATTATCGTAGTTGGGCCGGTAGATGCTCTAGCCAACTCGCTGCCAGGGGATGGTATTCAGTTACTGCCTGAACAGGGAGATATCATCGATAACGTTTTGGCAGCGGTGCTTGAGCTACCGCAAGATAAGAAGGTTCTAATTTGCACCTCCGACATTCCGATGCTAACCCCAGAGGCATTAGATTCTGTTTTTAATGCTGTAAATGAGCGGGAAGCAGATATTTATTATCCTATTATTAACCAGGTAGATTGCGAGAGACGCTACCCCGGAGTCAAGCGCACATATGCTAAGCTTAAGAACGGTTCTTTTACTGGAGGTAACGTTCTTGTTGTAAATCCGAAACAGGCCATTCCCCTGTCCCGCGTATTCAGGAAACTAGTAATGGAGCGTAAGAATCCAGTAAGGATGCTCTTGACCCTTGGCTTGCCGGGAATCATTTTTGTGCTGCAATTAGCCTTAGGCTTGCTTACTGTAAGTGAACTGGAACAGAGGTTGTCTCGTATTCTGAGGATCACAGGTGCGGCTATCTATTGCGCTTACCCTGAGATTGGCACAGACGTAGATAAGGACAGTGACCTAGAATTAGCGCGCCGGATTTTGGCGGCAGGTAATTGAAGTAACATAAAAAGGGTTCAGCTCGGTTCAACCGAGCTGAACCCTTTTTGTTTACTTAGTTACGTCGTGAACTTCCACATCCTTGGCGCCGTTGTTCCGCAAAATACTAGCTGCTTCATTAGCTTTGCTGTCGCTAACTTTTACAACAGCCAATAGGTCGCCTTGCTTTACCCGATTTTCGTAGTGTTGGCCGCGCTCTGCGGGAATGCCCCAGTCAATAAGTCCGCCGGCAATGCCCCCTGTGGCGGCTCCTGTTAGCGCCGCCGCGATAGGACCAGCGGCCAGTAGCGGCCCGACGCCAGGCACTGCCAGGGCTCCGGCCCCTAAGGCTAGCCCAGCCAACCCACCCCAGGTTGCCCCGGAAGTCACGCCGTCAGTAACGCCACCTGTAGCTAAACCTAGATCCTCCGAGCTAGTACCGTTGGTCATTCCGGGGGAACCAGTGCCCCTGCTTCCGCTAGATCTGTTATCCTTTTGTACCAAGTTGATCTCGTTTTCGGTATAACCTTTCTTGCGCAGATTAGCTATGGCCTCTTGGGCCGCCGATTCAGATGCGAACAAGCCTATTACTGTTTTCTGCAAAAGTAACGCCTCCTAGTGATGATTTGTGAAAAAAACAAGAGCGCGATGTAGCAAGTTTAGTATTACACGTGTGCCTTGCCGCAATACAAGTGTTTCTTGCAAAAATTATGAGATTTATGAAGGGAATGCCTTCATCGACGTCGAACAAAGAAAGGGGAACAGCCAAGATATGCAAAGGAGTGAAAAGTGTGGTAATTACAGATGTGCGTATCCGTAAGATCAACACAGAGGGGCGCATGAAGGCAATAGTCTCCATTACGCTCGATGACGAGTTCGTGATTCATGATGTGCGGGTAGTCGACGGTAACAATGGTCTTTTCGTAGCTATGCCTAGTCGCAAGACACCAGAGGGAGAGTTTAGGGACATCGCTCATCCGATCAACTCACAAACCCGCGAACGATTGCAGGAAGCAGTCTTGGCGGCGTACGAACGGCAAATAGCCATCGTATCGTAGAGCCCTAACGGGCTCTTTTTTTTTCTAAATATAAGACGCTTTTACCGCTGCCATCCTTACTTTGGTTCTATACTAAGATTGGTATATAATAATAGCCGTAGAGTAAGATGGGGAAGGAGATGAGCGTTTGCAGACGAGCGCTATTATACTAGCGGCTGGCGCGGGCAAGCGTATGCACTCGAATACCAACAAGGTTTTACATAACCTATGTGGTAGGCCGATAGTTGAACATGTGATACGTGCTTGCCAAGATATAGGGATATCGAGTTTCTATGTGGTAATTGGTCGCGATGCTAGTCAAGTGAGAGAACGCCTAGGTGAAGCTTATACTTACGTTTTGCAGGCGGAACAACTTGGTACAGGGCACGCCGCCTTACAAGTAAAGCCTTATTATCAGAATGAGCCTAATGTCTTTGTGCTCTGTGGCGATGCACCTTTAATCACAGGTACTACGTTAGAGCAAATGCAGGCAATACACCTAGAAGCTCAGGCCGATGCAACAATACTGACGGCTATTTTCCCACGGCCAGGTGACTACGGACGCGTGCTACGTGATGCTAAGGGGCAGGTCTGTGGCTTAGTAGAAGCTAAAGATGCAAATTCAGAGCAGAAGGCCATCAAGGAGATCAACACCGGCTTTTTCTGTTTTCGGGCAGAAGCTTTATTTGAAGCTCTTGATCAGCTAACAAACGATAATGCTCAAGGGGAATACTATTTGACAGATGTTATTCAGTCTATTTATCAAAAGGGTGGCCGAGTAGCCAGTTATGTACTGGAAGACAATAACGAATCCTTAGGGATCAACGATCGGGTACGTTTAGCACAGGCTGAAGGGGTACTGAGACAGCGTATTCGTAACAAGCTGATGCTTGGCGGGGTGACCTTCTTGCAGCCAGAGAGTTGTCTTATTGATGAAACGGTTACGATCGGACAAGATACGGTCGTTTACCCAGGCGTTATTCTGGAAGGCAATACCAGTATTGGTCGCAATTGTATTATTGGCCCCCAAACACGTTTGATTGACTGTCAGGTCGGAGATGGCGTTAGTATAGAATTCTCTGTTGCCCGTCAAAGCAAGATAGATGATAACTGCGTTATTGGCCCTTATGCTTATCTGCGACCGCAGACGGAGCTGGCAACCGGTGTTAAGGTGGGTGATTTCGTCGAGTTGAAAAATAGTCAAGTGGGCGTAGGGAGTAAGATTCCTCACCTTAGCTATGTAGGTGATGCTACTATTGGCTCGCACGTGAATATCGGAGCCGGGACTATTTTTGTCAACTATGATGGACGCAAGAAATATCGTTCGCAAATTGAGGATGATGCCTTTATTGGTTGCAATAGTAACCTAGTTGCTCCGGTGCATATCGGGCAAGAAGCTTATGTGGCTGCCGGGTCAACCATCACCAAAGATGTACCAGCCGGCTCGTTGGCCTTAGCGCGTTCTCGGCAAGAGAATAAGGAGGGCTGGGTGGCTAGGCGAAAGCAATAGAGTAGGGAGGGTTTGCAGTGACTGCTGAGCGACCACTAAAACTATTTTCCTGTAATGCAAACCGTGCTTTGTCGGAAGAGATCGCTGATTGGTTAGACCTACCACTTAGTGATAGTGTAATTAGCCGTTTTCGTGATGGTGAGATTCAAATACGCATCAATGAGAGTGTGCGTGGTGCAGATGTGTTTGTAATTCAGCCAACTTGTTCTCCGGTGAATGAGCACTTAATGGAGTTGTTGGTCACTATCGACGCCTTACGTCGCGCCTCCGCCGCACGCATTACGGCGGTTATGCCTTATTATGGCTAT
>DIPA01000103.1:16730-22949 GCA_002427055.1 Firmicutes bacterium UBA5500 | reverse complement strand
AAAAAATACTTTATAGTGGGAGGGATGCAAAGCTTAGGAAAACTTAGTATTTTGGTTCATTACACCGGATTTGACAGCTGGCTACATATTAGCAACACCTCTGGTGTTGCGGATTCTAGCACGCCGCAAAGGTAGCCCCGTTAAACTAAGAAATCAGGAGGGAATACTATGGCACAAAAAATTCTGATTATGGGCGCAGCAGGTCGAGATTTTCACAACTTTAATGTTCTTTATCGCGACAATGCCGACTACGAGGTAGTTGCTTTTACGGCCACGCAGATTCCAGATATCGAAGGGCGCGTGTATCCGGCAGTTTTAGCTGGTAAATTATATCCGGAAGGCATTCCGATCTACGCCGAGGAAGAACTGCCTGAGCTGATCAAACGCTTTGGCGTTGATCAGGTGGTGTTAGCCTATAGCGACTTGCCGTACGATTATGTCATGTCTAAGGCAGCCCTAGTTAATGCTTGCGGTGCTAGCTTCACCATGCTCGGTGCCCAGCAGACCATGCTTAAGTCTACCAAGCCCATTGTTTCGGTCTGCGCTGTGCGTACCGGCGTAGGTAAGAGCCAGACTACCCGTAAGGTTTGTGATACCCTGAAGGCTCAAGGATTACGCGTAGTTGCGGTGCGTCACCCCATGCCCTACGGCGATTTGGCCAAGCAGGCAGTGCAGCGCTTTGCCACTTACCAAGACCTTGATTTGCACAAGACAACCATCGAAGAGCGCGAAGAGTATGAACCACATATCGACCGCGGTATTATTGTCTACGCTGGTGTCGATTATGAGGCAATTCTGCGGGAAGCTGAAAAAGAAGCTGACGTCATCATTTGGGACGGCGGCAATAACGATACACCTTTCTATAAACCCGACCTTTATATCACTTTAGTTGATCCGCATCGTCCGGGAGACGAGCTGGCTTATTATCCGAGTGAAGTTAACGTGTTACTTGCGGATGTAGTTATCATCAATAAGATAGATAGTGCTTCTCCCGAGGGAATTGCTACCGTGCGTGACAATGTCATGCGGGTTAACCCCAAGGCCATGATTATCGAGGCGGCTTCACCGGTAACCGTTGAAGACCCAGAAGTTATCCGTGGCAAACGAGTGCTGGTCATAGAAGATGGGCCAACCCTGACTCATGGTGGCATGGCTTTCGGTGCCGGCGTTGTAGCGGCTCGTAAGCTTGGTGTCGAGTTTATCGATCCACGTCCCTATGCTGTTGAGTCGATCGCTAAGACTTTTGCCAAGTATAATCACTTAGCTGAAGTTCTCCCAGCCATGGGTTATGGCGAGAAACAGATACGCGATCTAGAGGAAACCATCAAGCGCGTTCCTTGCGATGCCGTGCTGGTGGCAACCCCTATTGACTTACGGCGTGTGCTAGAGCTTGATAAGCCGTCTACCCGCTCCCGCTACGAATTGCAAGAGATCGGTCAACCCACCCTTGAAGACGCACTTAAGCTGTTAAAGCTCTAATAGCATAAGACAGCTCCCGCCTAAACCGCGGGAGCTGTTCTTTTGGCGGATGTTAAGTAGCTACTAAGGATTCAGGTAGGAATACCTTGACGACCTGACAAACCATTTGCCCTCCATTTTCTTTAAATCTAGGGTTGCTTCCATGGGAGTAAGCTCGTCTAGCTTGATATTATACCAGCCCGCGTATCTTTCTCCCACGCTAGTGTAAGCCACGTTTAGCTCTGCTGTAACGGTTGCTCTATCGACTTGTTTATCCATGAAAACAATTCGCTTTACCTGGCAATCATGAAGTCGCTTAATGATCGTATGCTCAATCAGCGTATCTGTTTCTCTGCCCTGGCGCTCTGTAATAAGGTTCTCTTGTGCTAATGGGGCTAGCTCTTCCCAAGTAGGGTTATTGTAGTCTTGTGTCTGATCGATAGCCAAGAATTCCTCCACCAAGGGAATGACTAGCTGCACATCAGGGTGCTCAGCAGTGAGGTAAAGTGTCTTCAACTTCCCATAACCTTCGGTTACGGTCAGGGTATAATCAGTCGGTTCTTCTGAGATGAATTTCGTGTCTGAACAGGCTGTAAGAATCAGTAGCATTAGCCCTACTACTAAGCAAGCCTTTTGCTTTCGCTTCATTCAAATCACCTCCTCTGTTACTGGACTCTCCTTCCATCTTTCAGTTCAACCACCCGAGAAGCAACTTCCACTATGTCGGGGTTGTGCGATACCGCAATAATGGTTTTGCCTGCCTGATTCAGTTCTTGTAGCAAACCGAGAATTGCCGCGTGGCTTTTGGAATCCAGGCTACCGGTTGGTTCATCGGCCAGAATCAGGTCGGGGTTGTTCATTAAGGCGCGTGCAATGGCGACGCGCTGCTCTTCACCGCCGCTTAATTCACCAGGTGAATGACCTACACGCTCAGCTAGCCCAACCTGCCCTAAGAGATCTACGGCACGTTCCTGCACCTGCTGCTTACTCAATTTGCGTTTAGCATAACGAGCGGGCATGGCTACGTTATCCATGGCAGATAGGTTCTCTAGCAGGTTAAACGACTGAAAGACAAAACCGATTCTCTCGGCGCGAAAGCGCGAAAGCTCTGTGTCATCTAGCTTCGTGATGTCTTTACCGTCGAAGACATAGCTACCTGACGAGGGGTTATCAAGGGTGCCAATAATGTTCAAAAGAGTAGACTTACCAGAACCACTCGGTCCTAGGATAGCCACAAATTCGCCCTTGTTTACTGTCAGTGATAGGTCCTGCAGCGCATGCACCTCGGTCGCCCGTTTGCGATACGACTTACCGATCCTTTGTAATTCAATCAACACTTCCTCCATTGTTACCCCTCCTAATCCAATAATTCGGCCGGCGCTTGCCGGGCCACATGCCAAGCCGGCCAAGCGGCAGATAATACGGCTATAGCAAAGGAGCAAGCTAAGCCTACGAGCGCCATGCCCCAGCTGGAGGCAGTAGGTAACTCGTTGTTCTTAGCCCACCACTGGAAGCCGATTTGGGCTACAGCCAGGCCTATTGCGGCCCCGATGATAATCAAAGTCAGCACTTCTCGCAGGATAATAGTGAGCACTTCTCCTCTGGTAGCGCCACAGGCACGCCTTAAAGCCAGCGTCTTCTGCATCTCTCTAGCCTGAATCAGCGTTAATGCCGCCACTGATGTGCAGGCCGTAACGACGGCTACCAGAGCCATAACAGAGGTGGAGAGGCTGAAGGTTTCAGTTAGATGTTTTGCCTTTTCCAGGTCCCCCATGGGGTTGCGTACTACTAATTGCTCAGCGTCTGGATTGCTTTTCGCCAACAGGCGGTGGATAACTTCCTTCGCCGGTGCAACTGCAGTGGGGGTCTTGGCTCGGAAGAAGATCCTGGGCTCGAATAGTGCTGTAGAGGCAGCTAGCTTGTGGTCTGACCAATTAATAAAGACGGCCTTATCGCGGTCAAAATCGAAGTCTGCCAGTTGCTTAGGTCTTGGCTCTAACACACCGACAACGGCGAATGGGTTTAGGTCGTTGCCTAGCAAGATAGTCTCACCAAGGGGTGATTGTCCCCCGAACAGACCACGCGCTAGCTCGCTGCCAATTACTACTTCTCTATCGCTGCTTAACCACTCACCGTCAGCTAATCTGTAATTGCGCACCCTCAGTACGTCTCTCTTCACTGCCAAGACATTAGCACGAGAGAGGTTGTCAGCGGAGATACCGATCGGAACCCTTGCACTAGCCATCCAGGCCGTTTCACCATAAGGTTCCAGTCAGGGTACACAAAGGCTGGCATCATCAGCTTCAGACAGAGTAGGCATGGGGGAAACCGAACCAGCTGGTGGTTCTTCCACGAGCAGCATGTCACGGCCTATTGCCCTGAGGTTGGCATCGATTCCAGCTAAGGTGGAGAAACCAATCTGGCTTACTAGAAACATGGTGCCCACGGCGGCAGCAAACGCTAGGGAAACGATAATCTGTCTGAGGTCTAGACGTCGCTTGCCTAAGCCCCAGCCCAGGCGGTCGCGAATGGCATCAAGAGGCGAGACTTTGCTGGCTTCAACTGTCGGTATTAGTCCACAAAGGGGCGCTAGCGCGGTGACACCTAGCATGGCAAAGAGTAGAGTCTTAGGTAATACTTGCAGTTCTACTCCCA
This sequence comes from Firmicutes bacterium UBA5500, assembly GCA_002427055.1. Lineage (GTDB taxonomy): Bacteria > Bacillota > UBA994 > UBA5500 > UBA5500 > UBA5500. The sequence goes on along the minus strand of DIPA01000103.1, from coordinate 18,836 downwards.
GAAAGTTGCCAATCAGGGGTAAGAGCGGTTGGATGAGAATTAAGGATAGCAGAAAACCGCACAGTGACAGTAGAGAATACCTCCAAAGGTTCTCCCAGACCAACCTGTCCCGAGTCGCACCCAGTGCCCGCTTAATGCCGATCACTTTGGCTCCGAGCAGCACATGCATCAGCATTAGCCCGCTGATACTTAAGGCACCAACTGCGATGACGATGAACCCCATTTGTTCAAGGGAGCTGGATGTTTGCTCGGAGACATATTCATAGGTCGCTTTGGTGGGAGGGGTAGGGCTTGCTTGAATGACATGTACGCCCGGTAGACTTTCGATGTAAGCCAGGGTGTTCTCCATTACAGTCGTCATGTTCTGTGTGGCGTCTACCCCAATCCATAACTGAACCATAGTTTTCATACTCTCTGCGATAGTGTTAAAGTAAGCGCCATCAAGTTCAGGGGGGAGTAGCTCAGGTGTGCCATCAACAGGGATGAACATAATGCTGTTAACCCCATATTTCTCTTTTAAGGGGCTATGAACTGAAAAAGGATGGTCTGCAACGCCATCATTGGGCTGCAGGATCCCGATTACTTCATACTGCCTATCCATGTATGGCCTGCGGATCACAGAGCCGAGCTTGTAACCGCCTGTTGTCGCTAATTCAGCCCCGATCACAGATGCGTAAGGGCCGTCCGCTGCATCGAAAAACCGCCCTTGAGCTGGGGCAAAGCCCCTAATACTGAAGAATTCGGGGTCAATGGCCTTAAATGATAGCCCTTCCATTGCAATGTGTTTTTGACCGTTTTTGGTAAATGTTGATGTTGGAATGTACGTTGTCCTTTTTGCCGTAGCTAGCTCACTTACTCCTGGTACAAGTTGAGGTATTTGATGAAGAAGCGGTAAGAGAGTAGCTGCGTCTTCATGGCCGAGATCTACAATAAAGCTATCTGTAGGTAAATCCTGAGAAGTTTCGGATGCCTCTTGCTGGAATGTATCACTTACTATAAGTGACAATTGTAAGCAACCACTGAGCAGTGCCACTGCTAGTATGATGGCTATTGTTACCCATCTAGATAGTTTGGCTGATCCACTGGTTACAGTAGACACTTAAAAACACCACCTTTAAAAAAGAATCTCCCCCAATTGCCTTCATTTACTAAAGACAACTAAGGGAGGTTTCTGCAACAAGTTTATTCCACATATTTTATGCCCTTGGCTATTTCTAGTGCCGTATCGCTATCTGTTTGGGCTTGAACTAAGAACATGCGCTCATCAGTACTCCAGACGATGGTTACTAGATCTTCGCTAGCAATTAGCATACCACTGGTGCCATTGATGTCCACCGTTTCTATGTGTGACGCGTCTTCGGTATTGATTGTCAGGTTCTTGGAATCAAGCAATTCCATGTATTTGATCTGCGATTCCCCTTGCATATAAGTTATTTCTTTTCGCAGTTTGCTGATCTCAATATGGCGCGCTTCGTAACCAGCTGGGATATAGGTGGGCACATAGGCCTTAGTCCAGTTAATGACGAGGTTTTCGCTCTTGATAGCGCTATCGTTTTCTCTCAGCCAGAAGGTTGCTGACTGGGGCTCGATGTTGGTCCAGAGGCTCATCACGCGCACTCTAAAGGCTTGCACAGTGGTCATGGCGGTGAGACATACGATGACTACCGCCAGCATGGCGACAGCGACTTTGTTCGGTACCGTCCATAGAAAGCGTTTCTTGGCTGGCCGTAGCGCGGCATCCAGTTGCTGCTCAAAACGCCGCAACGCTGCTGGCGAGGGTCGTGTGCCTGCGTGCAGGTCACTTTCGCCTAACAAGCCCTCTCCCTCTTTTTCAGCTGCTGCGTGCACTACAAGCTTAAAGAGAGCATGCTCATATTCTTCGCGTAGCCTCTCTGTGAGCTCAGTATTTTCATTCGCCATTTGATTCACCGCCTTAACTCATTAGTGCTCTTGCAGCTCTCCGAGCTCGTGTTAAGTATTGCCTTACGCTAGGGGTAGAGATATTCAGTAGCTCTGCGATTTCCGCATCACTAAGCTCTAGCATGTATTTGAAATAGAGCAGGTCCCTTTGTTTTTCTGGCAGCTTCAGCACGGCGTCCCGTAGGG
>DIPA01000103.1:9099-16588 GCA_002427055.1 Firmicutes bacterium UBA5500 | reverse complement strand
AGTTCGTGCTGTTTTAACACCTGGTCCTCGGTGGTAGCCAGTTCTGCAGCTAACTCCATCTCGTCGGTGTAAAATAGGTGCTTGTTGTGGATATCCCGACGCTTGACAAAGTTGATGGCCACGCTACGAGCTGTGTAGGTAATGTAGGCAGCAGCCTTGCGCTGCTCAAAGGTGCGCAACAGAGGTGCCTTTTCTATCAGTTTCACGAAAGTATCGTTAACAAGATCTTCAATGCTATCGAGTTCGTTGGTTACGGACAGTATTTTCTTGTAAACTAGGCCGTAATAGGCGTGGTATAGTTCAAGCATAAAGGCGCTAGTGTTATGGTTAGCTTTTGCCTTCACTTGAATTGCACCACCTTTAACTTTATTTACTAGTATTAAAGCTACGTTTTATAGAACGACATGATAGGCGAAGTAGCACTAGGGCGAAACATGTCGATAATCTACGGAACTGATCGACCAGCCATATGGATCAACTTGTGGTCTCAGTGGGTTGGGCACGCTTGCAACGTTGTCCTTAAAGGCTAGCGTGATATTGGCAGAGAGCGTAGTAGGTTCATTAAGTGTTATACCGTTCTTTTCTGCATATTCCCTAGCGGCGCTCGTATAGACGACGTTAATTTCGGCGGTTACGATGGCCATGCTAGGCTTAAGCTTACTGCCAGTGAATAGGATGTTCTTGATTTTGAAATCGCTGAGCAGCTTGCTGATGAGGTCCTTTGTAAGTTCTTCTACTCCCCGACTTTTGCGATCGTCTAGGAGCCTCTTATCAGCTATTCCCCATAGCTCATCAAAGTTGGGGCTGTTATAATCTTGGGTTTGATCAATAGCCAGGAACTGAGCTACCAGCTCAGTGACTTGTTTTACATCCGGATGGTCATCGGTCAGGTAGGAGATTTTGTGCTCGCCAGAGGAGATCAGATAATCAGTCGGTTCCGTATCTGTATCTGAGCATGCCGTGAGAAACAGCGCTAGTAGCAGAACGGCCAGTAGCCCCAGTGCGGTACTTTCTCTAGGTCTATTTCCAGTTTTGCCCTGGTTCAAGTGTACGTCCCCGCGGTCCATTTCTCCACCTCCATCCTTTTTCCATATTCGCTAGCCAGTTGTCTATGACCTGTTAAAAGCTCTCCCTCATTATATAAAGACAACTGAAACGGTTTTCTGCAACAAGAGTAGTTGCCTAAAATGAAAAAACCTAGGGTCAGTGTTATGTCCTTGGCAGGTGTAGTTATGCTAGGTATAATAAGAACGATGTCTCAGACCTGAAACTTTATTGGTAGCAACTCGTATTAAATTATAGAAGAGAGGGCTTGTAAGTGGATTTGGTTGACCAGAAGTTAATGCAGAAAGCCAAACGGGGAGACCAAGCGGCCTTCGCAGAGCTGGTCGACAAATATGGGGATAAGATTTACGCTTATCTCTACCGTATGGTCGGTAACCGAGAGGATGCCCTCGATTTAGCTCAAGAAACTTTCTTGCGTATTTATAGTAACTTGCAAAATTTCAAATTGGGCCAGCCATTTAAGCCGTGGCTTTACCGCATAGCCACTAATCTGGCGATTGACCTTTTGCGGGAACGACAACCTGTTATTGCGCTTGATGCTCCTCTTTTTGCTGATGAGCCGTTACGCCTGGAGTTGGCTGAACAGGGGCCGGGGCCGGCTGAGCAACATGAACAGGCTGAGCTGGCGGCCTATCTAGCCCAAAAAGTCGCTGAACTACCTGCTAATTATCGCAGTGTCATCCTTCTGCGGCACGGACATGATTTGAGCTATCAAGAAATCGCTGAGATTTTGCAGGTTCCCGTAAGTACAATCAAGACCCGTTTGTTTAGAGCCAGGGAGGCGTTACGTTTGAAATTAGTCGAGGAACGTAGCTTGTGGGAGGCGGAGTGCAAATGAATTGTCAGGACGCCAGGCGTTTGCTGCACCACGTTCTGGATGATGATATTACTTTGCCTGCTAAGCGTCAGTTAGAGAGCCATTTGCAGGCCTGTAGCTCCTGCCGTAATGTTGAAAGCTCACTGGACAGGTTGACAACTGCGCTAGAACAGCTGGCCGATGTCTCCGTACCACAGGGTTTTACTGCCCACGTAATGCAGCAGCTACAGCCGGTTAGAACATATACCAGCTTCTTTAGTCGGATGCGTGGAGTTTGTGCGGCGGCTTTGTTGTTCTTGCTACTGGCAACTCCTGTTTTTGTTTGGTCGACTTTATCGAGTCCCCAGTTAGTAGCAGATGATCGGCAGGTCATAGTGCAAGAAGGGAACAGGTTCATTGTGCCTTACGGCGAGGTAGTCAAAGGTGATGTGATCATCTATAAAGGAATATTAGAAATCCAGGGTGAAGTGCAGGGCAGTATCAAGACGGTAGATGCGAGCATAGAGGTGGGCCCAAACGGCAGCCATTCTGGTGTGCTACGGAGAGTAGATGCCTCGCCTAAGGCTAAGTTAGCAGTGGCTTTAGCTGAACTTTGGGAGAATGTCAAGTGCCTGTTAACTGGTAACGATTAAAGTGCATAAGGTTTCACTCTTTTAGGGGTAATTGCAGGATAACAAAGCTTGGTTAGCCAATACTTAAAGTATGGGCTTAGCTAGTCCAGGGAACGAATTGCGTGGTTCACCGCAGCGCGGTGAAAGGTGATCGTTTTTGGCAAGCATGGTGATAGCAAGCCACGTCTTGCCTTTTTTATTGCTTTGAGGAGAAGATACGAGAAGGGGTGTAATGGCATGAGTGACGATAAGAATGTACTAGACCTCGATAAGATTATTGAGCTATGTGAAAAAGCTATTCAGGAAAATCCAGATAATGCAACGGCCCAGCATGACTTAGGTGTCGCCTTATTTCAAAAGCAGGATGTAGATGGTGCCCTTGAGCATTTAGCTAAAGCTGCGGAATTAGCGCCGAAAAGTGTTCTGACTCATTATGTGCTTGGTGTTGCTCAAGCAGAGAAAATGCAGTTCGATGAAGCTATAGCTAGCTGGAAGCGAGTGCTTGAGCTAGACAAACCTAACAAGCATAAGCTTAATGGGATGGCACATTATTTTATTGGTAAAGTATATGGCCTAAAAGGTATGTGGGATGCAGCGCGTATGGAGTTACGTCGGGCTAAGAAACTTCTGCCCGGACAACCGTTGATTATGAATGCTAGTGCTGAAGTGCACCTGGCCAAGGGAGAATTAGAGGAAGCTAAGTCAGAGTGGTTGGCAGTAGCGACTTTAGCTCCGGAAGACCCGCGGGCTGCCTTTAACGTCTGTGCTATTGCCATAGATACGGGTGATTATCAGCTAGCGATTGAGTATGGTAAAAAAGTGCTCAGTATGGGGCAAGACAGCGGCGGTGTGCGCTTCAACTTAGGTGTAGCTTATTTGCGTATGGCCGATTACGATGCGGCGATTAGCGAACTGCAGAAGGCGGTAGAGTTTGAGCCGGAAGAGCTCAATAACCGATTAACCTTAGGTGAAGCCTATGTGCAAAAGGGACTTGTTGAAGCGGGTGTCAAACAGTGGGAGCAGGCAGCAGACCTGCATCCCGAGGCAGCCCAACCATATTACAATGCGGGGCTGGCGTATGCTCGCAATGGACTGCTAGATAGGGCTAGTGAGTATTGGGAAAAAACCTTAGAGAGGCAACCTAATTACTTACCAGTCTATATTGCTCAAGGAAGTTCCTATGCGCAGGCAGAGCGTTGGGCAGAAAGCTTGCAGGCTTGGCGTAAAGCTTTGCAGCTAGAGCCAGAGGCAGAGTTGGTACGAATCAACGCGATGTCCATTCATTTTAGACTTGGCCAATACAGTGAAGCCCTAGCTCTATTTGCAGAGGCAGAGGAGCAGCAACCCGATTTGCAGTTTGTTGCGGCGTTATGCCAGTTGCAGATGGGGGAAACTGAGCAGGCTTGGGCTCGTTTGTCGGATTTACACAAAGAGCATGCAGATGTTTTCCGTCGGCAGGCCGCTTTAGTGCGGGATGCAGTTGATCGTTCTTTATTGATAGCAGCTTCGCCGGTGTATGAGCAGGTAGCACAAGCCTTGCTAGATCTATATACAGGCGAACTATCTGACGACTGCCCGGAGACTGATGATCATCCTATGAATAACCCTAAGAATAAAGGTTGGTGGGCTTCGCTATTAAATACCCTGCGCAAGTAGATGAAGTCGTGCAAAGCGGTTTTTTAGTCTCAAAAGCGCTCTGCAAGGCTTCCCTATGGCGGGTTCAGGCTCCTCTCTAGGATATTAGTTGAGAATGGGGGCGGGGTTATGGTGGATAGAGTTTGGCAGGCGTTACTGCAGATTAGCTTCCTCGATGTCCTGGATATTATCATAGTTTATTATGTTATTTATCGCCTGCTACTACTAATCCGAGACACCAGGGCGGTGCAGTTGATTAAGGGCCTAGTTGTCTTGCTGACCGCTACTCTACTTAGTGGTAGATTGCGTCTTTGGACATTAAACTGGTTGCTTAATCGTACGATTGCAGCTGGTTTTATTGCTGTGCCTATTGTCTTTTGGCCTGAGTTACGTCGCGCTTTGGAGCAATTAGGGCGTACTAGTTTTTTTGGCCAGAAAATCACCCTCTTGCAGGAAGACGACTGGGAACAGCCGATTCTTGACCTTGTAGCTAGTGCAAGTATCCTCAGCAAGAACAAAATTGGTGCCTTAATCGTCATAGAGCGAGAAACCGGCCTCAATGAATATGTAGAAACAGGCACCCAGATGGATGCGCTTGTCAGTAAGGAACTATTGACAAACATCTTTATCCCTAACACGCCCCTACACGATGGTGCCGTGATTATTCGCAATGGCCGCATACTGGCTGCTGGTTGCTATCTTCCTTTGTCATCAAATCCAGCTATAGCGCGGGAATTAGGTACCCGCCACAGGGCGGCTATCGGTGTTACAGAGGAGACAGATGCTACTGCTATAGTCGTTTCAGAGGAGACTGGCGTAATTTCTATTGCTGTTGGCGGAGAGATTATGCGGCATTTTGATACACAGTCGCTGCAAGAAAAGTTGGAGGAGCTATTGCTGCTAGCCAAGGCACCTTCCTTCTGGAATTGGAGGGGGCAAAAAGATGGGTAATAAACTGTTTAGACAAAACGTAACAATGCACGTGCTTGCTATTCTACTTGCGATAGCCCTGTGGTCATATGTAAAAACAGCAGATTTTTCGGCCCGTACTGAAACAAGCGTTAATTGGGATAGTGTCCCCTTAGAGATTAGAGACATTCCTGCGGGATTGCGTTTGACGAATGAACTTCCTCAAACAGTAAACGTTTTGCTTCGAGGCAGCGCTTCTGTTCTGGAGCAGGTACTTAAGGAGAATGTACTAGCCTATGTCTCATTAAGTGACGCCAGTGAAGGTGTTGGTCAATATGTGGTCAAGGTAATTCATCCGCAAGGCCTAAACGCTACTCCGACGCCGGGTCGTATTGAAGTGCGTTTGGAACGAGAGCTCACGGCTGATTTTGACCTGCAACTTCAAGGTCTCAAGACGGGTGACCAGTCTGAGCACTTTAGTGCGACTGCTACTCCCGCTTTTGTTAAAGTCACGGGGTTACGTAGTAGCTTTGAACGTGTATGGCAGGCACAGGTTATAGTTAATGTAGCGTCTATCAAGCAAAGCAGTACACTGCAATTGCCAGTAAAATTGCTGGATGTAAAAGGCAATGAAGTTACCGGTTTGCTCATTGAGCCAGGGGTGGTTGAAGTAGATGTTGTGCGTTCGCCTGGCAAACTACTGCCGGTCGTAGCCGATTTGCAGGGTCAGCTGCCCAATGGCCACAGTTTGGAAAGTAGTCATGTTGAGCCGGAGAGTGTCTATGTTTACGCCCCAGCCGAAATCTTGGCTACGTTAGAGCAGATATATACTGAACCGATTAGCTTAGGCGAGTTTACGGAAGACGCCAGTTTGTCGGTCAAACTCAGTCTTCCCAATGAAGCTGTAGCTAGTTCGCGCGAAGATGTGCAGGTTAAGCTCAAGGTTAGCAAGTAGGCAACCTTTTTGTGAGGAGGAGTACCATAACTATGGCGAGAATTTTTGGCACCGATGGGGTGCGTGGTGTCGCTAATACAGAACTTACACCCGAGTTAGCTTTTAACTTAGGGCGGGCGGGTGCTTTTGTTTTGGCCCAGCATCAAACTGCCGAGCAGTCGGTGCGCATTTTGGTAGGCAAAGATACGCGTCTATCCGGCGATTTGCTAGCCAGTGCTTTAACGGCGGGTATTTTGTCGGTAGGTGCCGATGCTTATTTAGCAGGTGTTTTACCAACACCTGCGGTGGCTTGGTTAACTCAGCATAAGTCAATGGCGGCCGGTGTGATGATTTCTGCCTCCCATAACCCAGCCGCTGATAACGGAATCAAGTTCTTCGCTCATAATGGCTGCAAATTGCCTGACGAGATAGAAGATGAAATCGAGTATTTCTTGCAGCATCCAGAAGCAGTACCTCGCCCGGCCGGTGATCAAGTTGGGCGGGTACAAGAGGTTCTAGATTGGCCTAACCTTTATGTCGATTATCTATTTAGTTTAGTGCGCCGTCCCTTGCTTGGTCTACATGTAGTAGTTGACTGCGCTAACGGGGCTGTGTTTAGAGTCGCCAGATCGCTTTTTGAGCGGCTGGGCATTAAAACTGACCTGATCAACGCAACGCCTGATGGCTTGAACATTAATGTCAAGTGCGGCTCCACTGCCCCCTCAGGCTTAGCGGCTAAGGTACAGGAAGTAAGAGCTGATCTAGGGTTAGCCTTTGACGGTGATGCTGACCGATTGATAGCAGTTGATCATTTAGGGCGTATTGTTAATGGCGATGCTATCATGGCTATTTGTGCGATAGCTCTCAAGCGAGCAGGGCTTTTGGCTAATGATACGTTGGTCGCTACTGTAATGAGTAATCTAGGGCTAGAGAAAGCGATGCAAACAGCAGGAATTAAGTTGCTCAGGGCTCAAGTTGGCGATCGCTATGTGTTGGCTACTATGCAGGCGGAGGGAGCCAATTTGGGAGGAGAGCAATCAGGGCATATCATCTTTCTTGATCACGCGACTACGGGCGATGGCTTACTAACCGCTATGCAGTTGCTGCAAATAGTGGTGGAGAGCAAGCAGACGTTAGCCGAGCTAGCTGCCGCAGTCAAACCCTTTCCACAAGTGTTGCATAATGTGCGAGTAGCAGATCGCAGTCTGCTTGAAGCTGACCCAGTACAGCAAGCAATCGGACAGGCAGAAAAAGTCTTGGCCGGACGCGGGCGTCTTTTGGTGCGTCCCTCGGGCACTGAGCCATTAATTCGTGTAATGGCAGAGGCAGAGACAGAAGAATTGGCCGAGCAAGCTGCACGCATAGTGGTGGCGGCTATTAAAAAGAGATGAGTCTTAAGAGTTGAGGAGCTGGGCATAAAGCGAGGGGTGTTTAGCATAGCGTTTGCAGCAGACGTTTTGCAGCACCCCTTTTCTGTTTTAGCACAAAACATGTTGAAACAAGTTTAGGAGTGATGAT
>DIPA01000103.1:4262-8995 GCA_002427055.1 Firmicutes bacterium UBA5500 | reverse complement strand
TTGAAACAAGTTTAGGGGTGATGGTTATGATTGCAGGTATTGGAGTTGATATTGTAGAAATAGAACGAATAGGTAAAGTTTTGGACAAGCATGGCGATAGATTCCTAGACCGCTTCTTAACCGCTGCAGAACAGATTTATTGGCGTCAATGGGGGGCGCGTCTAGAAACTTTGGCAGGCTATTGGGCGGCCAAGGAAGCTGTAGCTAAGGCCCTAGGCACAGGGTTTACTGGCTTTGGTTTCAGTGACATTGCTATTAAGCATAATCGCCTTGGTCGTCCAACGGTAGAATTGACCGGTGGCGCTGCAACGTTAGCAGCGCAGATAGGAGTAAGCTGTGTCTGGTTGTCGATATCCCATAGCGCAGTCAATGCCGTAGCGATGGCAATAGGGGAGGTGCGTACTAGTTGACTGGCTACCCGCATATACTAGCCTGAATTGGCCACGAGTTGGGGAAGAGGTGTGTGTTGTGGGTAGACGTCGACTGCTTAGCCTGTTAGGGTGCTTGTTTCTAGGTTTTGTTTTTCTTTTATCTGCTTGCCATCCAGGTAACACTATTGCTAACCTCCCGGAGCTGCTAGCCAAGAAACAAGCAGATGTGACTAGTTATCAATTAACTGTGCTGCTAGAGCAGACAGATGGGCAGCAGCTAGCAATTTGCCAGTGGTATAAAGCCCCCGATCGCTTGCGCACTGATGTTCTGCAAGCCGACGAACTGGCTTATCAGTTTTTCTTGTGCGGTGATGACCTCTTAGTGCGCCATGTTCCTACAGGTCGAGAGGAACAACTGAGGTTGTCCAGTGAAAACGCTCTTTTCACAACTGCTCTTTTACACGAGCTCTGGCGCGAGGCCCAAACTGCTAGTTGGCAAAAGTTAGAAGAGCGTCCTACAAGTTACTTTGGTGAGTTTTCGTGGCGTGACCAGAGTGGTGTGCCTAAATTGGGCGCTTTATGGCTTAATACTCGTACACTCCTGCCTGAAGAAGTTACTCTTTTTTTTGGAGCTACTAAGGAGCTGCATCTACGTTTTGAAAGTATTACGCTCAACCCTGCTCTCGGGGAGCCGATTTTCCAGCCATAATGTTTGTAATGGGAAGTGAAAACTTATGCACCAGCAGGTCCGTCCGACTTGGGCGGAGATCAATCTTGATAATGTAGTTCATAATGTGCAAGCAATCAAACAATGCTTAGCTACTAGTTGTGAAATCATTGCGGTGGTCAAGGCTGATGCTTATGGGCATGGCGCGACGCAGATAGCCCAAGCAGCCCTCAAGGCTGGGGCAACTCGTCTGGCTGTCAGTATCTTGGATGAAGCTTCTGAGTTGCGTCAGGCAGGCATTACAGCCCCTATCCTAGTCTTAGGGTATACGCCCTCTGAGCAGGGCGGGTTAGCTGCTCGTCTTTGTGTTAGTTTGGCAGTATATGAGCGACAAAACGCTTGGGGACTAGTGCAAGCTGCTGAAGCTATTGGCGAAATTTTGCCAGTACATCTTAAGGTAGACACCGGTATGGGGCGTCTTGGGGTGTTACCAGATGAAGTTGTTGCATTTGCTAGTTTCTTGCGAGGTTTACCGGGCTGCGCGTTGGAAGGAGTCTTTAGTCATCTGGCTAAAGCAGACGAGGATGACATCCGCCCTACACTGCTCCAGTTGCAGCGTTTTGAACTCGCCTTAGCTAGGTTGCAGCAGGCTGGGATAGCTATCCCTTTGGTGCATATAGCCAATAGTGCAGCTGCTATGCGCTTCCCAGCAAGTCACTTTAGTGCTGTACGATTAGGGTTAGCGATGTATGGTTTCTACCCACATCCAACTCTTAAGGATCAAGGTTTTGACTTGCGCCCAGTGATGAGCCTGAAAACAAAGGTAGCTCACACCAAGTGGCTGCCTGCCGGAAGCCCAATTAGCTATGGAGGTCGCTATATAACGCGGCAACCGTCTTTCATTGTTACTTTACCATTTGGCTATGCAGACGGTTTCCAGCGTTCCTTGAGTGGTAAAGCGGCTGTCTTACTGCGGGGGCACAAGATTCCCCTAGTGGGAACTATTTGTATGGACCAATGCATGGCAGATGCCACTTCTGTGCCCGAGGCTAGGGTAGGTGACGAGGTGGTTATTTGGGGCCAAGACCAAGGCCTATCAATAGCTGCAGATGATGTTGCCAGAAGTGCTGGTACTATTGTGAATGAGGTAACTGCTTTGGTCAGTAAGCGTGTACCTAGGCTATATTCATACCAGGGTAGAACAGTAGCGGTACGTACGCTGCTTCCCCCAACCGACATCATTGGGTCGTTAGTTTCGGACCGCCTTAAGCAATCCTAACGCAAGTACGCAAACCTTGCATAAACTAGGGCTTGCGTTGACACAATTATAGAGTGGTGTATATAATCTAGTATAGCTAACCGTAGGTATGACCCGGATAACTTGGGGGTGTTCGCTTGACACAAACAAGAAGAATTATGATCAGCTTGCCTGATTCTCTGTTAGCGGAGGTTGACGGGATCGTCGCTCTTGAGAATCGTAACCGAAGTGAACTGATACGCGAGGCGATGCATATGTATCTACAAGAGATCAAGCGGCGACAGATTAGGGAGCAGCTAAAACAAGGATACTTGGAAATGGCTCGTACTAATCTGGCTTTGGCCGAGGAAGCTCTACCAGCAGAAAATGAGGCAGAGAGATACTGGCAACGCGTACCAATGGGTGTGAAAGAAGTTTGAGTATCAAACGTGGCGATGTCTTCTTTGCCGATTTGAATCCCGTCGTTGGGTCGGAACAAGGAGGCATGCGGCCGGTTCTTGTAGTGCAAAACGATGTTGGTAATAAGTATAGCCCGACGGTGATTGTAGCCGCTATAACCTCACAGATTGAGAAAGGGAAGTTACCAACTCACGTTGAAGTGAGCGCTGACGAAAGCAGTCTAGAGAAAGATTCGGTAATACTCTTAGAGCAGATACGTACGATTGACAAACAACGCTTGGCCCAAAAAGTAGCGCATCTAGAATTTGAGATAATGGAGCGCGTTAATGAAGCTCTCGAAATAAGCCTAGGGCTAATTCCCTTTTAAGAGGACCTATAATTGGGGTCCTCTTCTATTTCATGAGGATGTATTTTAATTAGCAGAGATGATCATTGCGCTGTCCAAGAGAATCGCGATGGCTGCGCAGGAAATACAAAACATCTGCCGAATTACCAAATGGACTAGTGTAGGCTGAGGGTCCTCTGCTTTACGCTTGAACAAAAGGAGGTATAAGCATGTATTTGGCAAAATTCCCGCGTGTTGAACTAGCTACTTTACCGACGGCATTACAGCCGGCACCAAGGTTTTCTAAAGCGTTGGGTGGTAAAGTAAATATTTGGATCAAACGCGATGACAACAGTGGCTTAACTCTCGGTGGTAATAAGGCCCGTAAACTGGAGTTTCTGTTAGCAGATGCACTGCGTCAAGGTTGCGACACTCTGATTACGACTGGTGGACCTCAAAGTAATCATTGCCGTATGACAGCGGGTGCGGCTGCCAAAGTGGGTATGCAGTGCCATTTGGTGTTTTCTAGTAGTAGCTTCGACCTTAGACAGGGTAACTTATTGGTAGATGAACTGCTGGGTGCGCAATTACATTGGTGCGATCCGGCAGAAGTTGACGATATTAACAAAGAAATGTCGAAACTAGCTAACGAATTGCAGGCGCAGGGGCGTCGCCCCTACATCATCCCCTTGGGAGGTTCTAACTCACTCGGTGCTATGGGCTATGTCTACGCCGTGCGTGAGTTTCTACAACAGGCTGATGCCTTAGGGCTCCAGTTTGCCTCTTTTGTACATGCTAGCGGATCAGGTGGAACGCAGGCTGGTCTCTTAGCTGGAACTCTTTTAAACCATCTGCAGACTGATGTCATCGGGGTGAGTGTCAGTCGTCCACGTGAAAATTTAGAACCACGAGTGGGTAAAATCTGCAAGCTAGTTTTGTCGCTTTTGAATTATGAGCTAGATCCGACGGAATACGTGCATGTACTAGATGAATTCGTAGGCGGTGGCTACGGTATTCCGACTCCTGAATCAAAAGAGGCATTGCAGTTGTTGGCCCAGACAGAGGGTCTGATCATTGACCCTGTTTACACAGCCAAAGCCGTGGCAGGCCTTATCCATGAAGTACGTGCTGGGCGTTGGGCCGAAGGTAGCAACGTATTATTCTGGCATACCGGAGGTAGTCCCGCTCTGTTTGCAGATAGTATCTTTTGGGGAGGTGCAGGTATTTGAGTAAGCCGCTTATCGGCATTACTTGCTTAGTAGCTTGGAAAGAGGAGATTCAACGGCAGAATGAGACATATATTCAGGCAGTGCTAAAAGCAGGTGGCGTTCCATTGTTACTGCCAGCCATAGCTCCTGAGGATGTCATCATGGCCTATGCCGATGTAGTAGATGGGCTAATTGTATCAGGTGGGCCAGATATCGATCCGCAGTATTTTGGCGAGCAACCGATTCCTGAATTGGGTGCTGTAAATCCAGTGATGGATGCTTGCGAATGTGTTCTCATTCGTAGAGTTCTAGAGTTAGATAAGCCTATCTTAGGTATCTGCCGTGGGGCGCAAGTCATGAATGTAGTAGCAGGGGGAACTCTGTATCAAGACCTGCAAAGCGCGTTACCAAAGGTATTAAAGCATGATCAGGAACAGCCGCGTTGGTACCCCAGTCATGCCGTTCGCCTTGCAGAAGGCAGTATGCTGGCCGAAATCTTTCAGGC
>DIPA01000103.1:0-4109 GCA_002427055.1 Firmicutes bacterium UBA5500 | reverse complement strand
AAAGGTAAACTCATTTCATCACCAGGCAGTTGCTCGTGTAGCGCCTGGATTTGTGGCTACAGCCCATGCGGAAGACAATGTAATTGAGGCCGTCGAAAGCCAGAAGCATCGTTTTGCAATTGGAGTACAGTGGCATCCTGAGGGTATGTGGAATCAGGCAGCCAATTATGACTCCTTGTTTGCAGCTTTTGTACAGGCCACCGAGGTGAAGTAAAATGCAGCAGATACGTCCACGTGTGCGTGATGTCGGATTAGTGCTTGGTACGTTACCTGTTGGAGCCAATAATGCAATTACGGATGTGGCCGGCGTGAGAGTTGGTCACACTACGGTCAATTTCGGTTCGGGAGCTTTGGTGCCGGGACAAGGTCCTGCGCGCACCGGGGTGACAGCCATAATTCCTCAGCCCGGCAATTGCTATACTCAGAAGTTAGAGGCGGCCGCATATGTGATTAATGGTTACGGCAAGTCTATCGGTTTGCCTCAGCTACAGGAATTGGGGCAACTAGAGTCTCCTATACTTCTCACCGGTACTCTGAATGCACCGAAAGTGGCAGATGCTCTGATTAGTCACATGGTGATGGAGACAAAAGAAATAGGCATTTCAACGAGTACAGTAAATGTTGTAGTTGGGGAGTGCAACGATGGTTATCTCAACGATGCTCAGGGGCGACATGTGCAGGCTGAGCATGTACACCAGGCCTTAAGTTGTGCAACTGATGGCCCGGTCGTTGAAGGTGCTGTCGGTGCCGGCACCGGTATGGTAACCTTCGGGTTTAAAGGAGGCATAGGCACTTCGTCCCGTGTTCTGCCCGCCGAGGTGGGCGGATATACAGTCGGTGTTTTGGTTATGTCCAATTTCGGTTCCCGCAAGCAATTGACCATTGCTGGTGTACCGGTAGGAGTAGAGTTGGCAGATTATAGGGAAGAGAAGCCAAATGATGGTTCGATCATGATTATCGTCGCAACGGATGCTCCCCTCAAATCGCGTCAGCTGTTGCGTTTGGCAAAACGCGTCCCATTCGGCTTGGCTAGAACCGGTAGTATTGCTTCCAACGGAAGTGGAGACTTTGCTATAGCCTTCTCTACCAGCTTAGTGCAGCCCCATTATTCTAAGCCGGGAGACAGGCAAAATGCTCCTTTGGTTGAGAATGGGCAAATGATGTCGTTGCTTTTTCAGGCAACTGTAGAGGCTGTCGAAGAAGCTGTGCTTAACTCTGTCTTTCGGGCTCATACAGTAATAGGGCGAGATGACCACTTGGTTTCTGCTTTACCGCTAGATCGTGTACTTGAGATACTGCGGAAGTATGGGCGGTTGAAGTAGCCGGTTTCATTGAGATCTAGTATGAGCAATATCGGAAATAGCAGGCCAGGAATTCCTGGCCTGCCTTAATACGCTTGGGTCAACTGACATGTTTTATCTAGCATCTTCTTATGGCACAAGGAGTTTTGCCATGTACTAACGAATAAAGTAAGAATGGTAGCTAGTTTTTGTTAGCAGTTACTACTTAGTGGGCAGACTATTTCTTGATAAGGAGGAGGCGGCATGGCAAAGCCCTCAGCAAAGAAGACTAACTCTAATAATAAGCAAGGTAAGCCGGCTACGACTAATGATGAAACTTTGGTGGATCATGGTGAGGTACTGCTCAGTTGGAAAGTGCGGCCCTACCTTTTGGAGAAGCGTAAAGCAGCAATTCTGGTTATTAGCACCCTGCTCTTTAGCGCTTTAGTTTGGTATGCGTTTGACTTGTCTGCGGGATTATTAACACTTGTTATTTGTTTGGGAGCATTCGCTTCTTTTCTGCTGCCGAGCGACTATCAGTTAACGGAGAAAGGTTTGCGGGTTAAGAGCGGAATCAATGCTCCTGTCTTTCGTAAGTGGAGAGCCTTCAAGGATTATCGTGTTTTCCCAGATGGCATAAATCTTATTTATCACCCACGTCAAATTCGTGAGCGGTTACTGAAGGCACAGTTTGTTTACTATGGGGATGCAGATGCGTCTGCGATTCAGAAGCTTATTACCGAGCGAATGGATAGCGTTATGGGAAAAGCTGAGTAAGTCATCTGCGCGCATGATAACTTTGGCAAAAGGCAAAAACTCTGGCAGGCGTTAGGGCCCTAGATTTGGACCAAGGCTCGGCACCAGAGTGTGGGGTGCGTTGTAAGAATTCTTAGGCGGACAATCTGTTTTGCCTGTTAGGAGGATGAAAGTTTGATGGCTAATTACAATCAAGAAGACCTGCCAGTTTCCCCGGAAAAGCGTGATGAACTGCTAAATAAGGTCGTAGACGTTATTGCCCGTTACGAGCTATTTACCCCGGCAACACTTTTCTTAGCTATGGGCAAGCCGTTGGCCTTTATCGGTAGCCAACTTATGTTTTCATTGGCCCCAATCGCTGGTGTTTTTGTTAATGAGGATACTGTTGAAGAATATGCGCACCTGTTGTCAGATCGGAGCAATATTGAACGGTTGCTCGACATGATGGAGGAACGGGAGCACCAGATGAAGAGCAAGAAAAAGTAAAGAGTTGCAGTAAGCACAGAGCCTACTCCTAAACGGGTGGGGCTCTGTTTGTGTGCGTCTTAAGACGTATGTATGCCTTCCAAAACGAACAAGCTATGCAAGACGTAGTTCTATTGTTTAATGTAGACAAAAGATTTTAACTAGGGATGAGTGAATTGACTATTTTCAGCAGGTTTCGAGGTCGTTTTTGCGATCATAGAAGAAATTTATGTTGCTTAGCAGGAATTGAGAAGGTAATATTGTATACGTATACTGCGCAGTAAGTAACATCTGCGCAACTTTTTGTTACTTTTGCTCGTTTGCGTCTAGGAAACTCTGATATAATAACTGGGTGAACTAAAGACGCCTATTCTGCTGATAAAGGAGGAAAACGCAAAGATGGCGCAGCTTAATCAGGACAAAGTAAAATCTATTATCGCCACTGACTGCGGCAGCACCACAACCAAGGCCATCCTAATTGAAGAGGTTGATGGAGTCTTCCGCCTCATAGCCCGTGGCGAAGCCCCAACTACTGTTGAGGCTCCTTTCGAAGACGTTACGATTGGAGTTCGTAACGCCATTCGTGAGCTTGAAGAGCTCGTTGGTAAGAAATTTCTTCAAGACAGCGAGGAACGTGGAGTAATTACACCTCGCACCGATCCTAAGACAGGGGCTGACATCTATCTCTCTACCAGTTCTGCTGGTGGTGGGTTGCAGATGATGGTCGCTGGCGTGGTCAAGAACATGACGGCAGAGAGTGCTGAAAGGGCAGCTCTTGGTGCCGGTGCTATCGTTATGGACGCTATTGCAATTAACGATGGTCGTCTACCCTATCAAAAGATCCAGCGTATCCGTCAGCTACGGCCTGACATGATTCTAGTATCGGGTGGTATTGATGGTGGTACCATCAGCCACGTAGCTGAGTTAGCAGAACTTATCTCTGCTGCTGAGCCACGGCCTCGTTTAGGCATCGGTTATAATCTGCCGATTATCTATGCGGGCAATAAAGATGCTCGTAATTACATGAAGGATATCCTCGGGAGCAAGACAGACCTGCGTATCGTGGACAACCTTCGCCCTGTTCTCGAGCGAGAGTTACTCGGCCCAGCTCGGCATGAGATTCATAACTTATTTATGGAACACGTTATGGCTCAGGCCCCTGGCTATAGCAAACTGATGAAGTGGGCTGACGCACCAATCATGCCTACACCCGGTGCAGTTGGCTTGATCATTGAAAACACTGCTAAGCAAGAGCAGCTTAGTGTAGTTGGTGTCGACATTGGTGGCGCAACTACAGACATTTTCTCAGTTTTCCAAGACACGTTTAACCGTACAGTCTCAGCCAACTTAGGTATGAGCTACAGTATTTGTAACGTGCTGACCGAAGCCGGTGTAGAAAATATTCTACGTTGGGTACCGTTTGATATTGACCAGGGCGATCTGCGTAACCGGATTCGTAACAAGATGATCCGGCCAACCACGATTCCTCAAACCCTGGAAGATTTGGTTATTGAGCAGGCTTTGGCGCGTGAAGCGTTACGTTTGGCCTTTGACCATCACAAGAGCTTGGCCGTAAGTCTACGTGGTGTGCAACAAGTGCGTGACATT
>DIPA01000010.1:291-9707 GCA_002427055.1 Firmicutes bacterium UBA5500 | reverse complement strand
GGCGGAGGGGCCACACCCGTTCCCATCTCGAACACGGAAGTTAAGCCCTCCAGCGCTGATGGTACTTGGGCATGAGCCCTGGGAGAGTAGGTCGCTGCCAGATAACCTTTATTCCTCAGTAGCTCAATGGCGGAGCAACCGGCTGTTAACCGGTAGGTTGTAGGTTCGAGTCCTACCTGAGGAGCCATCTTAAAAGGCTGTCTTGCTAAGTGTAAGACAGCCTTTTGCGTACCTGCATTTTCAGAAAGTTATCGATTGCTTCCGTTTGGAGCATATGTATGCTATGATATTACATAATTTTTAGCCATCAAAGGAGAGGTTAGAATGGGCGTAGACATAGCTTTTAGCGAGAAGTTTGGTCAGAAAGGGCTAACATTTGATGATGTACTGCTGGTGCCTGCATACTCGGAGACTTTGCCAGCCGACGTTGATACCGCAACCCAACTTACTAAACGGATTCGCCTTAACATTCCTATTCTTAGTGCGGGAATGGATACTGTAACAGAAGCCCGTTTGGCAATTGCCATGGCTCGAGAAGGTGGGCTAGGCGTTATTCATAAGAACATGACAATTGAGCGACAGGCATCTGAAGTTGATCGTGTCAAACGCTCTGAGCATGGGGTGATTACTGACCCGATATCGTTAACTAAAGATCATACTGTGCGAGATGCAGTAGCGCTCATGGAGCGTTATCATATTTCAGGTGTGCCGATTGTTGAAAATGAGTATCTAATCGGGATCATTACTAACAGGGATATTCGCTTTGAGACTAACTTGTCGCGACCTATCTCTGAGGCGATGACTCGCGAGAATTTAGTCACGGCTCCAGTCGGGACAACCCTAGAGGAAGCCAAGAAGATCTTAGGGGCTCACAAGATCGAGAAGCTTCCTTTGGTGGATGAGCAGTTTAAACTGCGAGGCCTAATTACCATCAAAGATATTGAAAAGACGCGACAATACCCACATGCAACGAAGGATAGCCATGGACGTCTACGGGTTGGTGCTGCGGTTGGTGTTGGCGCAGGTTCTATAGAGCGTGCGGAGGCTTTAGTGCAAGCGGGGGTCGATGTGCTGGTTATCGATACGGCACACGGTCATTCTGCCGGTGTATTACAGGCAGTGAAGCATATGTGTCAACGTTTTAGCGAGTCGGAAGTTGATATTATCGCAGGTAATGTTGCGACGGCTGAAGCAACAGTGGCCTTAATCGAGGCGGGAGTCGATGCAGTTAAGGTTGGCATTGGTCCCGGCTCAATTTGCACAACGCGTGTAGTTGCAGGAATTGGTGTACCGCAGATTACAGCCATCTTTGACTGCTCTCGCGCCGCGTTACCGCATGGCATTCCGATTATTGCTGATGGCGGTATTAAGTACTCGGGAGACATCACAAAGGCTATTGCAGCCGGTGCAAACGTTGTTATGCTAGGTAATCTTTTGGCAGGGACTAAAGAAAGTCCGGGGGAAACAGAAATTTACCAGGGACGTACCTATAAGGTATATCGAGGGATGGGTTCGATTGGAGCAATGGAAAAAGGCAGCAAGGATCGCTATTTCCAGGAGAATTCTAAGAAGCTAGTTCCGGAGGGCATTGAAGGGCGTGTGCCCTACCGTGGTCCATTATCAGATACTATCTATCAGTTATTGGGCGGATTGCGAGCCGGGATGGGATATTGTGGAGCGAAGGACATTGTGCATTTGCAATCGGCACGCTTCATTCGCATAACAGGTGCCGGGTTACAGGAAAGTCACCCGCACGATGTGACGATCACCAAGGAATCTCCTAACTACAGCAGGTAATTAATGTATTGAGGAAGTTTATTGCTCCACAATAAACTAAATGTGCTCTCGCCATTTCTTCGAAACGGCTGCCGCACCAATTGAGGAAGTTTATTGCTTCACAATAAACTAGATTAACGCATTTACCTAGCGAAAAAAGCAGGAAAAGAAATCATCGATGGCGAAGGTGAGTTAATTGTATCGCTATATAGCAGCTGTCGCCTTGCAGCGCTGTGAGCGAGGATTCATTCTGCTGTTTATTCGCTTATTGCGATGAGCTTAAAAGGAGGAGAATTTATTGAAACAATACCCCATCGAGAAACTACGCAATGTAAGTTTGATCGCCCATGGTGGAGCTGGCAAGACTTCGTTGACTGAAGCCCTTTTGTATACTGGTAAGGCTGTAGACCGTTTGGGTAGTGTTGCGGAGGGCAATACTGTCTCCGACTATGACCAAGAGGAAGTTAAGCGCTCAGTTTCCATTGGTGCTAGCTTAGCACCTGTTGAATGGAAGGAGCATAAGCTCAATTTTATTGATACCCCTGGTTATTTTGACTTCGTAGGCGAAGTGCGTGGGGCTTTGCGGGTATCTGATGCTGCTGTCATTGTTGTTTGTGCGGTATCGGGCGTAGAAGTTGGTACTGAAAAGGTTTGGAATTACTGCGATGAGCGCGAAATTCCTCGGGCTTTCTTTATTAACAAGCTAGATCGTGAAAATGCTAATTTTGATCGTACGCTTGAGTCTCTGCGGAATAACTTTGGTGTTAGCGTTGCCCCTGTCATGTTGCCGATTGGCGCTGAAGCTAATTTTTCGGGGGTAGTCGACCTCGTGGCAATGAAGGCTTATGGTTTTAGCGATAACGGCCGTCAGATGGTTGAACAAGATATTCCGGCAGGTTTAAATGACAAGGTTGAAGAGTATCGTACGGCTCTGGTAGAAGTGGTAGCTGAAACGGACGATGAGCTGTTGATGAAGTATCTAGAAGGCGAACCATTAACCGACGAGGAAATTGTTAATGGTGTACGTGAGAGTATAGCAAATGGACAGCTTGTACCAGTCTTTTGCGGGTCAGCTGTTAAGAATATGGGTTCGCAGATGCTGTTGGATACAGTGGTTAGTTCCTTCCCATCACCTGTGCATGCTAAACCAGCTACAGGTACGAATCCAAAGAATGAGGAAGAGGAGACTCGAGAAGCAGACGTAGATGGGCCTTTTTCGGCTTTAGTCTTTAAGACAATGGCTGACCCCTATGTGGGCAAGCTTTCGCTCTTTAGAGTTTACTCAGGCGTGTTTAAATCTGATTCTCAAGGCTTTAACGTAAATAAGAATGCTTCCGAGCGTGTCGGACAGTTGTTTATGGTGCGGGGCAAGAATCAAGAACCAGTGGCGCAGGTTACCGCCGGTGACATTGGCGCGGTGGCAAAATTAAACGTCACTACTACTGGAGATACTTTGGCGGACAAAGAACGACCTATTCAATATCCCCCCATCAGTTTTCCCGCCCCTGTGATGTCTTTGGCAGTGGAAGCCAAGACCAAGGGTGATGAGGATAAGATAGGTACCGGACTTGCTCGTCTGACTGAGGAAGACCCAACGCTTGTTGTGCGTCGTGACACAGAAACAAAGCAGCTCATTATCTCCGGTATGGGCGATTTGCATTTAGACATTATCACCAGTAAACTATCTAGCAAATTCGGTGCCGATGTGGAGTTATCTACACCTAAGGTGCCTTACCGTGAAACAATTCGCGGTAACACCCGTGTTGAAGGTAAGCACAAGAAGCAATCTGGTGGCAAGGGTCAGTATGGTCATGTTTGGCTAGAGATGAGACCATCAGAGCCGGGTGCAGGTTTTGTTTTCGAAGACAAGATTTTTGGTGGCGCAGTGCCACGGCAGTATATCCCAGCCGTGGAAAAAGGCTTGCGTGAAACGATGGAAGACGGCGTCTTGGCTGGTTGCCCAGTTGTTGATGTGACGGTCGCTTTGGTAGACGGTTCGTACCATACAGTTGACTCTTCCGAAATGGCCTTTAAGATTGCTGCCTCGATGGCCTTCAAGAAAGGCTTTATGGAAAGCCGTCCGGCCTTGTTAGAGCCGATTATGAATGTTGAGGTTACTGTACCTGACCAATTCATGGGTGATATCATCGGCGACTTGAACAAGAAGCGAGGACGCGTACTGGGCATGGATCCGAAGGGTAATTTCCAGGTAGTACGGGCAATGGTTCCGCTATCGGAAATGTTCCGTTATGCTACTGATTTACGTTCGATGACACAAGGTAGAGCCTCTTTTACCATGACAGAGGCCGCCTACGAAGAAATGCCAGCAAATATTGCCGAAGCGGTTATTGCTGAGGCTAACAAGAAAGACGAATAGATTTATCAGGCAAGAGGCTGTTGCCTCTTGAATGTCCACTAAAGGGAGCCGCAGGGGGATTGCCTAGGGCACTGGCTAGCGCCAACTGTGCTTACGGCTAATCCCCCACGACTCCCTCATTTGATAGATGAATTCTTTTCTAGGGGTGCGCCCTTGCCCTCATAAGGCTTTGCCTTATGGGGGCTTTTTTGGGCAAAATAGCACAAAGAAAATGTAAGAGGGGGTTGCAAAAGAGCTTCATTTGGGATATCATGACATTAAGGTCAGACAAGGTCAAAAGGTCAGGGGGT
The DNA here is from genome assembly GCA_002427055.1 of Firmicutes bacterium UBA5500. GTDB lineage: Bacteria > Bacillota > UBA994 > UBA5500 > UBA5500 > UBA5500. The sequence continues at coordinate 5,264 of DIPA01000010.1, read as the reverse complement.
GGTCAGATGGCCAATTTAGCGGACCTTATTGAACAGCACTTGAAACGACTTTTGGCTAAGAGTGAATCTGGGACGGTTGATGTAGGACGTAACCAGTTAGCAGAAACTTTTTCATGTGCCCCTTCGCAGATCAACTATGTTTTGGCTACCCGTTTTTTGTTGGAACATGGTTATATAGTGGAAACTAGGCGTGGCGGTGGCGGTTATGTGAGGATCACTGTTCTGGAATTGGACCCGAATGCTGACTGGCAGCGACTCGTTAATTCTGTTGGTGAGGCTATTAGCCAGCCGAGGGGAGAAGCAATAGTAAATCGGTTATTACGTGATGGAGTTGTTTCTCACCGTGAGGCGTTGCTGATGATGGCTGCTCTAGGTCGTGACGTACTTAGCATGAAGCAGCCTTGGTGTGACATAGTGAGGGCTAATGTGCTGCGGTCTATGCTTATTGCTTTATATCGTGCCAAGCGTTAATGCTTTGCCTGGCAGTGGTGCGGTTGTTTAGCGAGTTAAAGGGGGTTAGTTTATGCTGTGTGAGGAGTGTCAAAAAAGGGAGGCTACCGTCCATTACACTAAGGTAGTCAATAACCAGAAGACTGAATATCATCTGTGCGAACAGTGTGCACGCGAGAAGGGAGAACTCGATTTTTCTTGGGGATTTGAACCCGGATTTTCTATTCATAATCTGCTAGCAGGGTTGCTAGATATGAGTAACCCAAGCCCTCAATTGGGGAAATCGGCTACTCCCGATAGTAAGTGTCCAAAATGTGGTTTGAGCTATGCACAGTTTAGCCAAAGTGGTCGCTTAGGTTGCGGCGATTGTTATGCCGCCTTTCAACGTCAGCTAGAGCCTCTATTGCGTCGTATCCAGGGAACTAGCACGCATGGTGGCAAGGTACCCGGTCGCCAAGGGGGCACGCTTAAGTTAGAACGTGAGATTGGGCGGCTGGCACGCCAGTTAGAACAGGCGGTAGAACGAGAGGAGTTCGAGACGGCGGCAAAGCTACGTGACCAATTGAGAGAGCTACGGCGACAATTGGCCAAGGAAGAGGGGGGTAGCGATAATGCCTAAGGAGAATCTGTTTCGCGCTCTAGAAAGCAAATGGATTACAGAAGCTGGACCTGATCCTGATGTAGTTCTTACGAGCCGTGTTAGGCTTGCTCGTAATCTGCAGGGATTCCCTTTTCCGCATTTGCTGGATGAAGCCAATTCGCAGAAAATGTTGCGGCAGGTACGTGACCTGCTCACTTTGGGAACTAGCCGTGGTGATTTGGGGCGTCTAGATTTCCTACGATTAGGAGAGATTGGGCAGTTAGATAGGCAGGTGCTGGTGGAGAAGCACTTGATTAGCCCAGATCTTGCTCGTAGTCGCCATCCGGGAGCAGCTGTTCTAGTTAGTGACGATGAGGCGATCAGTATTATGCTCAATGAAGAAGATCATTTGCGGATTCAATGCCTGTTCCCAGGGTTTCAACTGGAAGAATGTTGGAAATTGACGAGTAGTGTGGATGATCTCTTAGAGAGCAAGTTAGAATATGCTTTTGATGCGACTCGTGGTTACTTAACTGCGTGCCCAACTAATTTAGGCACGGGGCTAAGGGCGTCAGTCATGGTGCACTTACCGGGCCTGGTGCTGACGCAACAGATTGGTAAAGTTCTAGCGGCTATCTCCCAAGTCGGGTTGGTCGTGCGGGGCCTGTATGGCGAGGGCACTGAGGCAGTAGGCAACCTGTTTCAGATTTCTAATCAGATCACACTAGGACCGAGCGAAGAGGAGATATTACAGAACTTGGGAGCGGTAATCCGCCAGATTGTAGATCAAGAAAGATCCGCCCAACAGGCGTTACTCAAAGCAAACCGTTTGGCAGTAGAAGACAAAGTCTGTCGTGCCTACGGTACTCTAAGACATGCACGTTTATTGAGCTCGCAAGAGGCTATGCGCCTGCTTTCCGATGTCCGTTTGGGGCACGATTTGGGCATTTTGACCGAAATACCTTATCGTACACAAAATGAGCTATTAGTACTGATTCAGCCCGCAATGATGCAGCGCATTGCTGACGAAAACATGACTGAAAATATGCGTGATTTTAAGCGGGCGGCTCTAGTACGCCAGCGATTATCTAGTTAACTTTAGAGGAGGGTGACCAATGATGTTCCCACTAACCCCAAAAGCACAAGCCGCGATGGTGGCTGCCGAGCAGGAAGCCAGGCGTTTAGGTCATCAGGTGATTGGGACTGAGCACTTGCTGTTAGGCTTGCTGAGTTTAGGTGAAGGATTAGCGACAAATACATTTAAGCAAATGGGACTTACGGCTGAACAAGTTAGTGAAGCCGTAGAGAAGTTAGTTGGTAAAGGATTAGAGGGGGCCGACGTTAAGGGGTATTCGGCCCGCGTAAAGAAGGTATTAGAGCTGGCCCTTTTTGAAGCGCGTAGTAATGGTATGCCGGCAATTGATGCCGATCATCTCTTTGTCGGTTTGACACGTGAAGGTACTGGCGTAGCCGCGAAGATTTTGGAGAGTATGGGATTTACACAGTCAATGCTGCAAGGTGGAATGGGTAAGCCAGGAGCAAGCAGCTCAGCTACCGGCAAAGCTAAAACTGCCTCGGCTACGCCTACTCTAGATTCTTTCGGCCGTGACCTGACTGCTTTAGCCCAGCAGGGGAAACTGGACCCGGTTGTGGGGAGAGATAAGGAAATTGAACGGGTAATTCAAATTCTGAGCCGTCGCACAAAAAATAACCCGGTGCTAATCGGAGAGCCGGGCGTAGGCAAGACCGCCATTGCGGAAGGTCTAGCACAGCGTATCTTCGCTGATCAGGTACCGGAGACGTTGAAAGATAAGCGAGTATTAACCCTCGACCTAGCCTCGGTAGTAGCTGGTACTAAATATCGTGGTGAGTTCGAAGAGCGCTTCAAGAAGGTGATGGATGAGATTCATCAGGCGGGTAACGTGATCATCTTCATCGATGAATTGCATACTCTTATTGGCGCTGGCGGTGCAGAAGGCGCAATTGATGCGGCCAATATCCTTAAACCTGCACTTGCTCGTGGCGAACTGCAATGTATTGGGGCAACTACCCTAGATGAATACCGTAAGTATATTGAAAAAGATGCCGCCCTAGAGCGACGTTTTCAACCGATTATAGTCTCAGAGCCATCGCGTGAAGAGGCTTTGGAGATACTGCGTGGCTTGCGTGACCGTTATGAAGCGCATCATCGAGTTAAAATTACTGATGCTGCTCTCGAGGCGGCAGTATCTCTTTCTGACCGATTTATTTCAGACCGCTTCTTGCCTGATAAGGCTATCGATCTTATTGATGAGGCTTCTAGTCGGGTACGCCTGCAAGCTCATACCGCGCCACCGAACCTAAAAGAGATGGAAGAGCAGCTGGCTATGATTCGGCAGGAAAAAGAAGCAGCTAAGCGTTCAGAGGAATTTGAGCGGGCAGCTACCTTGCGTGACGAGGAACATGAGCTAGAAGAGCAGCTGGAAGAGAAGAAAAAAGAATGGGAGAACCAGCGCATTCGTGCTGAAGCAAGCGTGACGGAAGAGGATATTGCTTATATCGTTTCTAGTTGGACTGGTATTCCAGTCAATAAGCTCGCGGAAGAAGAGGCTGAGCGATTGTTGCGCTTGGAGGAGATTTTGCACAAGCGAGTAATTGGACAAAAAGAGGCTGTGCGATCACTTTCGCGTGCCATGCGCAGGGCGCATGCTGGGTTGAAAGATCCAAAACGTCCGATTGGCTCCTTTATTTTCTTAGGCCCCACAGGTGTGGGCAAAACTGAATTGGCGAGAGCCTTGGCGGAAGCGTTATTCTCTGATGAAGATGCAATGATTCGTATTGATATGTCGGAATACATGGAGCGACATGCTGTTTCTCGTTTGGTGGGTTCGCCTCCCGGTTATGTAGGCTATGATGAGGGTGGACAGCTAACCGAAGCCATTCGGCGCAAACCTTACTCAGTTGTACTTTTAGATGAGATGGAGAAAGCCCATCCGGAAGTGTTTAACATCTTGCTGCAAGTGTTAGAAGACGGCCGTTTGACTGACGGCAAGGGGCGTACTGTGGATTTTCGTAATGCAGTGTTGATCATGACTTCCAACGTAGGTGCACACACCATTCGTAAGGGTGCCGGCCTTGGTTTCCATACAGGCGACGATGATACGCATAGCCAGGATCAGTATGAACTGATGAAGAAACGCGTGATAGACGAGCTGAAGCGCAGCTTCCGTCCTGAGTTCTTGAACCGTGTTGATGAAGTCATTGTCTTCCATCAGCTGGAGAAAGAAGAACTACGTGAGATTGTTGACCTGATGATTGGAGAACTAGCCGTGCGGCTTAAAGAGTATGGTTTAGTAATTAAGCTAACGGATGCGGCTAAGGACCACCTAACAGACGCCGGTTATGATCCAACGTTTGGTGCTCGCCCGTTACGTCGGGCAATCCAGCGCCAAATTGAAGACGAACTGTCGGAGAAGATGCTAGCGGGTGAATTTGAGCACGGCGACTTGATTATGGTCGATGTTGCGGACGGTAAACTGACTTTCGCGAAGGGCACGCAACCGTCACAGCCGATAGCGGATGAAGACAGTGAGGCATAGTTAACTATATGAGGGGCTGTTGCACTACAGCTCCTCTTCGTATTATCCAAAGAATAGAACTGATTAGGGCACTGTTTGGACCCCTTTCTGTCGTTTATTTGTCTTTTGTTTACCTTGGTTGCTTGGCCCGTAGTCAGATAATGGTATAATACTAGGCAAGGGAGGTGAGGGTGAGATTAAGACTAAAAGCAAGTTTGTTTGTCAGGCATGTGGCTATGAGGCCCCTAAGTGGTTGGGGCGTTGCCCAGAGTGTTTAGAATGGGGTACGCTGCAGGAGGAAGTGCTTGCGCCGCGCACAGCGGTTAGTAGCCGCGCGGGGCAGGTAGCGCCCGTCAGGTTGCAGGAGATTACCGGATCCAGTTGGC
>DIPA01000010.1:0-149 GCA_002427055.1 Firmicutes bacterium UBA5500 | reverse complement strand
CAGACCGGGTATTGGGAGGCGGATTGGTACCGGGGGGTGTTGTATTAGTTGGTGGCGATCCGGGTATCGGGAAATCTACCTTACTGATGCAGCTGGCCGGTCAGTTGGCTAAGCGAGATACTTCCGTTCTCTACGTCTCGGGAGAAGAG
>DIPA01000022.1:4755-5175 GCA_002427055.1 Firmicutes bacterium UBA5500 | reverse complement strand
GTTTGGCCATCAGTTTTTGCATGCCGTAGTATATTACGCTAAACCCCTGCCGGCATGCCTGATGCCCGAGCGCCGTGGCAACGAAGCTTTTCCCGCAGCCGGTGGCCCCGGTGATAAGTATTGACCCCGCATCACGGATATAACTTCCGTTGGCCAGTGAGAGGATCTGCGTCCTGTCCAACCCTCTTGCCGTGTCGAAGCTTAATTCCTCGAGGGAAGCCCGGTAGCGGAACGAAGCGTTCTTGACAAGCCGTTTGTAACGGTTCGCCTCCCTTTGGTCACGTTCTGCCTGGACAAGCAGCCTGAGACCGTCAGTTAAAGTGAGTTCATGGATTTTTCTGCCCTCTTGTAATGTTTTCAAGGCCTCGGCCATGCCCGAGAGCCGCAGGGAAACTAATTCTGATTTGATTTGTTCCATTG
>DIPA01000022.1:4323-4551 GCA_002427055.1 Firmicutes bacterium UBA5500 | reverse complement strand
CCGCCTCGCCTGCCATCTCCTGCATGTAGGCCTTGGTGTCAATCACGCGTTTGATGGATTGGTAAGTCAGTATGTCGTTCTCCAATGCATAACGGCAGACACGTTCAAAAACCACCGGGTCTGTTTTCCGCCTGAGGCTTAGCAGCCCGTCGCACCTGCGGTATTGTGTCTCGGGTATCTCCGATCTTTCGAAAAACACGGAAAACAGTTCAGCCAGGGTGTCAGAGT
>DIPA01000022.1:3929-4137 GCA_002427055.1 Firmicutes bacterium UBA5500 | reverse complement strand
GGGCGGATCCCATGTGTTCTTTCTTGGTGGTATATCCGAACCCTATCGTGCGGGGGTGTGTGGCAACACACGCTCCCCTGACATATATGCGGACAAGGGTCCGGGTATAGATGACCTCCGTCTTCTCCCCGATATGTTGGTAGGGAACCGAGTAGTAATGTTTATCACGCCCAAGGTAGACGCAGTTGTTTTGGTTTACAGTCAGCCT
>DIPA01000022.1:2975-3748 GCA_002427055.1 Firmicutes bacterium UBA5500 | reverse complement strand
AACGCATTTTGGGGAAGTTCTTTTAACAAAGGTTTCTCATCGGCCAGGAATTTCTCCTGTCGGCAATACTCTTTCTGCTGCTGGCGGGTTTGGTTATGTTCACGCACCTTGTCGAAAAAAGCCCTGTTTATTTCCTCTATGGAAAAAAATGTATGGTTGCGCAGTTTGGCATAGACCCGCCGGTAGGCGATCTTAACCTCATTCTCCACGGAAGCCTTGTTATGTTAATCTTTACATAACAAGGCATATGTAAAGCTTATCGTTATGTAAAGACGACCTTGCAAAAGGTTGATTTGCAAGGTCGTCTTGAAAAATCCGTTTACATAATTCTATTCTTTCCAAGGTTCATGAGCCATTCTTTTAGCGAAGCGTTAGCCTCCCATAGAGGTTCCTCTGGATCAACGATTTGCTGGCTCGCGCCTTCGATGGCTTCTCGTTTGCGGTGGTTGGAGAGCTTAGCATAGATTTCGGTTGTTTGCACGCTGGCATGACCGAGCAGGTCGCGCACAACTATCAATTCGGTGCCTTTATCTACCAAGGCCATTGCCGTGGAATGGCGCAGTTTGTGGGGGCTGGTGTCCGCCGGGATGAGAGAGGGATTCCGGGGTCGTGCCATGTTGGCATATTTTCTGAGCAGATGATTGATGCCCTGGCGTGTGAACTGGTTCCCCGAGTGGTTGTTGAACAGGGGACGGTCAAGGTTGTGTGGAAGAAAGGCACCCGTTTTAGAGGTGTAGTCTGCCAAAACCTTACCAAGTTGTTTTATCACCGGT
>DIPA01000022.1:385-2868 GCA_002427055.1 Firmicutes bacterium UBA5500 | reverse complement strand
CCTTTACCATGGATGAGCAGATGGCGGGGATGGTTCATTGACACATCGCGCCCTTTGATTTGGATGAGCTCGCTGACGCGTATGCCTGTTGTAAACATCAGAAAGAACATGGCATAATCGCGTTGTCCGGACAATGTTGCCCTGTCTATCTGGCCCAGCAGCAGGTTAATGCCCTCAGGCTTGAGGTAGGAAATTTCCTTTTGCTGTCCTTTTTTGATTTTGATTTTTCTCACATCATCAGTTTGTGCCAGATATTCGGGTCTTTCGTAGCGGACGTATATGGCAAAGCTTTTGAAGGCTGCAAGTCGTTGGTTTCGTGTGGCTACTGAAACAGACCGATTTTGTTCCAGCCAGTCGAGGAACGACAAGATATTTTGCCGTGTGATGTGGTGTAAATCGATCTGCTCGGCAGCCACATGCAGCACAGATTCCATGTAGTCAATGAACTGCACGAATGCGACTCTGTAGGTAGAGATGGTGCAGCCTGATGCGCCCAGATCATTAACCAAGTAATCGCGGAAGTATTTATATAGCAATGAGGCAAAATCAGTCTTCACAATGCACCTCCTTTCCAAAAACATCTTCGAGAGTGGTATCGAACTTCTTCTGCAGGTAGGGATAAAGGTTTACTGCAAGTCGCAGGTAACGCTCGGTAGCCATGATGCTGGCATGGCCCATATAAGCCGACAATATGGGCAGCGCTACGTACATGTCGTGTCCACGCTCAATCATCTGCTTGAAAGCACCCACGGCATGCGTGTGTCGCCAGTCGTGCAGGCGTTTCGTGCTCCCTGCGGCGGATGCCGACGGAATGCCTGCCATGCACAGCAGACGACTATGCACTTCCTCAAGCCAGTCGCGTCGCAAAGCACTTCCCTTGCGGTTGGAAAAAATGAAATCATCCTCTCCCAAAAGATAGAAGGTTTTGTCGGCATATTCCTTAAGCAATACATGCATCGATTCTGACAGGACAGCGTAACGTTCCTTCGAACCCTTTGTGACACGTAGTCTGATTATGCCCTCTTCAAGATCAACGTCTTTTATCCTGATCATCAGCGTTTCAGTTACACGCAGACCACAGCTGTATAAGAGCCTGAACAATACGGGAAGTTGTATCTTATTTTTTGGATTGCCTGGGAAGTCGTAAGCATCCACGGCTTGGAAGTACCGGTCAATTTCGTCATCGGTATAGATATGAGGTACGAAATTGTTTTTAGGTGGTCGCACATCGCGCAGAAGTGTCACTTTGTACCCCTTGACAAAGAGGAATTCGAAAAATCGCTTGGTGAAGTTGATGCGCATGTAATGACCGTGATCGGACTCGCCATCACGGCGGGAACGCCATGATGCAGACACTTCAGCATCAAAACCAATGAGAGGTATTTTGTTACCTTCCAGAAAGGCATCAAGCTTCTTGAGATACAGGATGTCCTGATCAATGCAGATGCCGGTAGCCTGGCGATAATCGAGAAAGACATCGATTTCCCCGGCGAAAGCTGAGATGAATGACGGTCTATTCATTTCGCATCCTCCTTCCCTTCTATATACCAATGGCTGTGAAGTTTCGGCACCGGAAGTGAACATTCTCGCAGGCGGTCGATGTCTATCTTGACATAGGCCTTTGTTGACTCGGTCGAAGAATGTCCCAGGGCGGTGCTGATCACCTGGAAGCCGACCCCTTGTTTGAGCATGTTGGAGGCCAGGCTGAAACGGAGCGAGTGGGGCCCGTGTTTCTTTTGCTGCCATCCCTGTATCTGTGACCGGCGGAAAGCGGCGGTAACTATTGAATGGATGGTCGGAGTGGAAAGGAGCTTGCCCCGGGTGACATGGTCGTGGCTGACGATGATGACATCGTTAACTTCAGTTGGCCGCCCATGGCATAAATAGTCAATAATGGCGTTCCCGACAGATGAGAGCAACGGGTATTGCAAGGGCACATCGGTCTTGTATTGGCTAAACGAAACAGTGTTACGTTCCCAGTCGATATGCCTAAGGCTTAGCCTGACAATGTCGGAGGCACGCATCCCGTATTCTGCGGCAAGGAGAACAACCAGGTAATCTCTCTTTCCCTTGGGCGTGCTGCGATCGATAGCACCGAGCAAAGATTTTATCTCCTCTGTGTTATAGGTTGTGGGTATCTCAAGATGTTTGGAGCGCTTTGGCTCTTTCAACACGTAAGGCGACAGGTCTTTACCGAGGATACTGAAGTCGAACAGGTATTGAAGCATCTCCCTGACGGTGGATTTATAGCTGGTTCTATTACCGCAGGCGTCCGAGGCGAAGAACTCTTCGTTTAATTCGATGGTCACATTATTGATATCCAGCATTTTGTCATGTAGGAAGTTATCATACCGACAAAGAATCCAAAACTTGTACCGGATGGTGGTGGGTCGATATCCCTTTTCTTCCTCGCACCAACGTAAATAGGAATGCACATGGTCTTTCAGGATAGTGTAGAACCGATATTCCTTAAGGGGTGTTCT
>DIPA01000022.1:0-261 GCA_002427055.1 Firmicutes bacterium UBA5500 | reverse complement strand
CGTTGAGCAAACGTAGTGCTCTCAAAGTGATTTTGTCTTTGCCTGGGAGATTTATAGCGGCCTCCCAACACCCGGTTTTTTCCAAGGAGTAGGCACCTATAGCCTCCTCGGACACACAGTCAATAGCGTGATCTTCAGCCCACTCTCCGAACAAACGGCATACTTTGCCATAAGTCCAGCGAAGTTCCTGGCTATAACCCATATCAATAAGTTCGAGTTGGAACTCATCGAAAACTTTTTTGATTTTCTTCGGCATTGTTT
>DIPA01000040.1:27760-35425 GCA_002427055.1 Firmicutes bacterium UBA5500 | reverse complement strand
GTAGAGATCAAAAGCGCCAAATCAGCCTTTGGCCTCGATTTTAACCGCAACTTTGCCGCCAATTGGTTTCCTGAACACAAGCAAGTCGGGGCAGGCCCCTATCCATTCAGCGCGCCGGAAACGAAGGCAGTAGCAGATTTCATGCTCAGCCATAAGAATATCGTTGGCACTTTGGCTTATCATACTGCGGCCGGGCTATTCTTGCGTCCTTTTGCTCATTTGAGTGACGACAAGATGCCTCCAGGTGACTTGGATATTTACAAAGCCCTTGGCGTACTAGGTGAGGAAACAGCAGGGCTTCCGACTTTCTCGCTTTATCATCAATTCTGGGATCCTAATTCGCTGACTTTAGGTAGTTTCCCAGAATGGGCCTATGAGCATTACGGTATATTTGGTTTGGAAATTGAGCTTTGGAACTTGCCTAAGCGCGCCGGTATTGAATATCCAGGTGGCTTCAAGGGTATGCGCGAGCGAAGCTATCGAGAGCAAGTGGCTGATGAGTTGAAGATTTTGGAGTGGAACGATCGGGAGCTTGGCGGGACCGGCTTTATCAACTGGTATCCATTTGAACACCCGCAGCTAGGCAAAGTAGAACTCGGTGGCTGGAATACCAAGTATGTTCGCCAGAACATTCCTGGGCATCTGCTGGAGGAGGAGATACATGGCAGTGCCATGTTCACCATTCGCCATGCGGCTACCTCGCCTCTGATGCAGATAGAGAAGCTGATGGCCGAGCCGATAGCCGACGCTATGCATCGCTTACATCTTGTTGCAGCGAACAGCGGTTATTTAGCAACTAACGTTACCGAGATGGCCTTACGCTTAAAAGTAGCCAAACCGGTAGAAGCACGCCTAGAACTCAGTGACGGCTTGACCTTGGTAGCAGGAGAAGCAAGAACGGAGCTGGGGCATATACCCGGTCTTGCCAGGAAGCAGGCGAGCTGGATACTACAGGGCAAGGGCCAGGCCAAGGTAACCGTGTGGAGTGAGAAGGCTGGCGTTGTTACCCAGACAATAGAACTATAGAAATCCCTAGGACATACAGAGGGGCACCCAAAGGTGCCCCTCTGATACTTGGGGGACGGTTCCAATTGGGGCAAGCCGGAAGTTGCGCACAAAAAAACCACCCCTCGCCGCCCAATCGTACTCTTAATCGTACTGACGTTAATATGTGTTAAAGGATCTCTACTAGGAAACAGCCAATCATTTCGTGCATATTCGCCAGGAACAAAGTAAGCTCTGAAATATTCCTTTAGCGCAATGAGCGCGGTATGGGAGAGTATAGTGTAGCGATTGGTGCCATGCTTAGCATTATCTACTCGCACTTACATGGTATCGCTAAGAATATCTTTAATCCTAAGTCGAGCGACTTCGGCTACCCGTAGCCTACTACCATAAATCATATACAGAATGGCTTTATGTCTTAGGTTTTAGGTTGCCTCAAGGATGTAAAACAAACGCGGTAGTTAGTGCAAATATGGCTGGACCAGAGCTATGGGACAAAATAATTCCTTTTTAGTATAATCATTCAGTAAGTATTTTGACAAGAAGATGAGTATTGCATATAATGCAATCAAATTGATGCTAAGGGAGGCTACCATGATGAAAAGAACGAGTGTGTTTACGTTAGTGGTGTTAACTCTTCTTCTATCCGTCGTAACAGGGGCTGACGCTTTGGCAGATGAGATTACTAGACATGCCCCCGACTATTACAAGCCACACTATCAGCATCTGGTTCAATTACATAACCAGGAAATAGCTGCTCAAGGGTATGATATGGTTCCACTAGGGAGTGAATCGGTACTACTGCCAGTGACACCGATCGAACAGATAGAGACTTGGTGGTGCGGGCCAGCCTCATTGCAAATGGTGATTAAGTATGTAAGGGGTACATCTCCTAGTCAAGCGGAGCTAGCAACTTACACGAAAACAACTGAGCTGGGTGGCGCCATCGTGCTCAACATGGTGTCAGTTCTAAACGATTATGTTCCTGGCTATAAGCATCTGTCGCTCAATGATATAAACTTTTACGGGACAGTGAAGAGAAGTCTGCACAACAATCGGCCTGCCATTTATCACCTGAAAACTAGAGATCTGCCCGGATATAACGGTTCTGACTACGGTCACTATGTGGTTGGAAATGGCGCAGAGTTCCGTTGGCCAGATGACGTTGACCCTGATTCAGCCGATATTCTAGGACCACCAACGCCTCCAGAGTATTGGTATACCTATGTCGATCCATGGGGTCCGGTGCTTGGACAACACAGAGTATCTGCTGATGTCATGGAGCTGTCAATCAGGAGAAACGCGGGACTAATTATTTCCCAATAATCCCATCAGGGTTGCAGTTACGGAGGACAAGGTAACGATATGGCTCTCCCCGTAAAGGGAGAGCCTCTATATATAGTGATAGGGGATGATGATGATGCGTAGGGCTCTTATTGTCTGTACAGTAGGGATCTGTTTTTGTCTGTTAGCGGGTTGTAGCAGTCGGCTGCCCGGCCTTGCTCCGGCGGTGCTTGATGCCGATACCATTGACCTGTCAGCACCGAGCGCAGATCTGGAGCGCGGGTTAGGGAGGCTAATGCGGGACGCCGATGCTCTGCTTAGCCCCTATGCAGTTGAGCCGGTTGCTATCTTTGCCGAAAACTCGGCTCAAGAAACAGAAGATTGGATTTCGGGTTCATCGGCCGATCGGGTTTTTGTCTGCGAGAAGGAATGGTTTCATTTTCCTAGCGGCGATTACCAGCCGATAGTGCGAGAGCTACGGTCTTTCCAACTGGAAACACAAACAGCAGAACCCATCTGGCAGTTTGCTGCAGACGAGGAGTTCAATGTTGGCAGCATTGTTCTGGTGGACAGGGTATATTACGTGTGCCTATTTCCCGCAGAGCTTGCTGGTTTGTCCCATCCCGGGGTTGATTATGAGATTGTTAGCATTGCTGCCGGCGAAAGAAAAACCCTCTTTTCGGGGAGGGCCAGTAACCCGCTGCAAGTTCCGAGGCTTTGGCAGATTGGCAATCGGGTACTCTTTACGGCCGAGAGCAGGCAACAAAACGCTGGAGGCCAGCAAGTTGATAGTCATGTGTTTTGTCTGGAGCAGGACGGTACTCTCCGTGAGGTAGCGGCCAGAACTGGCTATTGGTATGACAATAAAACAGGTCTGCGGGGAGAGACGATAGTACCCAATTCTCTGTTTGTGTCCGGTGAGGCATACATTTATTCTGTTGCTCATGAGGGCGGTAGGACTACGGTGCACTATTTGAGTGAGGCTGGGGAGCGGCGTTATGTTCTGCAGGAGCCGGTTCATTCTACTGCCTTGCTAGATGGCGTGCTGCTTCTCCAGCGCCAAAATGAACGTAAGAGCAACAATCAAAGCCTAGATTACCCCGGTGCCCTGCTGATAGCAGTCAATTTGGCTGACAATGGCATTAGCACGATTAATAGCAAACGCTATCTGTATGATTTTGTGTGTGTTAGTGATGATACCCTGGCCATAGCAACAGGGGTTCCGTATGAGCGGGGTTGGACTCATCTCAATCTGCTGAGTGTAGAACAAATTGAGCCAACCATACACCTGGCCCTTACACCGGTACGGTTGCCCGACGATGCCACAAAGGGTGCTGTTTATCACGTAGCGGCAACCGGCAAAGGACGGGCGATTGTCTTTGGTGGAGGCACGGAGCTGCTTCCCGATCGTACCTGGCTACTGCAGCTTGACCGCTGAGATTGAGGGGACGTCGAGACCCCGCGAACGCCAAGTTGAACGTCGGCGGGGTTTGTGTTTTTTGAGCTAGGGTGTCTCTGTTAGGTATACTCCCAGATAGTAACGCCGTCTATCATGGAATCTCCGTTCCCCGTGTTAATCACGGCAAACTCAAACCCGAGTTGCTGCAAAGTTGGCAGGTGAGGCGAATCAGCAGCCAGCAACACTGCTATCCGTGGTAGCCCGCGTTCATAAGCTGCGCTTTCCATGGCCTGCACAATCTGACTCACGGCCATAGGCTCGCCCACAGGATTATATGCCCTGTATTCTTCATCCTCTTCATCGTAGCTAATATCTAGCATAGTTGCAGTCGGGCTATCAGCCAAAACATGCAAGGTTCCGTTCCGGAGAGAAATACTCAGGGCCTCAACATCGAGGTCATAAGTTTCCCAATCGGTATGCCAAAGATTCACACCATTTGCTTGTGCCAATTCTACAAGCCGAGGCAGTTGTTCCTGCTTGGGGGGTTCTATATCAGGGGCTGATACTGGTCCAGTAGCTTTCTCTAGGCGTAGCCATTCGGCTATCATGCTGAACCCTGCTTGTGCGGTAAGACTACGCGAGGCATGGTTATCTATGTCAATCAAAAGGCGTGCTACTTGCCTGCCAGCCCGAGCCGAGTAGTCTAAACATGCTTGGGAAAGGGCCTTGCCGACTCCCATGCGCCGCGCAGTGGGTAAAACCCGTAAAGCTTGAAACCATGCCACCCGCTTACTCAAGAAATGCACATGAGCTATTCCTACTAACCGATGATCAAGTCTAGCGACTAATGAGATTCCTGTAGCTGTGTCATCTACCCAATCATCCCAGCAGTAGGGAATGTAATCACCCTCGCTTACAGCCGCAACTAGAGCCATCACTGCTTTCCGATCGGATGGCTGTGCCCGTCTAATTTCCATATGGCGCCTCCTGTTGCTGAACATATTCTTCTCTAATATATCGAAGTCGGGTAGAGGTGTAAACAAGTGCCAATAGCCCCATTGGTCATATTTTCTCCTTTTCTTAGGCATACTCAATTTGGAAGGAGGCTTGGTACAGCGTGACCAACCGACGCAACCGACCAGAACTTCCACAGGCAACACGCGCCTTGGATCGGCTGAAATACGAAGTTGCAGACGAACTTGGATTAGCAGATGATATTGCAGAACGCGGTTGGGGAGAGATGACTACTCGTGAAGTCGGCTTGATTGGTGGCAACATGGTCAAGAAGATGGTCCGTTTTGCAGAGCAGGAGATGGCTGCACGCGATACTACTAACCAGCCGAAATAAGGTAGCGCATAAGGCAGGCCTTCGGGCCTGCCTAGATTATTGACAGCAGCAAGTTGTAAATGCTAGGCTTGCTGCAACAGAAGTTAGCTGCAGTTAAGGGGTGCTATAGCATGGACTTTCTGGAGGGCTGGTTATTATACATGCAGGATAGAGGCCAAGCTTGGGTCGTAGGCGGTGCCTTGCGCGACCATCTGCTTGGTTTGCCCACTAGCGAGCTAGATCTAGTCATTACTATTGCACCTGCTGCATTGCCAACTGCCCTTTGGCAACAAACCGCTCATTCCTTTTGGCTAGATGAAACAAGGCAGATCCTGCGGGCAATTGAGCCGAACGGACAATCGTTTGATATTGCACCACTGCAAGGGGAAGACATACATGCTGACCTGAGTTGCCGTGACTTTACAGTGAATGCCATGGCCATGACTTTGTCAGAGTGGATAGGCAACCGAGAGGCTTTGATCGATCCTCGCTCCGGTAAGCAAGATTTGGCTGCGCGGCGTTTGCGCCTAGTTAGTCCTAATGCCTTGCTCGACGACCCTGTGCGCGTGCTGCGCGGTGTGCGGTTAGCGGTAGAGAAGCAGCTAATATTGGAGCCGCCCATAGTAAAGCAGATGCGGGAAGTATCGTCGCAGCTACCAGCCCAAGCTGCAGAACGCCTAACCGTAGAACTGAGCCGTATTCTCATGCATCCACTGGCAGCAGCAGGGGCTGACTTGCTCGCGCAAGTTGGTGCAACCGAGTCCCTTTTCCCCGAGGGTTGGGCCATGCAGAAGGTCACGCAGAACAAGTATCATCAGTTCACCGTAAGTGAGCATAGCCGTAGGGCGTTTGCGGCTTTTGTGTCTATTATACATACAGGACATTACCTAACCGCCAAGGCCCAAGCCTGGTTTGCCGACTATTGGCACGAACTATCGCCATCGCTCCAGGCCGCAACAATGTTTGCCGCCTGGTTACACGATATAGGCAAGCCACCTGCCAGAGTGATTCGTAAGGGGCGAGTTACCTTCTATGATCATGAACAGGTTGGGGCAGAAATGGCTGTTGCTATTGCCAAGCGCTTAAGGTTAAGTAATGCGCAACAAGAGTTAATCAAGTGTTTTGTCCGATTGCATATGTACCCGATGCAGCTCTGGCGTACAGAGAAATTCGGGCCACAATTAATTCATCGCTTTTATCAGCGTGCCGGGCAATATGGTCCCCTGATTGTTGTTTTCACTCTCGCCGACTATCTAGCCAAAGGAGATAACTTAGCCGGGACTCAAGAATTCGCTGCTCACAAGCAAGTAGTTGAGGATTTCCTCAAGGCGTATTTTTGTCAACAGGCGGAGCTTGTTAATCCAGAGCCTTTATTGAATCATAACGAGATGATGGAAGTGGCCAACCAGGCTCCAGGAGCGTGGCTACGGCAAGCGCGGCGAGAGTTACTGGAGGCGCAAGCAGCCGGGCAAGTGCAAAGCAGAGAGCAGGCTGTGCGTTGGTTGCAAGATTGGTGGCAGCAGCAAGCGACGCGGCACAAAGGTAGACCCTACTAGAAGCAGTTAAAAAGCACAGTGGCATTGCAGTCACTGTGCTTTTGCTATCGTATCTATTTGCACCAACCGTTACCAGAGTTTACTACAGAGATTACTATAGAGATCTCCGCTAGACAGACGGAAGAACCAACCACAATCAATCAACTATGCGAATCTCTGGGCGCTCTTTTCTTTGTCCCGTTTATTTAGAGCCCTTTCCTCTTGGCTCGCTACCCAAAGCATATACCCTTCTTCCCTTGCGCCGTTTCTGGGGCAGCGCAGAAAGGCTCAGGAACTATTTAGTCTCCCCACCAATAGCCAAGGTTAAGGATACTCCACCGCAAATGGTATACCAAACCAACGATAACTAATGCGGCACCTAAGCGGTCCGCTAGCCTTCGTACTGGTCTGCAGGACATTAACAATTAGGCAATCGTTCTCAACAAGAGGTTTTTTCACGTTCTTTTGCAGTCTCGTCCCGTTTACATCTCTTAACCTACTCATCTCCAGCGCGGACATAGCCCAGTGGGGATCTGAAGGAACAACAACGCCACTTGCGCCTCTGTCAGTCCTAAGAAACTGTACTGACTTTATTGACAATCCTTCATAATCTAGCACGTCGACCGACTGTAGTACGACTGAACCCCACTTCGGCCCATCGACAATCCAAAGCAGGCCCATCTCGGTGCCAACAGAGGTATGTAATATACTATCACCATCAAAACTACAGTATTGCGATATCCAAACCTGTCTTGGGCCGTAGACCACGACTAGGATGGTGATTACCAATGAGACAAGGAGCCCCGCCATGAGAAACAGTCGCCTGTTTCCCGCCAACCTATTTGGCCCCATAGGTGACATACCAGACCCGCTCTTTCTTGTCCATATCGTAGGCGTAGTATTCATGCGTTCCCGAATTATCTATACATGTCTGCTTGACCTTCGCTTTAGTTGAATAATTGGCAGTGGCAGAGCCTGTCCAACTCCCATATGTATATGCCGCACTGAAGGACTTGGTGTTTTTCAGTTCATGCGTTGTTTCAGCGCCAGGGAACAGTTCCCCATGAAATCCATAAAGCTGGTTATATATGTCATTTTTCACAGAGTCTTTCGGT
>DIPA01000040.1:26600-27668 GCA_002427055.1 Firmicutes bacterium UBA5500 | reverse complement strand
CATTTTTCACAGAGTCTTTCGGTTCCATGTCGCCGCCAACACTCTCGCCTGGGGTTGGGAACCCAAGGAAGCGATTCGGAACGAATTCTACCCAAGTATAAATGTTGTGCCAGACACTGGTATCATCTACATCCTGCTCCTGGTAAGCCCAGTACTCGTAGTCGAATGCAAACTCCATCTTCACTTGACACGAGCCGCCGGAAATGTTATCTGAGGGCAATGTAGCATTGCTGGTGGTGGTTCTAGTAAGAGACCCATTCCCTGACCAACTGCCGCCCCCGACGGCCTTGCCAATCTGAATGGTTGTGCTAGATTGCGTCTCGTATGAAAACTCAGCTCTAACCTTATCAGAGATGAAGTGCATTTCACCAACTACGACTGGTCTACTTATTTCTGATGTCGTCAGACGTTTACTCCTGAAGACGCCAGAACCTCGTAAGGCCTGACCGGATTCAACGCCCCAGCCTTCAACTGTACTCTGCCCAGAAGCGGAATCTTTCATCTGGATCGACCTCCGGGGTGCTGATAATAACCCTGACAGAGCTTCTGCGTTAGACGTAGGCAGACTCCAGTACAGGGATTCAACCTCTTTACCAGGGTAGAACACCTTCAGAGTGATATCTGCCGTATCATCCCAGAAGTCGAACTTGGTGAGGTCAGGTCTGTTGACTCGCGCTACTCCGTACTCGTCAGTGATAATCTGCTGCAGCCAGATCGGACCTCCAGTTGTTCGAACATACACATCGACCACGGCCCCACACACCGGGGAACCCGATTGATCTGCAATATCGAGTTGAAGAGATGAAGAATCAACAGCAGCCATGGATAAAGAGGTATTAAACAGCGAGGAAAAGAAAATGGCAACCAGAAACACGACGACGAACCGCTTGAACATAACACATGCCTCCTTGGATTTCTATTGGCCGCGAACTCAGCAATCAGGATCGTGGCTGAGCAGTGGCCTGTAGTTAGACTTCGGCATTTATTCTCCTTTTCCTGCACAGCCTGAACATTTTGATAATATATCTTGACTATCCTATAAGCACCAGCATTCTCCGCCTGCCTTGC
>DIPA01000040.1:20954-26465 GCA_002427055.1 Firmicutes bacterium UBA5500 | reverse complement strand
TTCAAGAAAAAATCGAGGAAAAGAGCGTACCCACCGCTCTCTTCCTCGCAGCCGATCGCATTTCTGTGTGGGCGGGTTGCGCCCCTCTTACCAAGTGGTACACCATAGACGAAGAAGCCTTGGAATCCCTTTAAAGCTCCCTTGGTGCAAAATGCCCCAATTTAGCTTGCTCCACAATCTTATCAGTGGCCTTTAGCCCCATGCCCGAGAGCTCCACAACTACCTTATCATTAGCGGTTATCAGTCCACTGGAGCACAATTGCCTAATGGCTGCCGGTGCGGCTGCAGCTGTTGGTTCTACATAAATGCCGTGCTTGCCCAGCAGGGCCAATGTGTTCCAAACTTCCTCATCTGTAACAGTGCAGACGGTGCCATCGCTTGCCCGCAGCGCTTGCAGGATATCCTTGCCCTTGACGGGTTTGGCAATAGCAATGCCTTCAGCTGCTGTCGCCTGTGTGGCGATAGCTGGCACATCGTCTAACCCTTGCTGCCAAGCTTGGTAAACTGGGGCGCAGTTTGCGGCTTGCACAGCCGCCAAGCGGGGCATCTTATTTATGTAGCCTGCTTGTATAAGGTCACGCCAGCCCAAGTATAGCCCTAGAATTAGGCTGCCTCCCCCAAGCGGGGCGACGACCCAGTCTGGTGCTGACCAAGCGAGCTGTTCCGCGAGTTCATAAGCTAAGGTTTTTAGTCCGTTGAGAAAGTAGGGGCTCCAATTATGGCTAGCGTAAAAGACACTCTCAGCTGCCGCAAGAGCTGCTTGGGCTGTGTCCTCACGGCTACCTGGCACCTTGACTAAGTTCGCTCCATAGAGACCAATTTGAGCTGCCTTGCCAGCCGAAGTGTAGGCAGGTATGTAAACATTGGCTTGAATGCCGGCCCTACTGGCATAGGCAGCTACCGAGGCCCCCGCATTGCCGGAGGAGTCTTCTATCAGTTGCGTGATGCCCCATTCTTTTAGTTTACTAAGCATGACAGTACTTCCCCGGTCTTTGAATGATCCGGTAGGGCAGAGCTGGTCCATTTTCAGCAATACAGATTGTCCAAAGAGTTCGTCTGGTAACAGCGGGGTATAGCCTTCGCCGAGACTGACGATATGCTTAGGGTCTGTGATGCCGAGGGCCTCAAAGTAGCGCCACAAGCTCTGGCCCCTAGTATTTAGATCAGCCTTCTGGAAAAGTTCTTCGGCGTTAAAGCGCAGATAGCTACCGCAATCGCAACGCCAACGTGGTTCGGTGCTACAATATGTAGTATGGCAAGCAGAACAAGTTAGCAAATGCATCATCCTCCTGCTTTTAGTTTAGCGGTTGGTCAGGCGAAGCTCAACCAACTAGGCAGGTGAAGCAGGATAACATACACGATTCGCCAAACCTTAACAAAGACTAGAGGTAATTTAGGTGGAGACAAGGAGGAGGTTTCCTAATGCGACAGACGAAAATTGTGGCGACGATAGGGCCTGCTAGTGATGATTCGGAGCTCTTGGTACAGCTAATTAAGGCAGGGATAGACGTAGCACGGCTAAATTTCTCGCACGGTAATCATAGCGAACAGCAGGCGCGCTTTGAGCGCATTCGTGCTGCAGCTAAGGTTACCGACAAATTTGTGCCCATTATCTTGGATACTAAGGGTCCTGAATTACGTCTTGGTAGGTTTGCCAGCGGTCCGGTTATGCTAACTGCAGGGCAATCTTTTGCTCTTTATGCAGAGGAACGCTTAGGAGATTTGCAGGGCGCAAGCATTAGCTGGCCAACTTTGGCCAATGAGGTAGCAATAGGCGACCGTATCTTAATTGACGATGGTTTGGTTGAGCTCAAGGTAGTTACTAAACAAGATCAAGACGCACATTGTCAGGTCATAATCGGTGGCATGATTAGTGATCGCAAGGGTGTGAATATCCCTGGGCGCAGCATTAACATGCCTGCCTTATCAGAGCAGGATGTAGCCGATATTAAATTAGGCGTAGAACTCGGTGTAGATTTCATTGCGCAATCTTTTGTCAGAGGCTCTGCCGACGTCCTGGCTCTGCGGCGTTTGCTGGAGGACCTAGAAGCAGACATCCCTATTATTGCGAAAATCGAAAACCAGCAGGGCGTTGCTCACCTCCGGGAAATCCTAGACGTTGCCGATGGCATCATGGTAGCCCGGGGCGACTTGGGTGTAGAAATACCGGCCGAAGAAGTCCCCCTGATTCAAAAACAGCTGATAGCAACCTGTAATCGCATAGGCAAGCCGGTAATAACAGCGACTCAAATGCTAGAATCTATGATACGTTCACCGCGCCCCACACGGGCAGAAGCCAGTGACGTGGCTAACGCTATATTCGATGGCACGGACGCTATCATGCTTTCGGGTGAGACAGCTACCGGAAGCTACCCGCTGGAAGCGGTGCAAACAATGGCCCGTATTGCTGTACATACCGAGCAGGCACTAGACTACAAGAACTTGTCGCTGCGGCAACTGAATGACAAAAGCCCCAACGTTACTGATGCTATCAGTCATGCTACAGTACAAGCTGCTGCCGACTTAAGGGCAGCAGCCATTATTACATCTACCGAGTCAGGTAGCACGGCACGCATGGTTTCGCGCTATCGGCCACAGACGCCCATTATTGCTTTCACAACCGATGCCAAGGTGGCGCGTCGTTTGAACTTATCGTGGGGAGTGCATCCTACTTTGGGTCGGCGAGTGACTAGTACAGATGAGATGATCAGTGCCGCCATTGCTCGTGCCCTTGATTTGGAGTTAATTAGAAATGGTGACCTGATTGTGCTGACAGCCGGAGTTCCGGTAGGCGTGCCGGGCACCACTAACCTAATTAAGGTACATATTGTGGGCGACGTATTGGCGCGTGGGGTAGGTATTGGTAAAAGCTCGGTAACCGGCAACGTAATTACCAGCAAAACAGCCCAGGAGGCTGTACAAAAAATGATTCCTGGTAGCATTGTTGTCGCTATTGGCACTGACAGAGGTTATATTCCGGTTTTGGAGCAGGCTGCCGGCCTGGTAACTGAAGAGGGTGGGTTAACTTCTCATGGGGCAGTTGTAGCTTTGAGTCTTGGCCTGCCTGTTATTGTTGGTGTTCCTGGCGCTACTAGCTTGCTGGTTGACGGGCAACTGGTTACACTCGACGTAACGCGCGGCCTAATTTACCGGGGCGCAACGCATATTCCAAGCTAGGCTAATGACAAAAGCCCCTTACCCGGTTCTGATTAGCCGGGTAAGGGGCTTTTGCTTATCCACGTAACGTAACCATGATACTTTGCCGAAACTGGGCGTTCCGTAAGAGCGGGCCGCCTTTTTTCTCTAGAAAAAGAGCGCACAGTCTGGGAGAACAAATGCGATAAACTCATCCCAAGGCCACGACAATTACCAGCCTAAGCCGATGAGGTGAGTTACCCGCGATAAGCGGGACTAGAGGGCAAAGAACCCCCGAATTTCGGGTAATTAACAGCCTCTATTCCCGGACGACTGGCACTGGCAACAACATCCTCGCTGTATAATGGCTCTTCTATTATCTCTAACAATTTCCTCATATTCTTGCTTTCTATCTAATATATGATATTCTTTGGTGAAATTCTTCTACTTGAGACCATCTGGCGATTAATCTTGACAATAAATGAATAATGAGTTAGTATAATATTAAATTAATGGAAAGGAATGGTGTAGTGAGGAAGTTAATCCGTTCACTGGTTGCTACTGCTCTATTAGCTGCGTTGTTAACTAGCGTTGCTTACGCCTCAACGTATGGTAAGGACAGTTTTATGTATCATAGGTATGGCGTAGATTTTGGACCTACCTACCGTTTTAACTACACTAATGGCACTGAGTCCCCGGTCACATCTCCTGATAGTCAAGACATCCCTCCATATGCGCGAAGGTTTGCTCCCAGTAGTTCAAACACAAATTTATCGCAGTACATCAACAACCAAACATGGCTAGTTTCATCAACCTACAAATGGGACTACAATATCGGAACCGCTTTTTCGCAATTCGAGGCAAACAAGCCAATGACTGGCGAAAACTTTCTCATGTTGGAAGCACATGTAAATCGTGGGTGGAAGTGGCTCGGTTACTATACTGATCTGCCGGATACAGTAAAGTCACATATTTTGGCTAACGCGATTTACAAGCCTAATCATGTTGAATGTGACTTGTGGACTACTAACCCTGAGCAGCTTGTGCAAAACAACACATATGAGACCAGATGGATTTTTGTGCCTGAAGTTGATGGTACGCTTCATACTCTACCGAAAAGTTATGGACACGGATTCGGCATCTACTTATATCGTTGGTGGAATGCTAAGCATGTTGCTTCTAGCCATGGGGAACCCATGGATAAGATCTCTTGGCGAGATGACTTAGGTACGTTTGGCTACAACGTTAGCTCATCGATATCAGGCCATCCGTATGATGAGTCAATTAGATATGATGAGCCTGCTTCGAACATAGTATATATGGAGATAAAGCCCGCTGCCTCGATAGGTGTAGACCACTTTCTAGAATTGGGAGGCAAGCTGGGTTGCGAACTGGCTAGCGCTGAGTTTTTCACGGAGTCTGGCAAAGGAGAGTTATTGATTTCAGGGGAATCACCTGAAGAAGTTATCGATAAGGTTCAGCAATCTATTGAGGCTCGAATCTTGGGTATTAACTCTTACACAGTAAAGGGAACGCCAGAAGTGATGAGTATTCTGAAGGCTCAGCTGGAGCCTGAAACGCTTACCACCGAAGTAAGGCCATAATTTTGGATTACTATGGTGAAGGGAGTAAAGTGATTGAACAGAAAGGCTTTCATTTTCATGCTGTTTCTCTCCACCTTAAGCGTTTTGGTTGCTGCATATGCGGGAAGTAGACAAGAGAACCCTAGGTTCCAATATCCGAACATCTTCACATACGCTAATCTGCTGATTGTATCAGGATTCTGTTGGGGCGGCCTTTTGCAGGGCTACCTAGTGTGGGGGTCAACTAGCATTAGTCAGCGGGTTTGGGGTGTTACGTTAGCAGTAATGACATTAGCGTTGGCTTTTGGCCTTGTATTGCCACCGGTTATGCTGCTAAACACTGGGCCTGTGCCAGATAGCTTAGCTAGTTGCTTAATGGCTGCAACGGGATTTATACCAGGAGCAATATTGATTCTGGTAATCTGGCTGCTGCAGCGCTTGTTCAACGCTTGCAGATAGGAGCGACCAATAGGAGGCGGGCTGAATGAAATGGGGGTGTCGCAAAACACTGTTTGCGACACCCCCTAGGGCATGTGTAGAATATGTAGCGATTAACAATCGCTTCAAGCGGGCTGGATCCTCCGCCTAAGTAACGTCTATTCTACAAAACGTGTGCAAACTTCGAAATCACACATACCGGACGTCAAGTAGCGTGGTTTGAAATAGGCCAGTCAATTCATGGATGGCGTCCTGCACTATGTGTGTAACGCACCGCTTTTAGCCCCGTAGAGTAATCTGGTTACCCGATTCGTAACGTTTGAGCCCTGCTCGGAATATGGCTAAGGCGATAACC
>DIPA01000040.1:14869-20797 GCA_002427055.1 Firmicutes bacterium UBA5500 | reverse complement strand
AGCACTTGCCAAACGCCTATACTGTTGAAATGGCGTAGGGTTTCTACTGGTATATGAGTCACAAAGCCAGCAGGTACCAAGAAGAGCACGATGAAACGGGCCGCTCCTTGATAGATAGTGCCCGGATACATGCTAAAACTCATGATGGCTTCCGCCAGCTGTCGGCTAATAGCTTCGCTGCGACCAAAGAAAAAGGCAAGGCTGTTGGTAATAATTGAGAAGGCACACATCATTGACCCAGCTGTGGCCATGAACAGCAAAAACAGCAGGTAGTTGGCACCTAAAGCGCGACAACCTAAGGCTCCCAAAACTAACCCAAAGAGTAGATCGCCAACTGCAGCGAAGTCGGTGCGGCTAACTAGTACATGCAAAAGGACGTTTTTGGGCAAGGCCAAGTAGTAATCGAGTTGCCCCTCTGAGATGATGCTTGCTAAGCGGTTATAGTTACCTGCTAGCAGAGCAACCACACTAAAGCCGCCTGCGGCCAGACCATACATTAGCCAAACATCGGCCATGCCCCAGCCTCCGATATCGGGCACCAATTGTAGCAGCACCCACCAGAAGAAAAGCAGAAGCACATCGTTAACCAACATGAAAACCATCTGTGTTAGGAAACTAATGCGATAGGCCATTGCCGATGAAAGGTTGATTGACCATTGCGCTAATAGCCAACGCACGTTTTTAGCCACCGTTGACATTGATCTGTTTCACCCCCCGCGAGAATTCAAAGCTCAGTAATCCAGCCAGAAGAATACACCAAAGTAGGGCAGTGCCAGTTGAACTGACAAACTGCTGCCAGTCGCCGCCAATAAATGCTCTAGCTGGCGCATAAGTAATGCTTTGAAAAGGCAGCAAGGTAGCTAGGCGGCGAAAGATTTCTGGGTAGAGATCAATAGGGATGAAAAGCCCGCCTAAGGTAAAGATTAGTTTCGAGTATATCCAGTAAAAAGGCCGACTTTCCTCCACAAAGAAGCTGAGCAGGGCGATAGCTGCTAGCAAACAAAAGCGTACAGCAGCACCCAGCACGATTAGGACCAACGCCTGTATGAGGCAAGGTAGTGTAATTGCGGGTAGCCCTATCAAAGCCCAAGCAACCAGTCCCCCAGCAAGTAAGTTTAACGATGTGGTAACTGCCATTTCACCGAAGTAGTAGGCCGCTTGATACAAGAGATAGTTGAGCGGCTTTGCCAATAAGTAAGCAATTTGCCCCGATTTCACGTCCTGTTCTATTTCACGTATCAGGCTAGTTGCGCCCAGGGTAATTGCTTCAGTGAGCGTGAGGTACCAAACTAATTGCTGCCGAGAATATCCTGCCAAGGTGCCATTGGTACCAATAACACGTCCCCAGAGCCCAGAGAAAGTAAACAACACGATAGCAAAGAAAAACGTTCTTGCCCCCATCTCTTGCCAATAGGCAAGGCGCGACTGCGCGGCCGTTTTGGCTACAGCACTATATTTGCGCCATTTCTTCTCAAGTTTCATTGGCCAGTTCCCGCCTTTCTTGCTCCAGAGCTTGGTTATGTCGATAGATATTAGCGATGATATCCTCAAGCGGTGGATCGCCAATGGTGATATCAGCTATAGGTGCCAGTTCGCGCAAGCGCATATACAGCTCATCGATGCTGAGTTTGCTTGTGTCGAGGGCTATTTTTAGTCCGGCACCTTTGTGCTTCAATACTTGCGCACCCGTTATGCAGGGCAAGTTGTCGATTGCGGCCTCTAGACGAACCCTGATAATCTTGGCCGCCAAATGGTCGCGTTTTAGGCTGTTCATCGATTGATCGATGACTATGCCCCCGTTATCGATCATGATGACCCGTTTACACAGGTTCTCAATGTCACCTGTGTCATGCGAGGTCAGAAATACGGTTACGCCGAGGGCATTGATCTCCCTAATTAAGTTTCGCATATTCTGGCGAGCAACTACGTCAAGCCCAATAGTCGGTTCGTCCAGGAATAGCACTTGCGGCTGGTGCAGAAGTGCTGCCGCTAACTCAGCCCGCATGCGTTGCCCCAGCGAGAGCTTACGGACAGGTACATGGAAGAATTCACTTAGATCAAAAAGCTCTACCAGTTCATTCTGCCGCCTGACAAAATCGCGCTGTTCCATCTCATAGATCCGGCCTAGTAAGAAAAAGCTATCGGCCGGAGGTATGTGATACCAGAGCTGTGACTTTTGCCCGAAAACGGTACCGATATGAAATGCCAAACGCTGGCGTTCTTGCCAGGGGGTAAAGCCAAGCACCTGCGCTTCACCATAGCTAGGATGGAGAATGCCGGTAAGCATCTTGATAGTTGTCGATTTCCCAGCACCGTTAGGGCCGATGAAGGCTACCGATTCTCCAGAAGCAATCTCGAGGTCTAGTCCCTTTACTGCCACCAACCGTTCTCCATCCCGTTGGTAAAGATTGCGCACGCTCCCCAGCACTCCAGCCGTCTTTTTCTGCCGCCAGAATTCCTTGCCTAGGTTTTTGGTTTCTATAGCCAGCATTTCCCAGCACCTCCTAAAAAATCAGACCCCAGGGCGTCCCTTTCGGAACTTGCCGCTGGGGTCTTTTCTACCCACGGTGTACCTCATTGAGGCAGTGCCGCTTGGACCGGGCCACCAAACGGTGCGGAACCCTAGGCACACTTCCATGATTTTCCCTATTCTATCTGTGTGACAAGCTATTTGTCAAGAGAAAAAAGAAGGCCAATTTAGGCCTTCTGCTTTAGGTATTCTAGCACTAATTGTGACCAACTTTCGAGTTGATCAAAGTAGCATTCATCTATGGTCGCTAGGCTAACCCACTGTCCACTCATTTTGTCCTGCTCTCGCACAGATACCGTTACTGCAGGCGGTACGTCGAGGATGAACACGACGCCTAGATGGTCGCGGCTAACTGCATTAGAGAGATCGTTGATTAGAGCGATAGGTTTTGGGTTATCGGGTCGCCAGTTGTCTAGATTTAGTTCTTCTTCTAGTTCGCGGTAGAGAGCGCAAATAAGAGGTGATGTTCCTAGATTATCAATTGGATTAATATGCCCGCCCACACCAAGTGAATAAAGATTGTGTAAACGGCTTTCCCCTTGAGTCTTTAAGCGCTTGGTTAACCAAAAATGTCCCGATTGCTTTAGCACAATATACGGTATTAACTGCCGCCACTGCGGGTTCTGTTCCGCTTGGTGGCGATAGATGAACTTGGGCTCTATGGTGGTGAGTTCTACCATAGGTTGTAAGCCCATGGGTAGATGTTCCACGCTCGCGGCCGCAATAACTAGTACTTGTTCATCACCAAAACGTCGCTGAAGAGCAAGCTGATTCATCGGCTAACTACGGAAAAGGGTGCTGACGGATTCTCCCTGGTTAATACGACGAATGGTTTCAGCAATAATGGGTGCTACAGAAAGCACCTTAAGGTTCGAGAGATCCTTGGCATGTTCAGTCGGTAGAGTATTAGTCGTTACAATTTCCTTGATATCCGAATTTCGTAACCGCTCTACAGCGGGCCCAGAGAAAACAGGGTGAGTACAACCTACATATATGTCTTTTGCCCCTGCAGCGCGCAGCGCCTTGGCAGTCTCTTGCACGGTGCCAGCTGTATCGATTTCATCATCCAGAATGACTACATTCTTATTTTCTACATCGCCGATGAAATGAGTAATTTGGGCTTGATCATCGTTACCATTACGGCGTTTGTCCATTATTGCTAAGGGAGCCTTGAGCCATTTGGCATAGACAGAGGCTTTCTTGGCACCACCGGCATCTGTTGCCACGACCACTAAATCGGCGACATTTTTCTGCTCGAAATACTTACAGAGCATATCTGCTGCGGTCAGGTGATCAAGAGGAATAGTGAAAAAACCCTGGATCTGTGGCGAATGAAGATCAACCGTGACTACGCGGTCAGCACCAGCTGTAGTCAGTAGATCTGCAACTAAGCGTGCCGTAATTGGAATACGCGGTTGGTCTTTCTTGTCTGAGCGCCCATACGGGTAGAAGGGAAGCACGGCGGTGATGCGATGAGCCGATGCTCTGCTCAGTGCATCAATCATGATCAACAGTTCCATCAGGTTATGGTTGATCGGTGGGCACGAGGTCTGAACGACGAAAACATCGCATTCACGTACATTCTCGTTAATCTTGACAAAGGTGTTATCGTTACTAAATTGGATAATTTCCCGCTTGCCTAGGTTGATACCCAGGTGCTGGCAAATCTCGGCTGCTAATGGCTCCGTGGAACGCCCCGCGAAGACCTTAAGCTGCGCAACCATAGTCATCGAACCCCCTCGAAAGCAGTAATTTTTTGACCTACCTCATAATACCCTAGGCCTTTGGGGTTGTCCACCCTGCCTCGACAGAATTCGACGGGAATTGGCTCAGTTAAATCAGCAGCTGAAATTCTCTAATCTGGCTGACAAATGTTGCTTTTTGACCAAGGTATTTGAACTAATCGATTTGCTGGCGTAGCATCTAGAACATTGTCTGAGCTTGCTAGGCTGCGTTCTGCTAACGAGGCGAGGTAGTCTAGCGTAGCGAAGTAGAATCTGCTGCTGTAGAAACGGTAGGTGGTTAGGCTCACTTGGTTGTTATTAAGTAGTAAAGTAAATGGCTCTTTGGCAAGGGCCAATTGCCAATATGCATCGGGTGGTAGCAGGCTAGTTAGTGTGGGTAGAGACCAGTTCGATTCAAGGCGAGCGCTTCCAAGCAGGGGAGTACCTGATGTCTCACCGTAAGCATTACTAAAACGCATTTGGCCCCTAAGCGTCTTGGGCAGAAATAGTTGTATGACTACAAGTACGACCCAAGTTCGCTGCAACAAGACATTTCCCGTGAAGTCTCTCCAGTGGAGGTTGTCAACCAGTTCCTGTGCCTGCATGTCTAGCTTCAGCGCCGCTGGGTGAAAATGCCCCGCTGTCACTTGGGCAAGCAAAGCGAATTGTTGATGCAGCTTAGCCTGGTCATAGGATGCAATAGGCTGACAAGAAGTAAACATGCTAGTTGGCATTGCCTTTCCTCCCTCACATTTAGCTGGGCACAATAAAAGGACCTATCCTCAATTTATGGGCTAGGTCCCTATCTGGTGTCTTATATGAGAGCAGAGCTAGAAAAACAGAATGCCAATCACAAAGGATGCGACAATCAGCAGTATAGGGCTGATTTTGGTCTTTACTAAAGCCAAAAGCATCACTCCTGCCAGAATCCACGATTTCAAGTCAACCAATGTTTTGGCACCAAAAGACCACGCAGCACTGGCAATTAGGCCAACAACTACGGGGCGAATACCCCCTAATGCTGCCTGCAGGTAAGGCGATTCGCTAAAACGTGTTACTAGTTTCGCCAAGATCATGACGATAATAAAAGAGGGGACTACGACCCCGATGGTGGCGATAACCGAGCCTAGCGGACCGGCCATTTTGAAACCAACGAAAGTAGCAGTATTAATGGCAATGGGGCCCGGCGTCATCTCGGCAATGGCCACAATGTCCGCGAACTCGGTACTGGTAAGCCAATGCAGTTTCTCGACAACCTGGCTATCTATGAGCGGGATCATGACGTACCCGCCGCCAAATGCTAAAGAACCGATGAAAGCAAAAGTATAAAAAAGCTGCCAGAAGATCATGACTTGCTACCCTCCTTACTAGCTCGACCGTTGAGCGTGAGGCCGAGTAAGGCGCCGCTGATGATTAACACTGCCGGGTGAAGCTTAAAAGCGACAATCAGCGCGGCCGAAATGGCAGTGAGAACGACTTTTTGAGGCGTTTTCAAGACTTTTTTGCCCATCGTCCATGCAGCATAGGTGATGAGAGAGACAACGGTTGGGCGAACCCCAGCAAAAGCATGGTTCAGTAGTTCCAAGTTATAGCGGCTGAGGGCCCAGGCAATAGCCATAATAGTGAGTAGTGATGGTAATACGGCTCCGAGAACCGAGCTAATAGCACCACCTA
>DIPA01000040.1:7599-14737 GCA_002427055.1 Firmicutes bacterium UBA5500 | reverse complement strand
CACCTAGTCCACCAAGCCGATAGCCCAAATAGATGGCCGAGTTTACTGCAACCGGGCCGGGGGCCGACTGGGTTAGACCAATCATGTCGATGAAGTCTTCTTCTTTCAACCAGCCCTGTTTGTCAACTAGCTCACGCTGGATGATGGGCAGCATGGCATAGCCGCCACCAAAGGTAAAAGCTCCAACCCGGAAAAAAATCCCAAATAGCTTTGGTAAACTAACCGATTTCTGGTTGTCCATGACATCTACCTCCTAGCAACGCCTTGGCGTTGCGGGTCGTTGCTAGACATTGAAACGAATGTGCATAATATCCCCGTCTTGCACTACGTATTCTTTGCCTTCTAAACCGGCCTTGCCAGCTTCTTTTACCTTTACTTCGCTTCCCAGCTCCNNAGGCAAGTATAGCATATATTTCGCTTGACGAGGGATAATGAAAAATTCTGTAACTGATAGTCGCCTTATCGTCAAAAAGCAGGAACTATTGTATTGAAAGCAGAAAGTTATAACAGATACTAAGTTTGATCAAGGAGGGGTTTTATGCAGGTCAAGACCATTATGATTGTTGGTGCGGGACAGATGGGAAGCGGCATTGCACAAGTGGCTGCACAGGCCGACTTCAAAGTTATACTTGCTGACATAAATGAACAATACCTTAGCAGAGCTCTAGAGGGATTGAAGCGGCAGCTAGAGCGTAACGTGGAACGGGGACGGCTGAGTGCGGAAGCAAAAGAGCGCATATTGGCCAATATCACCCCTACTATCGATCTAGACGTCGCGGCTACTGCCGACTTCATTATTGAAGCAGCTACAGAAAACTTGGAAGTAAAAAAGGGAATTTTTATCGAGCTTGATCAAGTAGCACCTACACATGCCATATTGGCAAGCAATACTTCTTCTATTTCCATAACCAAACTTGCTTCCTATACTAAGCGTCCTGCTTCAGTTATCGGTATGCACTTTTTTAACCCCGTGCCGCTGATGCAATTGGTGGAGGTAGTTAAAGGTTTGGCTACTAGCAATGAGGTTGTCAAGCATACCAAGCAACTAGCAGAGATACTAGGCAAGACTCCGGTAGAAATCAACGATGCGCCAGGTTTCGCTGTGAACAGAATGCTGATTCCGATGATTAATGAAGCAGTCTTTTGCTTAATGGAAGGCGTAGCAACTGCTGAAGCAATTGATACCACCATGAGATTGGGAGCTAATCACCCTATGGGACCGTTGGCTTTAGCTGACCTAGTTGGTCTTGATGTCTGCTTATCTATTATGGAAGTGCTACATAGAGATTTGGGTGACGACAAGTACCGACCTTGCCCATTACTACGGCAGATGGTTGCGGCAGGTTATTTGGGTCGCAAGGTTGGGCGAGGTTTTTACACATATGACCGTTAGGACTTGCTGGGAGGGAGGATGGGTATGGAATTCTTGAGTCTAGAAGTTGCTGATAATGGAATAGGTCTGCTGACAATTGAACGGCCGGATGCCCTAAACGCACTCAACCAAGCCGTCTTGCAGGAACTTGATAGTGTACTAACTGAAGTGGCGCATGCCTCCACTGTAAAAGTACTTGTTGTCACCGGACAGGGTCGTGCTTTCGTTGCCGGCGCTGACATAGCCGAGATGCGACAAATGTCATCACAAGAGGCAGAAGAATTTTCACGTTTGGGGCAAGGTGTATTCGCCAAGCTGGCAGCCCTGCCACAGCCGAGCATTGCTGCCATTAACGGGTATGCCTTAGGTGGCGGTTTGGAATTGGCATTAGCCTGTGATCTGCGTATTGCGTCGGAAAAGGCCAAACTCGGCCAGCCCGAAATAGGCCTGGGTATTATTCCGGGCTTCGGCGCTACCCAACGCTTGCCGCGCCTCATCGGTTCTGCTCGGGCCAAGGAGTTGCTGTTCACCGGAACCACTATTACAGCTAGCGAGGCGGCTGCACTCGGTTTGGTGAACCGACTGGCAGCGCCTGAAGAGTTGCTTGCAGTAGCTTTGGAGTTGGCTAACAAGATGGCCAAGCAGAGCACAGTTATCTTACGTAATCTAAAAACTGCTGTCGACGAGGGACTGACCATGAGCTTGGCTGACGGCCTAAGCGAAGAGGCCAAGCAGTTCGCAGCTTGTTTTGCAACTCAGGACCAAAAGGAAGGTATGGGTGCCTTCCTCGAGAAACGTCCAGCGAAGTTTCTTAATCGTTAGGTGGTGCTAAGCATAATAGGGGGCCACGGCACTGCCGTGGCTTTTCCTTTGCTTATTTCATCGTTGCCAGTTGACGTGATAAACTAGGGAAAAGGTTGAAAGGATGTGTAAAGTAATGCAGATTGATCAACTGCGGCAGCGAATTAGCCAGCGGATTGATGAGCAAGCGCCGCATTTAGAGGAGATAGCTTTGCAACTACACGCTAACCCAGAAACAGGCGGTCAGGAACACTTTGCTCAGAAGATCTTGACCGAATATGCTGCGGGGCAAGGCTTTCATATAAGCAAAGGGCTGGCCAATGTGCCGACTTCTTTTGCTGCTGAGCACAGTAGTGGGGAAGGGGCTAAGGTTGCTTTCTTGGCCGAATATGACGCTTTACCGGAAATCGGGCATGCCTGCGGCCATAACCTAATCGCCATGGCTAGCACAGCTGCAGCCGTTGGTTTGGCTAGTGTGCTCGACAATGTTTCTGGGCAAGTAACCCTATTTGGTACTCCCTCAGAAGAGACTAATGGCGCCAAGGTGCCAATGGCGGCTGCTGGTCTGTTCGACGAATTTGATGCAGCCCTAATCGTCCATCCTGGAGCCCGCACTACCGTTGATGCCGCCTCCTTAGCTATCGATGCTATTGAGTTTACTTTCCTCGGCAAGGCTGCCCACGCTGCCGGTGCTCCGCATGAAGGCATCAATGCTTTAGACGCAGTTATTTCGCTTTTTAATAACCTCAATGCACTACGTGAGCATCTTACCAGCGATGTACGCATACACGGCATCATTAGCGAGGGTGGCGTAGCGCCCAATATTGTGCCTGAACGGGCAGTGGCTCGCTTCTATTTCCGCGCTGCCGAGAGAGCCTATTTGAATGAAGTTGTAGGTAAAGCCAAGAAAGTAGCCGAAGCCGCTGCGCTGGCCACCGGTTGCCGCTTGGAAATGTGCAACTTCGAGTTATCATTCGATAATCTGCACTCGAATAAGTTATTAGCCGCTACCTATAAGACTCATCTAGAAGCCTTAGGCGTAACCGATATTGAGTCACCCAGTGGTGGTAAAGGCTCTACTGATATGGGCAATGTTAGCCAAGTTACACCTGCTATCCATCCCAGCATGTGTATTGGTCCTAAGACCTTGGTTGGCCATACACACGAGTTTTGCCAGGCAGCTGCTTCACCGGAAGCTTTAGCAGCCATGCTAGTTGCTGCTAAAGCGATGGCATTAACCGGCCTAGATGTGCTTACAGACTCCACCCTGCGCAAGCAAATTCGAGCCGAATTCGCGGCGGGGAAGCGGTAATTGAGATGCAGATAGAGCAACCAATCATCTCTAGCACTAGTAACCCAACCATCAAAACTATACGTAAATTGCGCTCGCGTAAAGGGCGCGAACAAGAGGCTAGCTTTTGGGTGGAAGGAATTCGTCTGGTAGGAGAAGCCGTGCAGCAAGGAGCTCAAATTGAGCTGCTAGTGGTTGCCAATGAGTTACTTACCAGTCAATTTGCGCAAGATTTAGTTAGCGACTTGCAGCATAGGGGAGTGCCTTGCCTGCCAGTAACAGCCGCCGTATTTAACAGTCTATCAACAAAAGACGGTCCCCAAGGATTAGGTGCCGTTGTTCGCCAATGCTGGTACCCTCTACCATCAGAGTTTGCGGCGGAAGATGTGTGGGTGGCTCTGGCTGAGGTGCAAGATCCGGGCAACTTGGGCAGCATCATACGTACAGCCGATGCGGTCGGCTGCCTAGGCCTGATTCTAGTTGGGAATTGTACTGATCCTTACGATCCAGCCGCAGTTCGTGGTAGTATGGGTTCGTTATTTGCCTTGCGTTTGGTTAAGGCTAGTGAACAAGAATTTCTTAGTTGGCGAGCTGCGAGAAAGGCAACTATAGTAGGGACATCTGGTGCTGCCAAGCATCATTATCGGCAAGTAGGTTATCCTAGGCCGTTAGTGTTACTTAGTGGTAGTGAGCGGGAGGGGCTTTCTGCCCCCCTCATGGAGGCGTGCGATCAGCTCGTGAGCATCCCGATGGTGGGAAGAGCCGACTCTCTCAACCTGGCCGTAGCAACCAGCGTGGTGCTATATGAGGTTTTTGACCAACTGAGTCAGCCTACGACTTGATCTGATGGGTGAAAAGGCGGCGACTGGGTGCTGAACATACCCAGTCGCCGCCTTTTATCATGGTTCCCCTATACGACTAGGCAAGATTTAGCCGCTGTCGCATGATATACGCAGTCAAGCTGAAAAACAGTGTGCAGAATATAACAGATATTGCTATGTTAATCCATTGTGAGGCTGCAACCGTCACTGATACGAGCGTCTGGTCAGCTAAAGCTATGTCTAGGTATGTCCAGCCCGCAAAGAGGATTGAACTCCATATGTAGAGGGCAATGCCGGCTGCTGTGGCTGCTTGGCCCCAAAAGTGCCCAATCTTCTTGTTGCGTACGGCTACCGTAGCCAGTGAAATTCCCAGGAAGATAGCCATAATAATGGGCAGTACATTGATATTGATCGTCAATAATACGTTTAGCGTTTGGCGTATAGCGCCCCAAGTGAACAGTTTTCGCAGAACCATCAACACTGGCACTTCCTCTCGCAGTAGCAGCACGATCAGACCTGCGGCGGTGCCCAGCATCAGATTAAACCATATCAAGGTGGTGATTACCTTAGAAACAAGTAGCTGCGTAGCACTGACAGGCAGGCTAAACATAAGATACCCCTCGTTACCGAAAAGATTGCGGTTGAAGTGCTGCACTATCAGCCAGACACACAGTATAGGGACAACTGAAAAGGTGATGGAAACGATGATCGGCACGCCGAATTTCAAGACGCTCACTTCCATAACGGGGATGGCTATGCCCAGGAGCAATAGCAGAGCGGCCATGGCAAGAAATTGTTTATAGGCAAAGCGCAAATCTAGCTTGATCAATTTAGCTAACATCTATATACCTCCCTGAACAACTGGTCAATTGATTTGCCGTGCTCGCTGCGCAGCGTTTCTGCCTCTCCGATCAAGTCTACATTACCTTCCTTAAGAAAGACTACACTATCAAAAATAGTCTCTACGTCTGAGATAATGTGTGTTGAGAGCAAAATCGAACTGCCATCTGTAAAATTATCAAGAATAGTGGAGAGGATTAAATCACGTGCAGCCGGGTCTACTCCGGCGATGGGTTCATCTAGAACGTATAGCTTTGCGCGACGCGCCATTGTCAGCGTTAGCATCAGTTTTTCCTGCATTCCCTTAGAAAGCTCACCGATGCGCTTGCCTTGGGGTACCTTGAGCGAATTCAGTAGCTCATTGGCCCGCGCCAGCTGAAAATCAGCGAAAAAGCTGTTATATAGATCTAGCGCTTCTGTAACTGAGAGCCAAGTGGGTAGTGCCATCTTATCGGGCAAATAACTGACTAGTTTTTTAGATTCTTTCCCCGGCTTGTGGCCACTAACACGAACTTCTCCCTCGTAGTCGGCCAGCAGACTATTGATGATTTTGATAAGGGTTGTCTTGCCGCTGCCATTTGGCCCCAGTAAGCCGATAATTTTGCCGGATGCCAGCTCAAACGATACATCTCTTAGCGCTACTTGCTGCCCGTAGCGTTTTGAGACATGCTTGACTTCTAACAGTATTTCACTCATTATTTCATCTCTCCTCCGTGCCTTTTAATTAGGAGTTCAGCCTCAGCTGACGAGCATCCCAGCGCCTTCATCTCAGCAAGAAACTCTCTTACTACTGTCGCAATCAGCTCCTCACGCAAGGCGATAATTAAGGCGTTATCGTCTGTCACAAAGCGTCCCGCTGTTCGTTCAGTGTAGAGCAATCCCTCTCGCTCCAGTTCACTCATTGCGCGTTGCAGAGTATTAGGATTTACTCCTAGCTCAAGAGCCAGCTCCCGCACTGCGGGCACCTTTTCACCCGGGCTCATGGCCCCGCTAAAAATCAACTGCTTAAACCTGTCGACTATCTGTGTATAAATGGGCAGATTCGGGTCGAAGCTCTGCTTCAAACTATCACCCCCCCCCTCCATGGTGTCTCATTGTATTAAGCGCTTAATATAATAATACAGAAGAAAAACGGTTTGTCAACGGTTTTTTTTGCGGATCTAGCCACGTTAGCGCAAATCTGACTATTTGCTAGGCGCAAAGTTGCACTGATTAACTATGCCCCATACGGCCACAAAAATAGACTAACTTTACAGCTAACTTAGTATTTTGTTATAATGAACTATATGTAATCCTTAAAATGTAAGGTTTGGCCACACTAATTTAAAAGGAAGGTGATTTTTTGGTAATGAGTTCCGTTGCTTTTCAACCAGCCGTAGCAAGCACCCTTCCGCTTAATCCCCCGCGTTTCGCTGTCCTAGGTGCCGGTCATGGTGGACAAGCCATGGCTGGGCACCTGGCCTATCTCGGGTATCAAGTTTCTCTCTATAACCGCACTGATGAACGCCTTCAGCCTATACGTAACAGTGGTGGTATTACTCTCAATGGGGTTATTAATGGTTTTGGCACCATTGAAGTTGTTACAAGCGACATTGCCGAAGCATTAGCTGACGCCGATATTATCATGGTGGTAGTTCCCGCAAATGCACACAGTTTCATTGCAAAAGAGGCTGCGCCTTATCTACGCGATGGCCAGATTGTCGTGTTGCATCCCGGACGCACCGGTGGTGCTCTTGAATTCCTACATATAGTTAACTCCTCTGGCATAAAAGCAGAAGTAACAATCGCCGAGGCTCAGACACTGATTTATGCTGCCCGTAACAATAATCCAGCGCAAGTTACTATCTATGGCATCAAGAACAGTATTCCGGTAGCAGCCTTACCGGGGCACCATACTGCGCAAGTAGTTAATGCCCTACGTGTTGTTATGCCGCAATTTGTGCCTGGTGATAATGTCTTGAAGACAAGTCTGGATAACATCGGCGCCATTTTTCACCCGGGCTTGGTCATACT
>DIPA01000040.1:296-7525 GCA_002427055.1 Firmicutes bacterium UBA5500 | reverse complement strand
GTCATACTCAATGCTGCTCGCATTGAGGCTACGCGTGGCGACTTTGATTTCTACATGGACGGTGCTACACCAACAGTAGCAAAAGTGCTAGAGGCGATGGATGCTGAGCGAATTGCAGTGGCCGCTGCGTTAGGCATTCCTGCTATGAGTGCACGAAATTGGCTGTACGTAGCTTATGATGCCGTCGGGCGTACCCTCTATGAGGCTATTCAGAACAACCACGGTTATGCGGGTATCAAAGCTCCCACGGGCATTTACCATCGCTACATCACTGAAGACATACCAATGAGCTTGGTGCCGATTGCCGCTCTAGGCGACTTGCTCAATGTACCTACGCCCACAATTCACTCTATGGTGCATTTAGGCTCGTTGCTGCTGGGAGAAAACTACTGGGAGTTGGGACGTACAGTAGAAAGAATGGGCATCGCCGGGCTTTCGGCTACGCAAATACGGCGCTTCGTGCTAGAGGGCGGGTTGGTATGATTGACAAAAAGCCCAAGATCTTAGGAGCGCCACTTGGCCATGATGTGCATGTCGCCGGTACGTTGCGCTTCTTACGTTTAGCTGAAGAGCACGGTTACGACACCGCTTTCTTAGGTCCGGCCGTTGGGACCACTGGCATCGTACAGGCGGCGCAGGAATATCGGCCTGATATTCTTGCCCTCAGCTATCGATTGACACCGGAACTAGTACCGGGCTTGGTGCAGCAGTTGCGCGGGGCACTTGCCGAGGCAGGCTTAGGCAATATGACGCTGATTTTTGGCGGAACGCCGCCGGCTACTGTTGCAGCGGCAGCAACCGGCGCTTTTCGCTGCTGTTTTTCCGGACAAGAAGGCATTGATGAAATCATTGCTTTTTTACAGGGGCGTGATCAAGAGCCACTTGCCGAGCGCTATCCTGACCAGCTCATTCCTCGTTTGGCAGCCAAACGTCCGTACCCCTTATTAAGACATCATTTTGGTCTGCCCAGCTTAGCAGACACGATAGCCGGCGTTAAGCAGATCGCCGAGGCAAAAGTGCTAGACGTGATTTCCATTGGGCCCGATCAGAACGCTCAGGCGAGCTTCTTTAGGCCGGATGAGTTAGACCCGCGCCAAGTGGGTGCAGGTGGGGTACCATTGCGCCAGCCCGAGGATCTGCAGGCTCTTTACGCCGCTAGCCGCACAGGCAATTATCCGTTGATGCGCATATACGCAGGCACGCGCGATTTGGTAGAGTGGGCCGAGCTTGCGGTGAACACACTGCACAACGCCTGGGGTGCAATTCCCCTCTGTTGGTATAGCGAGCTAGATGGGCGTTCAAACCGACCATTAGCAACTGCGATTGCTGAGAACTTGGCCACCATGGCCTGGTATGCCGAGCGAGGCATTCCTGTTGAAGTTAATGAGGCGCACCATTGGAGCCTGCGCGAGGCGAGTGACACTATTGCTGTAGCCATGGCCTACTTAGCCGCTGCGTTTGCCAAACAGCAAGGCGTGCAGCACTATGTGGCTCAATATATGTTCAATACTCCTAATGGCACTAGCTACCAGCAAGACCTAGCTAAGATGCTAGCCAAAAAAGAACTAATAGCTTCTTTACACGATGCCAACTTCCGGAGCTATACACAAGTGCGTAGCGGCCTGGCTAGTTTCGATACTAACATGAACAAGGCCAAAGGCCAGTTAGCATCGTCGATGCATCTGGCACTATCCTTGCAGCCGGACATAGTGCATGTGGTTGGCTTTTGCGAAGCTAACCATGTAGCTACCCCGCAAGATGTAATTGAGAGTTGTGAAATAGTTGCCGGTATGCTGCAGAATGCAATCCACGGTCTACCCCTAGCAGCGTATGATCCGATTGTTCAAGCACGTAAAGCAGAGCTATTGGCCGAGGCGAAACAGCTGCTGGCTGCGATGAGGCATCTGGGTGATTCAAGTTGTGTGTTAGGCAGTGATCCGCAGGTATTGGTGAGTGCCATTCAAGCGGGAATTCTAGATGCTCCCCATTTAGTAGGCAGTAGAGTAGCTAAGGGATTACTGCAAACCAGGCTGATAGATGGGGCTTGCGTAGCAGTTCATCCGGAAACCGGTCAGAAGCTGACAGAGCAAGCACGACTGCAAATGCTATTGGCGAGGTAAAAGCATGAATGCTTTGCTGGCGGACATTGGCAGTACCTACACTAAGCTTTGTGCCGTCGATCTTGATACGGCCACTCTCCTTGGTACTAGTGCGGTGCTTACTACTCCGGCAGATATTAGGCTGGGAGTGCAGCAGGCCTGGAAGAAACTGAAGCCGCAACTGCCTGTAGGTTTGCAGTTTAGTGTGCGGCGCGCCGCGAGTAGTGCAGCCGGTGGCTTGCGCCTAGTAGCTGTTGGTTTAGTGCCGGAGTTGACAGGAGATGCAGCACGCATGGCAGCCCTAGGTGCCTGGGCCAAAGTACTCAAGGTCTATGGGCATCGCCTATTGGCCAGTGATTTACTGGAGCTAGATGAGTTAGCCCCAGATATTATCCTGTTAGCCGGTGGAACGGATGGGGGCGACTGCGAGTATCTACTTGCCAATGCCACCAGCTTGGCTGCACGCGGTCTACAGACAGCTGTTGTAATTGCGGGTAATCGCGAGGTGGCAGACGAGGCACTGGCTGTTTTGCAGGCAGCTAAAGTCCCTTGCGTAGTGGCTGATAATGTGCTGCCGCGCTTAGGGTGCCTTGCAGTAGAAAGTGCCCGCCACGCGATCAGACAGTTGTTTTTGAGTAGAATTGTTTTGGCCAAAGGCCTAACTGAGTTGGAGGATTTGCTAGGAGAACTGGTTATGCCGACTCCGGCTGCAGTGTTAGCAGGCCTAGAGCTTTTGGCTAGTGCCAAAGGAGAGCTATTGGCGGTGGATCTTGGTGGTGCTACGACAGATGTCTATTCAGTAGCTACTGGCTATCCGCTAGATGATGCAATGCTTTCTGTTGGCTTGATGCCACCAAGAGCCTATCGTACGGTTGAGGCTGATTTAGGCATGCGTAGTAGCGCAAGTGGCGCAGTGGAAGCCACAGCTCCACTTTTGTCGCAACTGGCACGGGCCGCTAACCTGGAGGAGTTTGATTGGCATAGTTGGAGCATAACCATGTCTCAGCCGGAGTGGTTACCGGATAACGAAGCGGCTGCCATGCGCGAGATGCTATTGGCTCGTGCTTGCATACAACAGGCTATTAACCGCCATGTTGGTTGTGTTGAAGTACTTGCTACACCACTGGGGCGCAGCTACATATTAAAGGGAAAAGACCTGCGCGACGTTAAGCAAGTTATCGGCATAGGTGGGGCAATCAAATTTGGCCAGAATCCGGGCTTTATTTTAGCAGGAGCACTGCAGCAGCCCGGAGAATTACACTTGATGAAACCAAAGCAGGCTCATTTCTTCTGGGACCCTGCATATTGTCTATTTGCCGCTGGTTTACTGGCATCATCGCATGCAGAGTGTGCCTTGCAGTTAATCGAGCAGACCCTGCAGTTATTGCCGGAAGCGTAATATACCTGGAAGCTATCCGATATGATTCAGTAGGGGCAAATAGGGAGGTGGGTAGGTTGGAAACGGGGAAGAGGCTTTACAGGTCGCGGACGGTAAAGAGCTTAGCCGGAGTCTGTGGTGGCATTGCAGCTTATTTCAACATTGATGTGACTATCGTCCGGTTGATCTGGGCTCTGGGGGCTTTGTTATGGGGCACCGGTCTTTTGGCATATATTGTGGCAGCTTTTGTTATTCCGTTAGAACCGGAAGTGTGATTTGGCTTCTTGGTAGCTAAAAGGCTGCCCCTGGGCGGGGGCAGCCTTTTGGTGGATGCGCGCTTAACAGTTGCTTCACTGGAAACATGGTAGTATCTTATGCAGTAAACTGGTTACTCTTATAGACACTGAAGGAGGGGCAATAATGCTCACGAATAGACAGCAAAAAGTCATCACTGAACTGAAGGGTAAAAAAGTAGGGGTACTCGGACTAGGCTTACGTAGCGGGGTGCCACTAATTCGTTTTTTGCATAGCATAGGTTGTCAGGTGGTAGCCTGTGACCGGAAAGAGGCGGCGCAGTTAAAAGGCGTTTTAGACGCGCTGCAAGGCATCCCCCTTGAGTTGCGCTTAGGGGCAGATTATCTAACGCAACTGGCAGATTGCCAGGTCTTATTTCGCACACCATTCATGCGCCCTGATCTGCCGGAACTCAAGCAGGCAGTCGCTGCTGGTGCCCGCTTATCGAGCGAGATCGAGTTGGTTTTTGAGCTAGCTGCAGCGCCAATTACCGGTATCACCGGCAGCGATGGCAAGACGACAACCACTACTTTGATCAGTGAAATGTTGCAGGCTGATGGACGGCAGGTTTTCTTAGGTGGCAATATTGGTCGTTCCTTAATTGAAGATGTGCTAACAATACCAAGCACAGCAGAGATAGTGCTAGAGCTCAGCAGTTTCCAACTGATGACCTTGGCCATCAGCCCACAAGCAGTGGTGATGACAAACCTAAGCCCCAACCATCTTGATTACCATGTTGACTTTGATGAATATGTGCAGGTAAAGACTAATGTGTTGCGTTGGCAAGACACTAATGATGTGGCAGTGCTCAACTGGGACAACGAACTAACCAAAAACCTTACCAACTTAACTAAGGGGCGTGTGCACTATTTTAGCCGCCAAACTGACGTTGCCAATGGAGCCTACCTGCGTGATGGGCAAATTGTGTTGCGCGTGGCAGGGGAAGCAGAAACTCTATGCGCTACGGACGAGCTGAAGCTGTTAGGAGACCATAATGTGGAGAACGTAATGGCAGCCGCTATAGTTGCGCGGGCTAAAGGTGTTGGCTTGGATGCCATTCGACAAGTGGCAACCACCTTCTCTGGTGTAGAGCATCGACTGGAATTCGTGCGTGAATTGCACGGCGTATTATACTATAACGATTCAATTGCCAGTTCACCTACACGTACTAATGCTGGTCTAGCCGCTTTGCCTTTCCCAGTTGTCTTGATCGCCGGCGGCTATGACAAGAAGATTCCTTTTGAGCCTTTAGCCGAGGCCGTGGTTGGCCGTGTGGATTCATTGGCCCTCATAGGACAAACTGCCCCGGCAATTGCCAAAGCGGTTAATAGGGAGTTAGAAAAGCAGACGGCTACAATGACTATGCAACAGTTTGCTACGTTGCAGGAAGCATTACTATGGTGTCAGAAGCAAGCGCGGCCCGGAACTGCCGTCGTGCTTTCACCGGCTTGTGCTAGCTTTGACATGTATAAGGATTTTGAAGAACGAGGGCGCATATTTAAGCAACTGGTCAAAGACCTTCAATAACTACGTATTCCAAAGGTTTTCTAGACTCCCTTGCTAATGCAGGGGAGTTTAGCTTCGCCTGGTTGTATCGGTCTTGCCTGATATTTTCATGCCTCGTACTAAATCGACTGGCAGGGTAAACAAGATACCGCTACCGGCTTGGTCGAAATCGACCAAGCTGTCAATCTCCAAAACCACCCGGCGCAATACGTCTTCTTCTTCGATTACAGATAGAATTGTTTTGTTGTATTGGTGCCCATCGTCTAATCCCCGCATTAATCCGGCAATCAGTGGAACTAACTGAGGCTCGGCCTTAGCCCTGCCCATTCCTACGCTATCAATGACGGTTGCTCCCTTAACGCCTACTTTGCGAAATGCCTTCGTTACCTGCGGGATTAATTCTGGTTTGTTCAAGACTAGTACTAACAAGTGGGTCATTCGCTAACCCTCCTAAGTTGTTCTGCCAACCTTTAGCTGTATTCTAACCATAAGCCAGGGCACTTTTGCATAGTTAATATGCGCCCGCAATTCTCTTATTGATAAGGTATCAACTGGGGATGCTAAGATGAACGCTCGATTGCGAGAGCGATGATCGGCCTAACAATGGAGGCGGCAGTCTTGTTATTGCTCAACTTGGCATCCTTGCTTTTTCTCATGAGGATTCTGGGAGTTATGGTAAAACGAATGGGGCAACCCGCGGTTCTTGGTGAAGTCTTGGCTGGCTTGCTGCTTGGCCCCTCTGTGTTAGGTTTGGTTCAGCCTACAGAGACCATAATTAGCTTGGCCGAGATTGGCGTCGTTTTGCTAATGTTCATAGCCGGGTTGGAAACCGATCTACATGAGCTAAAAAGAACAGGTGTTCCTGCGGCCATCATCGCTTTGGGTGGGGTGGCCATGCCTCTCTTCCTATGTCCTCTGGTAGCATATGCGTTTGGCCTAACCTTATCGGAAGGCATCATGTTAGGGACCATCTTGACTGCCACTAGCGTAAGTATTTCAGTGCAGACCTTGTTAGATATGGGCTATTTGCGAAGTCTAGAAGGCACTACTATCCTTGGCGCAGCAAT
This sequence comes from Firmicutes bacterium UBA5500, assembly GCA_002427055.1. Taxonomy (GTDB): domain Bacteria; phylum Bacillota; class UBA994; order UBA5500; family UBA5500; genus UBA5500. The sequence continues at coordinate 1,181 of DIPA01000040.1, read as the reverse complement.
TATCGATGACATTCTGGGAATAATTGTTCTTACCCTAGTAATTGGTGTAACAGGCCAAGGAACGGGTTCACTTCTTGGGCTGATTTTGCGTATGGCGCTGTTCTTTCTGTTCATTGTTGCCCTAGGTCGGCAGTTCAATGCCATGGTTATGCGTCTCGCATTGAGAGTCAAATTACGGGAATCGTTGCTGGGCATTACTTTAGCAGCAGTCTTTTTATTTGCTTACTTGGCAGAAATCTCCGGTGTTGCTGCTGTAACAGGGGCCTACATATTCGGTGCCTTGATTAGCCGTACAAACTACAAGATCAGAATTAGCGAGCGTGTTGGGGTTATCAGCTATGCCTTCTTTGTGCCAGTTTTTTTCGCTAGTATAGGATTGCGAGCGAATTTGCGTACTTTCAATGTACAGGCATTGTCTTTTTCGGTTGCTCTCATTCTAGCGGCTGTCTTTACCAAGATTATTGGCTGTGGGCTTACGGCCCGCATTACCGGCTTTAGCTGGCGTCAAAGCCTGCAAATCGGAGTAGGGATGATTCCACGGGCTGAGGTTGCGCTGGTTATCGCTTCTTTAGCCTTAGCAAGGCGTAGCATTAGCGATGCAACGTTTGCGAGTGTGGTCTTGTTAGTAGTAGTGACGACCATACTTACCCCGCCCTTGCTGAAGTGGTCCTTCAAGGATGTGTGAAAAACTGCTTGAAGTAATGCTTGATCATGTTTTCGGTCAAAGTAAAACTAGCGGCACATGAGTTACAGTTGCTGGAGCACCTTGCATCTTAGCTGCATTTCGGCTAAAATAATAGAGTGATTATGCGCCCGTAGCTCAGTGGATAGAGCACCAGACTCCGGATTTGGGTGCGGAGGTTCGATTCCTCTCGGGCGTACCAT
>DIPA01000040.1:0-201 GCA_002427055.1 Firmicutes bacterium UBA5500 | reverse complement strand
CGATTCCTCTCGGGCGTACCATTGTAAATTGAACCTTGCTAGAACAGGGTTTTTATCCAAATATTTTCCATTTACATCTGGCGCTAACCGTGTTATAGTAGTTTCTGCGCCGCTGCTCTGTTGAATACAAGTGCGGCTTGACCATTCGGCGAATGTCCGATATAATTGGAAATTGTCACGGGCGCATAGCTCAGCTGGGAG
>DIPA01000016.1 GCA_002427055.1 Firmicutes bacterium UBA5500 | reverse complement strand
CACGTATTGCCTAACAGTGAGATTAGCAAGGTGTCCAATCATTCTCGAGGCGACCGTACTGCACTTGTTGATATAGCGGTTCCGTATGAAGCGAACGTTACTGATGTACAAGCTATCTTAGAAACTGCACTAGCTGATATAGCAGAGCGCCTTGACACCATCGTAGAAGGTCCCCGCGTTTTGGGGGTAGTCAGTTTAGATCCGCCTGCAACGGTTTGGCGCGTTTGGGCGCGGACACAACCGATGCAGCACTGGTCAGTTGAGAGAGAAATGCGCAAAACATTGAAAACGGCTCTTGAGCGAGCTGGCATCAAGCCACCTTATCCACGAACCATTCTAGAAAGGGAAGGGAGCGAACAGTAATGCCGATGCAGCTTTTTGTTGGCGATGTAGTTGTGCTGAAGAAGCCGCATCCTTGCGGGGGACATAACTGGGAAATCCTACGTACCGGAATCGATTTCCGTATCAAATGCCTTACTTGTGGCCATAGCGTTATGTTGCCTAGAATTCGGCTGGAGAAAGGCATTAAACAAGTGATCAAAGCAGCTGACGTTGCCCAAATTGGGCAGGAGCAGTGACAGATAAATTGCTTGTTGTTGGCGAAGTATGCTATAATAGCTCGGTTGAAATACCCGCTCCACACTAGCTTGTGGGGCCTTATGTCCGCGGGGGGAGGTGTAAGAGATTATGCGACAGTATGAGACTATGTTTATCCTGAAGCCTGAATTCGATAAAGAACAGGCCCAAGCGCTGGTCAGCCGTTTTGTGGAGGTCATTGAGAACAATGGCGGTACCGTTGAGAAGGTCAGCGATTGGGGTAAGCGGCGTTTAGCCTATGAGGTTAAGAAATATCGCGAAGGTATTTATACCTTGATTAACTTCCAATCCGAAGCCGCTGTAGCCACAGAACTCGAGCGCATTTTCAAGATCAGCGAAGATGTTATCCGCTATCTGATCGTGCGAAAAGATGAAGAGTAATATTTATTATGGGGTGATTTAGTTGTTAAACAAGGTCATCTTGATCGGCCGCCTAACACGAGACCCGGAACTCAGCTACACTACTTCAGGTATCGCTCGACTTAAATTTTCACTTGCTGTGGAGCGAAATTACACTAGTCAGCAAGGCGAACGTCCCGTAGATTTCATCGATATCGTTTGTTGGCGTAATTTAGCGGAAAACTGCAACAAGTATTTGCGCAAAGGATTGATGACAGCCGTTTCTGGTAGTTTACAGATTCGTTCTTTTGAGGGAAACGACGGCCAAAAGAGGCGCATAGCAGAAGTAGTAGCCGACGAGGTACGTTTCTTAGAATGGCCGAAAGATGGTACAGTCAACACACCCCCTGGTCCCAAAAATAACTTTGAAGATTTTGGCCGGGAGATCAACCTTGATGAAGAAGAGGACAATGATCTACCCTTTTAACCACTAGCAACGCCCTTGGCGTTGCGGGTAATAGGTCTATGTTTTCGCATCAGCGAAAACATAGACAATTAAAGGAGTGAACACAGTGCGGCGAAGAGGTCGAAAACCCCGCAAAAAAGTTTGCAGTTTTTGCGTGGATAAAGTAGAAGCCATAGATTACAAGGAATTCAACAAGCTTAGTCGTTTTCTGACTGAGCGAGGCAAGATTCTACCGCGTCGTATTTCTGGCAACTGTGCGCGCCATCAGCGTATGCTTACTCGCGCTATCAAACGGGCACGCAATATAGCCTTATTGCCATTCACGGCTGAATAGGATTATAGGCAAGCAATTGCTTAGCAATAAAAGGCTGTCCCTAATTCGGGACAGCCTTTTATGCCAACCACAAGACACTACGACGGTCTGCCTGTGAGCTATCTATGCTAGTTTACTTATGTGGCAGGAATTCGCTCTCCTTTTCCCGAACTGAGTAGTCTGGGGGTGGCGTGAGTGTACAAGGAAGAGGATTTTGATATAGCCCGCAATATTAAGGCGATAGAGTGGTTGAAAACCGAGATCGTTGTTAATGCCGGACAGGTTTGTCGGTCATTACAGACTGCAAAGGATGAACTTGTGTTACAAGCATTAGCCAATATCATGCTATCTTGTTACCTACTAGCCCAACGTCTAGGCGTAAACTTCAGTCGCTTGGAAGCCGAGGTACAAAAGAGAACTAAGCAGGCACAGGTTGAAAACCATGAATTAGAGCAATGGTACAATGATCTCTCGAACCTTGCTGAGCATCTTGAAGTTAGGAGAAGGAAATGAAAGCTTGCTCTATCAATAGACAGAAAATCAAGCAGATGCTAAAGATCTTAACTATCTACGCTGCCGGCTTGTTGGTAGGTGCTATCAGTGGCTTCCTGCCCCTAATTTCCTTATTGGCAGGATTCCCTATCTTGATTGCGCGCCAAAACATCGGCTTAGTGGCAGCCCGCATCATGACTGTAGCTTGCCTGGCTGTAACTTGGTTATTTGTCGATCCATTATCTTTTATATTCATCGGACTAGGCGTTGCTATTGGCTATAGCCTACTCTTCTGGCGCAACCAGTGCAGCTTAGGGGGTGCTTATAACCTAAGCATTATTGGGGGAGCCATTTGGTTGATGATCAGTAACTGGTCAGTGAGGCTAATGGAAAAGAAGAGCTTGCTTTCTGTTATCAACGAGACGGTTGAGAGATCTCTTATTTATCTGCAGGAGAATATGGCTGCTTTAGAAGTCTACTCTCCTGAGCAGCTGGAGTTCATGACAGAATTACAGAAGCAAGCAGGTGCTTTGTTTAGTGGAAACTGGCCGGTAATCGTTTTTGTCTTTATCTGCCTAGCCACCACCTTCTGTTTGCTATTGCTGGCGCGTTTTGAGCCAGCTGTCGCCCTGCAACTCGCTAATTGGCGCGAGGCACGCGCACCCGTATGGCTGGCCCTAGCCACTTTGGCTGCCTATGCAATGCGACGCTTTGCCCCTGATACCATTCCTTGGCTTGCAAGCAACTTACTGAGTATCGGTAATTTTGTGCTTTTGCTTGCTGGCTATACCCTAATCTACTACTATATACGGCGTTTACGGTTTAGCTGGGGGATGGGCTTGCTTTTTACTATCTATTTGCTGATCAGCCCCTGGTTGCGTCCTATTTTAAGCCTAATAGGTCAGTTCGATGCGCTATTCGACTATCGACAATTTGTTAAAGCTAAAACTGAACCACAGCAATAATTTGAGGAAGGTGAGACTATGCAAGTACTTCTATTGGTTGATGTTAAGGGTTTTGGAAAAAAAGGGGAAATAGTGAATGCTAGCGATGGCTATGCTAGAAACTACCTCTTCCCCCGCAACTATGCTAAAGAAGCTACCCCTGCAGTACTGAAGGTAATAGAGCAGGAAGAGGAAGCCAGAACTAGACGGCGAGCTCGTGAAGAACAAGAAGCAGCGGAGCTAGGTACTAAGCTACGCACGCTAACTGTCACACTAACGGCCAAAGCCGGTGAAGGCGGCCGCCTATTTGGTTCAATTACGAGTAAAGATATTGCTAATGCGCTCGCTGAACAGAAGGTAAAAGTTGATCGGCGTAAGATCGAACTCAAAGAACCTATTCGTTCTTTAGGTTCTACTACTGTACCGGTGCGGGTTTATCAAGATACGGTAGTCATGCTTAAAGTTGAGGTAGTCAGTCAAGACTAGGCGACACCAGAGGGGAGGGTGAGCATGGAAGATCTCAAGCTACCGCCGCACAATCTAGAGGCGGAACAATCTGTGTTGGGTGCCTTGCTCATCGATAGCGAGGCAGTCCCTATTGTAACCGGTATCTTAAAAGCCAACCATTTTTACCGAGAGAATCATCGTCAGATTTATGAGACTATGCTCCGTTTGTATGCAAAGAGTGAGCCTATTGACTTGATAACTCTTAGTGATGCCCTAGCTCAACGTGGCCTGCTAGAGCAGGTTGGTGATGTACAGTATTTGACCTTACTGGCAAACCTAGTGCCTTCGTCGGCAGTGGCCGGTCACTATGCGCAAATTGTGCAGAACAAGGCTATCTTGCGCGACTTGATCAACGCTTCTCAGCAAATTTCGGCCGCCTGCTATCAGCAGGAAGAAGTCGCCTCTATTTTGGAGAACGCAGAGCGCCTAATCTTTCAGCTCAGTCAAAGCCGCGTGCAACGTGACTTTGAGGGTATGCCTGAGATTATTGCTCAAGTCTATGAACACATTGCACAGATGGTGCAGAACAAGGGGAGTGTCTCTGGTTTGTCAACCGGATTCCGAGAACTAGACGAGCTCACTTCCGGTTTACAGCCTTCTGATTTGATTATTGTTGCGGCACGACCTAGCGTTGGTAAAACAGCTTTTGCACTGAATATCACACAGAATGTGGCTATTCGACAACGCAAGGCAGTCGGGTTTTTCAGTCTGGAAATGGCCAAGGATCAACTAGCTATGCGAATGCTCTGCTCTGAGGCCAGAGTTGATGGGCAGAAAGTACGTAGCGGTTGGCTGGATGCCAATGATTGGGTAAAAATCAGCGATGCTAGTGACATTCTTGCCGATGCGCCTATTTTCATCGATGATACCCCCGCACTAACTGCGATGGAAATGCGTTCTAAAGCACGTCGCCTCAAATTGGAGCATGACATTGGTCTGATCGTCGTAGACTATTTACAGTTGATGCGAGGCGGGGGGCGCGTCGAAAGTCGCCAACAGGAAGTGGCTGAAATTACACGTTCCCTGAAAGCTTTGGCGCGTGAATTGCAGGTGCCTCTTATTGCTCTGTCACAGCTTTCCCGTAGAGCAGAAGAAAGAGAAGGCAAACGACCTGGGCTAGCTGACTTGCGTGAGTCAGGAGAAATTGAACAGGCAGCTGACTTGGTTGCTTTTTTGTATCGCGAAGATTACTACGATCAAGAAACAGCAGCCCGTAACATCATTGAAGTAATACTTGGAAAGCATAGGAACGGACCAGTCGGTACCGTAAAGCTTACTAACCTGAGACACATTGGGCTCTTTAGCGATTTAGCTCCCGAACCGGATAACTAATCTTGTTAATCAAAATGGGGTGATCTAGTGACCAATCAATACGACTGTATTATTGTCGGTACTGGTCCAGCGGGAATCTTTGCAGCTTGGGAGCTTTGTCAGAACTCAGATCTGAGAATACTAATGATAGAAAAAGGCCGTGATATAGCTGAGCGGCATTGTCAGATGGCCGCTACAGGGAAAGGTTGCCTGCATTGCCAACCCTGTGCCATTGTTTCCGGTTGGGGTGGCGCAGGTGCTTTTAGTGACGGCAAATTAACGTTGACTACTGATTTCGGCGGTTGGCTGGGTGAATATACAGGTGTTACCAAACTAGGCGAGTTGATCGACTATATCGATCAAGTTTATCTGCAGTTTGGCGCGCCGGCAGAGGTGCATGGTCTAGACAAAGAGCGTGTAAATCAGATTAAGCGCCGAGCAGCCGCGGCAGAACTCCTTTTGATACCGGCAGTAGTACGTCATCTAGGTACCGACCGTGCTCAAGGAATTCTGGCCCGTATGCGCCAAGCTCTTAACGACAAAGGGGTTGAAGTGCGTACCTTAACCGCTGTTAGATCATTGTTGGTCGACGACAAGCGCGTAGTTGGTGTAGAACTAGCCAATGGTGAGCATCTGGCAGCACGCTATGTTGTTTGCGTCCCGGGGCGTGAAGGTTCCGAGTGGTTTGCAAAGGAAGCTCAGCGCTTGGGGCTAAGAGCCCGCTCTAACCCGGTAGATATAGGTGTAAGGGTGGAAGTGCCTGCAGCTGTACTTAGTCATCTAACTGATGTCGTCTATGAATCAAAGTTGATCTATTACTCACCGACTTTTGATGACCTAGTGCGTACTTTCTGTATGAATCCTCAGGGTCAAGTCGTTATGGAAAATAACGCGGGTCTGCTTACCGTTAACGGCCATAGCTACGCAGCAAAAAAAACCGACAATACCAACTTCGCTTTGTTAGTGAGTAAGAGCTTTACCGAGCCTTTTCGGGAGCCGATTAGTTATGGCAAGTATATCGCTAGTTTAGCCAATATGCTGGGTGGTACAGTACTGGTACAACGTCTAGGCGACCTGCTTGATGGACGTCGTTCAACACCGGAGCGCATAGCCAGGGGACTTGTACGGCCTACGTTACCCGAGGCTACCCCAGGTGACTTAAGCTTAGTATTGCCCTACCGTTTCTTAAAGTCCTTGCTGGAAATGCTGGAGGCATTTGACCGGATAGCTCCCGGAGTTTACTCACGTCATACGTTGCTGTACGGTGTGGAAGCCAAGTTCTATTCATCTCGTATTGAACTATCTCCCCAGCTGGAAACGGCAATCACAGGGCTCTTTGCCGGCGGGGATGGTGCCGGTGTTACGCGCGGCTTAGCTCAAGCATCCGCTTCCGGCGTACTTATGGCACGTACCATACTAGAACGGTGTTAGTTTCTTGCGCAAACGGGTTGACAGCCCTGGCGGCATGCTGTAATATGTCTAACTGTAGGGCGTAAAATTGGCCCCATAGTGAAGCGGTTAACACACCAGCCTTTCACGCTGGCGACGCGGGTTCGAATCCCGCTGGGGTCACCAAAATGCGGTGCCGTGGTGTAGCGGTTTAACATGCCGGCCTGTCACGCCGGAGATCGAGGGTTCAAATCCCTTCGGCACCGCCAGACATTTTCCCAAATAGATGCGTGGTTCATAGCCAGTATTTATGTGGGTAACAGGAGTTTTGAACTGAGAATTCAAAACTCCTGTTTTTTATTGCATATCAGCTTCTACTTCATTATGGATAAAGGTTTTTGCATAGAATTATGTAAGATTATCTTATAATAAGCGTCTTATAGGTGGGAGGTGAGAAAGTGACCGAGTTCGAGCAAGTCTATCAAGCTTATTTTAGAGATGTGTATCTGTATGCAAAAAGCTTGTCCGGAGACGCACACATAGCGGAAGACATTACTAGCGAGACCTTTATCAAGGCCATGCAGGCACTGGATAGTTTCAGAGGCGCTTGCGACATTCGAGTTTGGCTGTGTCAGATTGCGAAGAATTGTTATTTCTCGCGGTTGCGCAAAGATAGCAAGCTGGTCATTATAGAGACTCCTGAGATAGAGGAAGCCCCAGATCTTGAAGCATCTTTACTCTCCAAGGATGCGGCCTTGAGAATCCACCGAGTCCTGCACAACCTTGCTGAACCGTATAAAGAGGTATTTTCGCTACGTGTATTTGGAGAACTGAGTTTCAAACAGATTGCGTCCTTATTTGGCAAGAGCGATAACTGGGCTTGTGTCACTTATCACCGAGCTAAAAAGAAAATTCAAGAAGAGATGGAGGATTGCCGATGAACCATTCCTGTAATGTAATCAGAGATCTCTTACCTCTTTACGTAGAGAATATGGTCAGTGAAGAGACACGGCTGCTTGTGGAAAAACATCTTGCGGGATGCGCAGACTGTCAAAAGCAGCTTGCAGCAATGCAGGCTCCACAGAAACTACCTGCGGATACGATTACAGCTCCACTAAGAAAATTGAAAGGCAGGCTATTTTGGCAACGTATTGAGGTGATTTTCTTAACTGCTGCCTTAATACTGGCCTTTGCTATCACAGGAGTTGCCTATTTGACTGCACCGGAGTATTTGCCCTATTCAGATGAACTGCTTTCCTTTCACGCATGTGAGGACGGTACAACCTTTATCACATTCGGTGAAGAAGTAGCTGGCTATGATCTTTCGAGTTATAGCACGCAAGATGGTTCGGGCTATGTGTGTCACATAACTGCCTGGAACAATCTCTGGAGCAGCTACATTGCTAAGAGCAATACACAGAGTGCGGTGCTAAAGCCTGAAGGTAATCAGACTATAACCGTCTACTACTATGTAGATGGCGCAGAAGAAGACACTTTGATTTTCGGTAGAGACCTGCATGCTGATGGCGGCATAGTTACCCTGCCCCGGCTTGTGCTGGCGTATTATTTCCTGATTGCAGCCGCGCTTGCTGCCGTATTAGCGATGCTCTGGTTTGTCTTCCGACAGCACGACAAGATAAGAAACATAGTAGAAAAGACTTTGTTATTGCCTGTGTCTTATCTAGTCGGGCATCTTTGCATCAAAGGATTTAAGACCAGCTCGTATGCGGCGCAGCGCGACTTTTTCGCTATCCTGTTGGTTATGATGCCAATCTACTGCGTTTTTCTGCTTGCTATCAATCTGCTAAGAAAATATAGGGCAAAGAGACAAGCCAGATTTTGAGCGTGTTCCCACAGTTGCCTTTAGGAACACAATGTGCTACTATTTATCTTGTAAAATGCGCCGGCGTAGCTCAGTGGTAGAGCAACTGATTCGTAATCAGTAGGTCGCGGGTTCGACTCCCATCGCCGGCTCCATCAAGAAACACCGGCCCCGTAAGGCTTACGGGGCTTTTTTGTTTCCTCTTTGACTGCCCGTGAATTTACGGCTCACTAGGAATTCTTGGTGGCTATCGTGATGTTACATCATAAACCCGACCATCTTTAAGCTCGTGCTACCAACTGAGTATAGAAAGGCTGTCTTCTAACAATCATATTTCCCTGAAACTCAAGAGTCACACAACTGACTTTTTGCGCATAATATGTTATTATAGCGTCAATAATATCAATGCAAAACTTACGCTATAATAACTCAGGAAGGGAGTTCTTTTCTATGGAACGCCTCACTTATGGCGGGTTTATCGCGGATAAAATAGCCGACATCCCCTATGGCCAGGCTTTTCAGACTGACGTCATAGCCGAAGCAATAGCTGAAGAATATAAAGTCCCTGTCCATAAAGCAAAACCGATTACCAATGTCACCTTGAAGCGTTTGGCAGACAAGGGCTTTATTGAGCGTTTTCAGAGAGGCGTTTATTATCGTGCCAAGCAAACGGTCTTTGGCACGGCTCGTCCGAGCGAAGAACTGATCGAGGCACAGTTGCTTACCCGCTGCGGTGATGAAATCATTGGTTATGAAACAGGCTTTTCTCTTATGAACAGAATTGGATTGACAACGCTCGTTCCTGTGAAACGTGAGATAGCCACCAATGCCTATCGTAAAAATGTTGATGACAGATTCATTATTGTCAGAAAACCGGTCGTTACAGTCAACGCCGGTAATTTCCGCTATCTGCAGTTTCTTGATGTCATCAGAGACTTGCCGGAGGCTCATGTCGATGCGGAGAATCCGAAAGCACTGCTTCACGCCTTTGCGGAAAGAAATGAATTAGATACAGTGAAAACCCTGACATATGCCAGACAGCATTACCCGCAAAAGACGCTACTGGGACTGGTTGACGTACTGGTGGAGAGGTAATGGATATGAAGCTGCATAAAGACAAGGACGCTTTTCAGGCGCTGTTTTCGATAATATCAGAAAAGACAGGAATCAGGGAGGATATCATCGAGAAAGATTATTATCTTACCCTGCTTCTTTCTGAGCTTGCTTCATGGCAGGCGGAACTACCTGCGTATTTCAAGGGCGGTACCGCATTATACAAAGCAATCGGAAGCTTGAAAAGGTTTTCTGAAGACATAGATCTGACGGTTGAGGTACAGGACTGCTCGAGATCTCAGGGCAAAAAGAGACTGGAAATGGCAGCAAACGGATATGCTGCTTTGCCCAGGACGAGCGACAAAACAAGAGAGATTAATGCCAAAGGGAGCATCACAAGCGTTTATGAATACCAGCCGGTTACAAAAATCGATGCTGACGATGCACTTCAGAGATTCGGATATGTGAAAGTTGAAGCGACTTCCTTCACTGTTAGCGAACCGGTGGAATCCTTAATGGTCTCACCTTTGCTGTATTCGTCGGCAACCTCTGAGCAGCAGAGTATCCTCCATGACAGCTATGATGTGTTTCCTTTTGAAGTCAAGACTATCAAAATGGAGCGTATCTTTGCGGACAAGATTCTGGCAGCCGAATTTTATTATCAGCGGCAGATGCTGTTTGATGTGGCAAAGCATTTATACGACCTGACTTTGCTGATAAACACCAAAAGAATCGCTGCCCTTGTAGCCAAGCACGATAGGCTCTTGAAAATGCTTGAATATAAGCGGCGCGAGGAACAAAATAGAATCGGCAGCGACCTGGCGCAAAAGCCATTTGCTGACTTCCTGCTGTACAAGGCACTTGAAACCGACGCCAAGCTACAGGTGATTTTTGCCGAAATGCAAAGGGTTTACGTTTTTAACAAGGCCGATATGTTCCCGTTTGCAGAAGTAACAAAGCAGATGAGCAAGCTTTATCAGGTTTTGCAAGGGCTGGACAGATATATGGAACTGCCGAAAAATCCTCGGCAGTTAATCTAAAAAGGGGCTGTCGCATTAAGGGTTTGGTAAGAGAAACGTGTCTGGGCTGCGCAGACCTCATTTTGCGACAGCCCCTTTTATCATATGTCAGCGATGAGCAAGATGATGAGCGGCATAAGAGTAGGCTAGTCATGTTTCTGGTAGTTGCAGGCTTGCTGGCAGGGTTTGCTATAGAGGCGTCGAAAGAGCATTTTGTATAGCATATTTGGGCAAACGCCAAAGGAGGACAAATGAAAAGAGTATTGATGAGCCGCGGGGCTAATACTTTAGTTAACGTCTGTGCTGCAGTACAGCCGGAAGAGCAGGTGCTTGTTGTCACTGAGGCTGAGATGTTGCCGATCGCTGAAGCAGTCAGTGCTGCCGTTTACGCGGTTGGTGCCGAGCCAACTATCGCTGTAATTACGCCTAGGCAGGCAGACGGGCAGGAGCCGCCAGCGAACGTGGCAGCCGCTATGCGCGCCAGCAATGTTTTTTTTGCGGCAGTACGTACTTCGATTACTCATACTCGCGCCGTGCGTGAGGCAGTAGAGGCTGGCTCTCGTGGCCTGATGTTGACTCAGTTCAGCCAAGATATGATGATTGGCGGAGGTATCGAAGCGGATTTTGGGGCACAAGCTCCTATTTGTCGGAGAGTAGCTCAGGCTATGGCAGGGGCATCCGAAATTAGGTTGACGAATCCACACGGTACCAATCTTACTTTGAGCGCCCGAGGGCGTCGTGGTAATGCCCTAACCTGCCTGGTACAACCTGGGGAATTCTCACCGGTGCCCACGATTGAGGCTAACGTTTCTCCTCTTGAAGGTACGGCAGAGGGAGTGATTGTAGCCAACGCCAGTATTCCCTACATCGGCATCGGCGTCCTTGAGGAGCCGGTAACGGTCAAGGTCGCCAAAGGCATGATCACATCTATTACTGGGGGGCAGCAAGCTGCAAAACTGGCTGCCGACCTAAAGGCTAAGAACGACCCATTAGTGTACAACATCGCCGAGCTGGGCGTAGGGCTGAACCCCAAGTGTAAATTCATCGGCTTCATGCTCGAAGATGAAGGCGTCCTGGGCTCTGTGCACATAGGTATTGGTACTAATATTACTTTGGGAGGAAATCTGAAAGCCGCTTGTCATTACGACTTGATTATGACTGAGCCCACCATTATTGCAGATGGGCAATTGGTCCTAGACAAAGGGCAACTCACGCCAAACATACTCAAGGTTTAGCCGCACCGCCGCACATTGCGTATGCTTGCGTTGCTAACCCGCTTCGTGTTATTATATATGAGTCAGTAAACTAGTTTTTAGGCAATCTGACTGTGTTCTGCGGGTGTAGCTCAATGGTAGAGCACTGGCTTCCCAAGCCAGCTACGTGGGTTCGATTCCCATCACCCGCTCCATTTGCAATAAGAATCCTATCACTTAAGTTCAAGTGATAGGATTTTTTGGTCATTATGGAAGAGCTACTGCGTATTATGTAGAGAAAGAGAGGGATTTCCTTTGCTGCTCTACATAGCGCTACCTGCCTTCGGTCTGTTCATCTTCCTATTTGGACTACGCTTAATGAGCGCTGCTCTGCTTAAACTGGCAGGCAGTCACTTACAAACCTGGTTAACGCGTTTGACAAAAACTCCAATGCGTGGCACCTTAGTTGGCACTTTCGTAACAGTCCTCATACAAAGTAGTAGTGCGACTACCGTAATAGTAGTAGCAGCTGTTGATGCCGGTCTGTTAACCCTGCGGCAAGCTATGGCGTTGATTGCCGGTGCCAATGTGGGCACAACCATTACGGCCCAAATTATCGCCTTTGAGCCATATCAGCTCATCTTGCCAATCCTTTTGCTAGGACTGCTACTCCTGCTCCTGCCCCAGAGCCGTCAAATAGGTTTTGTGCTGATCGGCCTGGGGTTTCTGTTTTTCGGTCTGCAATTGATGAGTAAGAACCTCGCCCTGCTTCTGCACTTACCAATCGTACATTCCTTGTTCCTGGCCTGCAGCCGCTCGCCTTACCTGGGAGTATGCGTAGGCCTAGTGATTACAGCGGTGGTGCAAAGCAGTAGTGCCGTCACTGCGGTCGTGATCGCCTTAGCCGCGGGTCAAGTAATAGACCTTTCGGCTGCTATTGGTATCGCCCTCGGTAGTAATATCGGAACTTGTGCCACAGCTATCTTTGCCTCCTTAGGAACTAATCGACCAGCTCGTCAGGCTGCACTTGCTCATCTTCTATTTAACGTTATTGGTGTAATAGTAGTGCTACCATTCTACGCTGCTTTCCTTACTTTTGTAGCAGATACAGCGCCCGACATCATGCACCAAGTGGCTAACGGACATACTCTCTTCAACGTAATTAGCGCCGGTATTTTCCTGCTCTTGATCACGCCAATCACGCGTACCCTAGAGAGAATGTCCTAGGTGTGTTATTATATGGAGAGCGTTAAGCCATACTCAAAACAGAAGCAAGTGCAACCTTTCTTTAGCCGCTGAAAAAATTAACAATAATTTTTCTCCAAAAAAAGAAGGTTATGTACCACTAGAGGGCGAATGTTACGAAAGGATTACGTGCAAGTGAGAGGTGGTGAGGGGATGAACCCCCTTTGGAAGCAGCAGCTAGCGGGCTTGGCCGAGAAGGGCAAGCATTATCTAGATCGCTGGTGGTTGCAGAACAAGGACAAGTACCAAAGACTGCTTGCGAAACCAGGAGTAGTGCCGGGAGTGCTTTCCGTTCTATGTTTATCGGCCGCACTACAACTGACGGACCAGTGGCAGGTAGTTGTTGATGATGAAGTAGTAGGAGTTACTGAGGATCGGCAAGCAATTGTTGGCTATCTGCAAGAATTGGACGATTGTAACCGCAAGGAATATGAGTCCGCCGAAATGATAAATGATCTAAAACTAGCCCGCAGTTTTGGCATTCCTGCGGTGAAGACTGAGGATATGCAGCTGGTTTTACAAGATAAGCTAGAGTGGGGTATACCGGGTGCTGTAATTGCGATTGACAATCGCGATGTTCTGGCATTCAAAGATCTGTCCAGTGCGCAAGCAGTGGTGGCTAATATTAAGCAGAAAACTACAGAGCGGTTAGCTAATCTATATAAAACATTTAACGTGACCGCATTAAACATAAGAGAAAACCTACAAGTAATTGAAAAACCGGTTGCTATTGCTAGTCTAGTGGATGAAGCGACTGCTGAAACGTTTTTGCTATCTGGGCAGCGCAAAGAAGTTCGTCATATTGTCTCTCGTGGCGAAACATTTACCCGTATTGCCGCATCCCGAGGTATACGTCCCTCAGAATTAGCAGAAGCTAACCCAGGCGTGAAAGCAACGCAGTTACAAATTGGGCAGGAGTTAGCTGTAACCGTACCTGACCCACTGATTCACGTTGAGGCTACTGCAGAAGTAACAGAGACTAAGACGGTACCGTTTGAGACGGAATACGTTAAAGATAGTTCTCTCTATAAAGGAGAGAAAAAGACCGTTACCAAGGGGCAAAACGGAATCGACGAGGTCACAAGTGTGCTGACTTTGGTTAACGGGCAGACAGTTGGCTCCGAGGTTAAAACCACTACCCGGGTCAAGGAGCCGGTTACGGCAGTTGTCAAGCAGGGTACCAAAGTGGCTGTTGTCACCGGTTCAGGGCGTTTTGTCTGGCCTACACAAGGTAGCATTACCTCACCCTATGGTATGCGTTGGGGCAAGATGCACTATGGGCTGGATATAGGTGCGTCACGAGGAACCGCTATTGTGGCTGCCGACAGTGGCGTAGTTGTTTATTCGGGGCGCCGGGGTAACTATGGTTACATGGTGGAGATTAATCATGGTAATGGTTACGTTACTCGCTATGGCCATTGTTCACAGTTGCTCGTTTCTAAGGGAGCAAAGGTTTCTCGGGGGCAGCTTATTGCCAAAGTAGGAAGCACAGGTTATTCTTTCGGGAACCATTTGCATTTTGAGGTACTCTATCAAGGAGTAAATAAGAACCCAATCAACTTCCTTAGATAGTTAGACGCTTAGGGGCGGCAAAAGTTGCCGCCTTTTTTGCTATAAGGAGATAAAGACACAACATAAGGTAGGTGCAAACATGCAACGTCCTGAGTTATTAGCGCCAGCTGGGTCGCAAGAGGCCTTGCTGGCAGCTTTGGCTAATGGAGCTGACGCCATCTATTTAGGCGGTAAGCAATTTAGCGCTCGCCAATCAGCAGCCAACTTTTCTCTGCCAGAATTGGCTGCAGCTGTGCAGTTAGCTCACCGAGCAAAGGCCAAAGTCTATGTAACTGTTAACACTTTGCTCAAAGATGCAGAGCTTGAAGCAGCTGTTAAGTTCTTGCGCCAACTATATAACATTGGTGTCGACGCTGTTATTGTACAAGATCCGGGTTTGATCGCATTAGCCCAGGCGACAACCCCTCAGTTAGAATTACACGCTAGCACCCAGCTGACTATTCATAACGCTGCCGGCGTTAATGCCTTAGTCCGGCGCGGTGTCAAGCGTGTGGTATTGGCTCGCGAGCTTTCTTTTGCTGAAATCAAGCAAATAGCTGCCACAAGCAAGGCCAGCCTAGAAGTTTTTGTGCATGGGGCACTTTGCGTGGCCTATTCCGGACAGTGCCTGCTCTCGAGCATAATCGGAGGCCGAAGTGGTAACCGCGGCCAATGCGCCCAACCTTGTCGTCTGCCCTATAGTTGGCTGGGAACCGCTAACCAGCCGGCTCATTTGTTAAGCCCACACGACCTTTGTCTGTTACCTTATCTTTCTCAGCTACTAGAGCTACCGGTGGCCGCCTGGAAGATAGAGGGGCGGCTAAAGCGACCTGCTTATGTGGGTACAGTGGTGCGCCATTATCGTGAGGCAATTGATCGCCTGACAGAAAATGCTGGGCTTGATGATATCGACCAGCGATTATTTGAGCTGGCTCAAGTCTTTAACCGGGGCTTTACCAGCGGTTATACCCTAAGCCGCCCGGGACCCGATTTGCTATCGGTAGCAAAACCTGGGCACCAAGGTGTCAACATTGGGGTGATGTTACCCAGCGGCGACATTAGTTTCACCCAAGCGGTCCGGCGCAAAGACGTCTTAGCAGGTGAGGGTGGACAGGAATATGAAATACAGGACCTCCTGCAAGGAAACCGCAAACTCGAGCAGCTAGCGGCTGGGCAAGTAGCCCATTTGCCCGGCTATCGCTTAGCCCCCGGTAGTAGCGTCATGCGCCTAGTGCAGTCATCTATCGAACAAGCAGTTGCCGAGCAGGTAGCCACCTATGAACCGCCTGCATGGCCTATCGATTTTGAAGTTAAGTTACAGAGAAACCACCCCTTACAATTACAAGCCATTGCAGGCGGGCATAGCACACAAATTGAAGGCACGCGTTTGCCTGAGTTAGCCAAGCATGTTGCTGTCGACCGGGCCTTGCTAGAGCGCCAACTTAGCAAACTGGGTGGCAGCGGCTTTGCTCTAGCAAACCTGATGAGTGACATAGAGCCTGGGTTAGCATTGCCTGTTAGTGAAATAAACTACTGCCGTCGTCAGGCTGTAGCTTCGCTCAGTCAGATACTCTGGGGGCAACATAATCCCTTACCCGAAACGGTTAGTCTGCCTGCGGCATTACGGCCCGCAGGTCAGGCCCAAGGGCAGAGTAGCAGGCTGGCAGTGATAGTTGCCAGCTTAGAGCAACTAGAAGTGGCACTACAGCATGCCGACAAACTCAGCCGGATCTACTTTGGTGCCTCATATCATAGCTATGCTGATCCAAAGCAATTGCTTGCAGTCTACAAGACTGCGCAAACGCTGGCTTCACAACGCGGGCTTACATGCTATCTGCGGTTGCCCCGTATCTTGTTGCCTAAAGAATTGGCCGCGTGGCAAGAAGCATTAGCTACAGCGAATGTTAGTGGGCTTTTGCTACCCAACTGGGGCTGTGTTGAGCTCGCTCATTGCTTGGGGTTACCTTATGTCCTTGATACCTCAATGAATGCCTATAATACTTGGTTCTCGGCTAGCTTACCTGATGCAGACGGCTATTTGCTATCGACAGAACTTAACCGCACAGAAACCAAGCAGATGCTTGCCGCCGAGGGGCCACGAGCACACTTATTGATCCATGCACGCCATCTGCTTATGGTACATGAGCAGTGCTTATTGGGAGCCAACGGACAGTGTAGAGGCCGTGACCGTTGTCAGCCCGAGCCTCAGTACTTGCTAGACCGCAAGGGCTACCGTTTCCCCCTACTGGGAGATGCTACTTGTCGTAGCTACCTCTATAATAGCCAGGTCTTCTCACTAATTGATCAATTACATGCCCTAAAACAAGGTCCAAGACCAGCGGAGTTGGTTATTGATGCCGAGCTAGAACAGCCTGAAACCCTCGAGCAAATACTACCCCTTTACCTAGCAGCTTGGTACCAGGAGCAACCTGGTCACAACTGCAAGCAAGAACTTGAGGCTATCTACGGCAGCAAGCTTACCCGTGGCCACTGGAACCGCGGAGTTTGAAACAAGGGGATGGTTGGAGACCACTGAAAAAGTTGCCCAAGCCTTATAAAGGCTGCGTGTCATACGCAAAGCGCGTTGGAGCTCCTAGTATGACCGCGGCCTTCTTAGCAATCTCGGGCGGTTGGTTTGTTTCACTGTGAAACAAACCAACCGCCCTCTTGTTGAAGGCAGGAAATGGCGAGTGGGCTCGCGAATAAGTATACATAAGTTGTGCTAGTCCAGTAACTGGTATAACGTCAGTGTCATGCACTAGAGGAGGCAGGTATAATGGGCCAATTAATACTAGTTGTAGAAGATGAAAAGCCGATAGCGGATATAGTCAAATATAATTTAGAAAAAGAAGGGTATGAGGTAGAAGTAGCCTATGATGGCCGAGAAGCCTTAGAAAAAGCCTTCCGTTTGCAGCCCGATTTAGTACTACTTGATGTTATGCTGCCAAAACTAAATGGGTTTGAAGTTTGCAGACATCTGCGCAGCTCACTTAATACTCCTATCCTTATGGTGACGGCTAAGGCTACAGAAACCGATAAGATCAATGGTTTAGAGTTGGGTGCTGATGATTACATAACTAAGCCTTTTAGCCCGCGTGAGTTACTTGCTCGTGTGAAAGCGGCTTTGCGGCGAGTGACCGATCTTTCTGGAGATACGCAGCAATCAAGCTCCCTTTGCCTTGCCGATTTAGAAATTGACTTTGCTAAATACAGCGTTTCTAAACGTGGCGAGCCGATCGAATTGACTGTGCGCGAATACGAATTACTTAAGTACCTGGCTCTTAGTCCGGGAACTGTTTTTGATCGTGAGCACCTACTTAAGGAAGTTTGGGGTTATGACTACTTTGGACACGTACGTACGGTAGATGTGACTGTAAGACGTTTGCGTGAGAAGATTGAAGATGATCCTAGTCAGCCCACTTACATATTGATGCGCCGCGGGGTGGGTTACTACTTCCGGGAACTCTAAAATGCGTAGTATTCAATGGCGCGTAGTGCTTATCCACGTTTTACTTATTGTTTTGGCCATGACAATGGTCAGTGTTTACTTGCTTAATCGCTGGGAAGATTACTACATTGAGTTAGCTCGGCATGACCTTGAGCTAAAGGGACGTTTATTGCGTGATCAGGATTTGCTCAGTGATAACGATCTAATAGAAGCCGCTGCCGTATTAGGTTTTGCCGACGAAAAGGACTCTAATCTAGTCTTGCTAAATGAATCCATGCAAGCGATAGTGTCTTACGGACCTGATATCGGCATTAAGCCTGGTAGTAGTCTGGTGGAGAACAAACCGGTAGGAGATTTACTGTCGCTCCCTCAAGAGGAAGGTCCTTTCGTTGGCCTCTATTTTCGGGGCGGCGTAGAATACTTAACGATGGCCATCAGAGCCGGTGGCCACGTTGAAGGGCAAGATATTGGAGCTATCTTCTTGTTGCAGCCCCTAACTGGTGTCTACGAAATCCTGCAGGACATTCAAGGGACATTGCTTAATGCTACCGTCTTGGCGGTCATAGTGATTACCATTTTAGGCTTAGCTTCAGCCCGCACCATTACTCAGCCTATCCTAGAGATAACATCCCAGGCCGAAAAACTCGCTGCCGGTAATTTTGATATCAGCGTACAGGTACGCTCACACGATGAAATTGGCCGCCTGGCAGAGGTGTTTAATTACCTGACGGGCGAGTTGCGCAAAAGCTTACATGCTATGGCTAACGAAAAGAGCAAGCTAGAAGCCATTCTTGAACATATGTCTAATGGGGTAGTGGCCTTTGATAACAGTGGGCGATTAATGCATATCAATCCCAAAGCGGGTGAGTTGCTAGCCCTGCCGGCAGAACCTACAACCGAAGATGTATTACTCAAGCTTGAACTTGGTAGTGCTGCAGAGATATTACGCTTAGCTCCGGCTACCTTGGAATTGAAGTTGGAGGATGTGCGTAAGACGGTGCTGCGCGCCTATTTGGCCCCGGTAAAAAGCACTAACGAACAGCTGAGCGGCGTTGTGGTTGTGCTGCAAGATATGACCGAGCAATCACGGCTGGATCAGTTGCGGCGAGATTTTGTTGCCAATGTCTCGCATGAGTTGCGCACCCCCCTCACAACTATTAAGAGCTACGTAGAGACCTTACTTGATGGGGCAGTTAATGATAGCGGTGTTGCGGCCCGTTTTTTGACAGTCGTCAATGAAGAAAGTGACCGTATGACACGTTTGGTCAGAGATCTCTTGACCTTATCTACCCTAGATAATCTGCAAGGACATCAAAAACAACGCATTTTTCTTGATGAGTTGACTCTTGAAGTTGCTAACAAGATGGCAGTCGCAGCTCAGCAAAAAGAGCTGCATTTCGGTATATCTTTGCCAGAAGAGGTACCACAGGTTTTAGCCAACCGTGATGAAATTGAGCAAGTTCTAGTCAACATCGTTTCCAACGCCATTAAGTTCACGCCCAATGGTGGCGAAGTATTGCTTGGTGTGACTGCCGATGACCACGAGGTGACCGTTAATGTCCGTGATACAGGCGTTGGTATACCGGCAGAAGATTTGCCTCGCATTTTTGAGCGCTTCTATCGGGTGGATAAAGCCCGCTCGCGTCAGATGGGAGGCACCGGTCTGGGGTTAGCCATCGCCAAACAGATTATTGAGGGCCATGGCGGGCGTATTTGGATCGAGAGCGAACTGGATCAAGGAACGTCATTTAGCTTTTCTTTTCAATCATGGAGTGCCACCCCCTCTCCCGACTCTATTGGAAGAGTAAAGCTAAATGACGTTCC
>DIPA01000013.1 GCA_002427055.1 Firmicutes bacterium UBA5500 | reverse complement strand
CTCACGTCCATGTTCGTAAGCCCAGTCTCAGCGCGGAATCTCTCATCTAGGCCGTCTAATATCTGCCCTGTATTTTCAACAACATGTTGCACTCTTTCAGCTTCGCTCTCTCCTTTTCTGAGCTGGGAGATTGTATCGTCTAGGCTACTAGCGATTGCAGCCCGCCGTTTGCGAAACTCGACACTTTTCAAATATACCACCACCTACAGCAGTACGTTTAAGTCAGCTATCTTCATGCGTTCTTCAGCAATGGCTTCCAGCAAATCATCAATCAAATCCAGCAGTTTCTTAATATCCGCGTTAGCCATTCTTTTGAGTTCTTGAAGGTTGCCTTTAATTTTTTCTATCTTTTCCTCATATAAAGATCGAGCCTCCCGGTATCCTTCTTGCTCTGCTTTCTGCAGTTTCCTGTCCTTATAGCCATGGATATAGCTGGTGATAAAAAAGACATCGGAAGCAAGGACTCTACCCGTCTCCGCCATATTCTGAACAGTCTCAACTGCTAAGTTATATTTGGAGGAAACCTTTGCAACCTTTTGCCCAAACTGTCTCTTCAACAAGCTCTTCTGCTTTTCTAACGCACATAGTTGTTTTGTAAGTACTTCAACCTGATCGTTATAGTCGATTTGCTCCATCTCGGCCTGCTCTCTTGCAAGTTGATATGATTTAGTAATTTGTGCAAATGCTTTTTCATATTCACTTGCTGCCCTTTTATAACCTTGCTTTTTACCCTCGATTTCCACGTTCTTAAACAAAGGCCCCACAATCGCATCTGTCGTCAAATCAGCCAGCTCCGTGAAAGCCTCTTTTACCCCTTGAGCACCTCTTTTGTTTATTTCATTGAGGTCCCGCAAATCGTCTTTGAAGCTATCCATCCTGTCCACCATATTGTCCCAAAAAAAACCAACCCTGTTCCACAAACTCACTCTCTATGCCCCCATACCTTGTCATTTTAAGATTGTTATACTAACCTGAACGCGTACTGGGTTTCTTTACCATAGTAATTATTGCAATAACTCGATGATACCCCCACACAACCCAAGCTAGTAGCTTCGTCCATTTTACCTATTGGGAATAGGCAAAAATGTTATTTGGCTTACTGTGTTTTTATACTATTCGGCACATGCTACGATTTTCCTGTATGGTTACTTGCTAACTTTATTTCACGTTTAGAAGAACGTGCTTAAACGTTCCACCTTGGATACCTAGATCGCTATAGTCGTTCCAGCCTATGCCGTATTCACCCCGTAGAACAAGCGCGTCTTCACGGCCCTTTATTGTGCCTTGGCAAGGTGGCTTCGCCATCGCAT
The DNA here is from genome assembly GCA_002427055.1 of Firmicutes bacterium UBA5500. Lineage (GTDB taxonomy): Bacteria > Bacillota > UBA994 > UBA5500 > UBA5500 > UBA5500. Next base: position 3,655 of record DIPA01000013.1, on the reverse strand, counting down.
TGTGCCGTGTTTCACGGCCCCATTATGGACGCTAAAGTCAGTGTAACCTACATCTTGGCTTCTTGGCGGTGTCCAGTAATAAGGCTCGTTGGTGAGCCACAGCACATTACCAGACTGAAAAACGGGTAGGTGAGAAGCAAAAGTCTCCACACGGCATATGTCCTTAACAAAATCATACGCGCCTAAATCCTGCGCCCCGTGATTCTTTAGGTCGTACTGTTCCCCGTGTATAACTGTAGAGAGGCGTTTCGTCTTATATTTCAGCTCTATAGGGAATGCACAACCATCTATGCGCACAAGAATATCGACATACCTGTTTGGTCCACCCACAGACGGATATTCGAGCCTTATCTCAGCCCTAGGGTGCAGACGCTGTATCTCCCAAGCAAGAGCAAACTGAAAATCTGCCTCCGAATGAAAAAGAGGCCGCTTTTCGCGTAGTACATTGAGGGCGCGAAGCAAATCCATACCGGGCACACTCCCTGCCTAATTATCGCTAGTTATCTTAGTTCCATCTTTCAGGACAAACATCAGCCCACCATCCTCCCCGACTACTGCTTTCTCTACCGCCGCAAGCCACAGCTTGTCGTCAAAATCCTCGAGCACCAAAGGCTGCGCCTCTATTCCCCTTATGAAGCCCTCAAGCATCAAGTTTTTATTCTGGCGTTCGCGTTTCAAGTCCTCTAGTTCCCTCGCGCGCTCTACCGCCTTTCGATGCCTCTCTAGGTAGCCATTGTTTCGCTCGCGCCACTCTGCCTGACTTATCGCGGCATGAGCATTATCGTGGATAGCCTTTCTAGACAACTCCGTCACTACTTCAATCTCTCGGTGAAGCTCACCTAGCTCAGCGTCAATCTCGCTGCAGTCACAAAGTGTCTCTCGCGCAAACCTGCAGTTAGCGACAATCTCCTGCCTATACCCAGCTAATGAGTTAAAGGCTTCGAGGAACTTCTCACCTCTTCTTCGGTAACGTGAGGAGTGACACATTTGCTTTCTCCCCTATATTTATCGTTGCACCGCCATATAACTCGCCTGTACTTCGAATTGGAACCCCAGACCTTGGGGCCGTAGTAACCTCCGCATTGGCCGCAGACTAGCTTGGCAGACAGCACACTTTCACAGCTGAGTGGCCGCCTAAGCTTCTTCCTTCGTTCAATCTCGGCTTGTACCACATCGAACTCGTCGGGGTCAATTATGGCGGGATGGCTGTTCTGGACATAGTACTGGGGCAGCTCGCCTTCGTTTGTCTTTATTGTCTTTGTGAGGAAGTCCACAGTATATGTTTTCTGCAGCAAGGCATCGCCCTTGTATTTTTCGTTGCTCAGAATGCTTTGCACCGTGGCAACCTGCCATCTCTCTTTGCCACCGGGCGATAAAATTCCTTCTTAAGCATCCTGCAATTGCAGATGGTGTCTTTCCTTCCATGAATAGCCGGAATATCAGGCGCACCGTCTTTGCTTCGGATTCTACAATCTTTGGCTCACCATCCTTTCCCTTTTCATAACCAAGGAAACGACGGTACGGCATGCTGACCTTTCCATCCGCCATGCGCTTGCGTTGGCCCCAAGTCACATTCTCGGATATGGAACGGCTTTCTTCTTGTGCAAGAGAGGACATAATTGTTATCAGCAACTCACCCTTGCTATCCAATGTATAGATGTTCTCTTTCTCGAAATAGATTTCCACGCCTTTTTCTTTGAGCTGGCGTACGGTCACAAGGCTGTCCACCGTGTTCCGAGCAAAGCGGCTGACTGATTTGGTTACAATCAGATCAATCTGCCCATCCAACGCGTCTGCAACCATCTGCCTAAAGCCATCTCGTTTCTTGGTACTAGTTGCGCTGATACCTTCATCGGTATAGACCTTAACAAACTCCCAGTCCGCCCGCTCTTTAATGTACTTAGTGTAGTAATCTACCTGAGCCTCATAGCTAGTCATCTGTTCTTCGCTGTCGGTGGAGACTCTCGCGTAAGCTGCAACTCTGCGCTTAGCAGCTCGAGGGGCATCATACCTAGAGTCCTGCCGGACGGTTGGCGGTATTATGCTTACTTTTGTTGCCACTTTGTTTTCTCCTCCTTTTCGCATTTTCACTGGCCGCTTTACGCATCTCATCTGTCCAACTTTCGCTGCGCGACCGATCCCACCAGGCCTTCTCGACGGTGCGGCCATCACGAAACACAAACACCAACTTGTTAGGCTTGGGCACTTAGATTTGCTTGATAGAGTCCTTGAATCTCGCCTCATCAGACGCGCCTATCCCCATAACCTCCGAGCTCAGTGCATATAGCACTGACTCTGGTATTCGCTTAGCATGGCAGGCAGATTTGCCTTTCTGCAATAGGTAGAGCACCGCCAGGCAGCGCCTCCAGCATTAACCCTTCGCTTGTACGTCTTCCCACAGTTCGTGCATTGGATGATGCCGGTGAAAGGATACCTTGGGCGAGGTTTGCACTTCACGTTAAACTCAGCATGCCGTTTTCTGAGAAGGGCTTGGGCGCTTTCAAAAGTGGCCTTATCAATGATGGCGGGATGGGTGCCTTCTGCGAAGTACATAGCTAACTCGCCCCGATTGTAGACTAGCTGCTTGGTTAGATGGTCCTTAACATACTTCTTCTGCAGCAGGGCATCCCCAGCGTATTTCTCGTTCTTGATGATGCCCATGACCCGAGCACTAGTCCATTGACCGCCCCTTGGTTTAGCGACACCCATGGCCTTTAGCTTCTTGACGATTCTTCTGCACCCAAGGCCACTCAGGTAATCATCGAATATCATGCGAACGATGGCAGCTTGCTCGGGTACGATCTCCACTTCATCCTTGACGATTTCATAGCCGTACATGAACCGAAGGTTGGCCAGCTCCCCGTTCCGGAAGCTGCTACGAATGCGCCACTTGCAGTTTTCGCTGACAGATCTGCTTTCCTCTTGAGCGTAACTAGCGAGAATAGTGAGGAGCAGCTCTCCATCGCCACTCATGGTGTGGATATTCTGCTCTTCGAAGAACACATCCACGCCGAGCAGTTTTAGCTCCCGCACCGTCTCCAGAAGATGCACCGTGTTGCGGGCAAAGCGCGAGATGGACTTGGTTATCACAAGGTCTATTCTCTTGCTACGGCAGTCCGCCAAGAGCCGCCTGAACTCTGGGCGAGTGTCTTTAGTTCCCGTCAACGCTTCATCTGCATAGACTCCTGCATACACCCATCCTGGATGCGACTGAACATAATCGCTATAATAGCTGACCTGCGCCGCCAGTGAGTGAAGCATCTGCTTATGGGAAGCTCCAGAGTCATAGATATGCTCGAATGACTCTTTCCCCGTGCCCTCAGCTCTGCGATTTTCTCTTTCAACTTTCTGCCTCCCCAATAAAAAAAACCTCACTATCCACAGGACAGCGAGGGGAGGTTTGGCAACCAAGATTCTATTCAAATGTGATAAAGGCATCAGTAAAGCCTGCCTTCTTGGCTTTGGCCAGCTGCGTCTCGGCGTTGGCTTTCATACTATAGGCACCAATCTGCACGCGATAGTACTTCTTTGTCCCACCACTTGGCGGATCAGCTTGGCTAAGCAGTTTCTTTACCTCGGCGCGGAACGCATCCATACTCTTGCCGCCATCCATTGACAAGGTGCCCTCAAGATACCCGTAATCGACGGGGTATAT
>DIPA01000080.1:2681-3505 GCA_002427055.1 Firmicutes bacterium UBA5500 | reverse complement strand
TGGTGAAATGGAAGGGCAGGGCGTTTTTGCGGTTCTGGCGGCGCAGATACTGGCGGCAGACGTCTTCAAACACATAAGAGGCATAACGGTCCAGCTCGGGCTTCACCACATAGTGCCAGATGCCCTCAGCGTCTCCAGACTCCAGCTCGGACAGATTGGGAAACACGAAGGCATACCAAAAGCGAAAGAAGTTGTCGGTTACTTGATACAGGCCGCGCTGGATATTTGCCTGCGCCTTGATCCCGTCCGCTACGGGGAACTCTCGTGATAGGATACCAAGGTCGATAAGGTTTCTTAGATAGGCGCTTAGCTTGGTTTTTTCAATATGTGTCTTTTGGTGGATGTCGTTCAACTTGGAGTTGCCCATGGCCACCGCTTCAATAATGGCATTATAAGTGGCCGTTTCTCGCAGTTCCTGCTTCATGAGAAATTCCACCTCGCTGTACAGGATACTGCCTCGCGAGAGGATGTTGCGCCGGATATTCTCCCCTAATGACAGGCTGTCGTCAAACTGCCGCAGATAGTGGGGGATACCTCCCAGCACGGCGTAGGTGGCGATCTTGTCCAATGGGCTATAATTGGGCACGAATTGAATGGCATCGTAAAAGCCCATCTCGTTCATCTTGAGAATGCCGGTGGCGCGTCCATACAGCGGATTTTTTTCCGCTAGAACTTCCTTTTCAATAAAGGACATGGCGCTGCCACAGAGGACAAGCATTACATTCTCGCTTTTCAGTTTCTCATCCCACAGGTTTTGCAGGATAGAGGGGATAGCGCTGTTGCCTTTGACCATATAAGGGAATTCGTCTATGACTAATAGCTTT
>DIPA01000080.1:0-2491 GCA_002427055.1 Firmicutes bacterium UBA5500 | reverse complement strand
GGGCTCTCTGTACAGGCATAAAACACATGAGACTTCCCCCTGCAAAACTGTCGCAGCGTCTCGGTCTTGCCTACGCGCCGTCGTCCGTAAAGAACCACTAGCTGCCCGCCATTGGTAGAATAGCGATCCTCCAGAAACTGTAGTTCTTCTGTGCGCCCAATAAACACAAGCTACACCCCCTCCGTATAATCATGATTATTATAATCTAGATTATATAAGATTATACTGCCTCTGCCAAAGGAAATGCAAGCCGAACCCCTTTACTTTAGCGCCATTCTTCGGCCCCTTTAGGCCTCGGGTCACAACGTTTCTGATTGTTGTCTATTATAGGGTGCGAAAAAATAGAGCAGCATCACTGTTAGTAATGCTGCTCAGCAAAAGTGGCGTGCTAGTTCTTTCTGCAATCCAATAGGTGGCTGCCTACCTATTTAGTGGCTTATGTCAGACAAAGAGAGCTGCTCGCAGCTGGCCTCTATGTTATTAGTGGAAACCTTTGGGCATAGCTCCTTGTACAGCGAAAAGATGTCTGGCCCCAAACGCCAGGCCATTTCGCGTATGCTATCAAGATTATCAATGCAGAACATTTTCTTGGCAGGGGTTAGATATACTATTGCCTTTTTGTTCTGTGCCGCGAGGTTGATTATGTTGTTAAGCGTGCCCTTACTCTTGCCATTCCAAACCATGAAACCGTTATCAGCATCTTGCGCCATCAGAATATCTTTTTGAACATAGAAGTTAAAACCTTTTGCTTTCGCAGGTACCTCAACCTTATGGACTGGCCAACTGCCTACATTGTTTCTGGCTTTTCCATCGCTGGCGTAAACATGTACATTGGGGTACTTCGCTTCAGCAAAATACTCTTGAACAAGGCGATCCACGCCAGCAGCATCACCGAGCAGGATTGTACGCTGCTTTTCGATCATCCGAGATAATGCATCTTTGACGTTCTTGTTTAAGGCTTTAACCGCTCTGGGGCCTGCTATAAAGACTTTCATGATGCCTATCCCTTCCTTGTTTTTGTCATAGTTAAAACAAAAATCTTCTTGATTTTGCTGTCCTGGCGCAACACTCGAACGCATTCCGTTAGAGTTGCCCCCTTATCGCATAGATCGTCTACCAAAAGGATATTGTGTTCTCTCGTTGCTGGGACGGTCTGTGTAATTGTGCCTTGAAGTTGCTGCTTGTCTGCCGAAGATAGGCCTTTAGATTCTGTGGGAGATGCTTTGTTCATTATTCCCCCCGAGTAGTTGGCCCCGATTAGCCTAGCTATTTCTCGAGCTATTACATGGGCTGGTTGATAGGTTCTATTCATTCTTGACGGAGGAACAGGTAATACGAGGTCTACATCGTTAAGGGCGTTCCAGCTGTTAACAAAGGGCGCAGCTAGTCTTATGATATCAGCCAATTTGCTGTAATCATCTCGGTACTTAAGCAGATAAATAAGCGCGCCCATAGGGCTGTGTTGAGTATCATACATAGGATGACCGTACTCGTTATCTCCAACATAAGTGCTGGCTAAGGTATGGGTATCTAATGCGAAGCCTTCATTCCACGGCCCATACAATCGGATCGGGTTGATTCCCAAATTTTCACTCCCTAACCTGCTATATTATTGTACGTGCGCAATGATCATTATGCAAGCGGCACAGTCGGTAATATCATTGACTGGCAGAAAGCACTCCAATAGCCCCAGTGATCGGTTTTGTTAAGGTCATTTTCCCTTGCCGGTGGTTAGCACTCCCCATCTTGTAGAGATGAGTAATCCCAGGCCCTGCCCCCGCTTCCTCTATTGGAGTAGTTCGACTTCGCTTGACTAAAATCCTTCTGAAATAATCCGCAATTCCGTCAGTCATGTCATCGACCGCGGGGACGGGGACTTTGACAGCGTGCTCTGTTTGCAGGTTGGCTTGCTGATGGCCCTAGCTGGGGGTGGGGTTATATCGGTTGGGCAGATTGCTATCATTTTGGGGCCAAAGAAATTGCCCCTGACCATGTAAGAGCTGGGGAGATTCTAGATAGGGCTTTAAAAGAAAAAGGCCTCCGCGACAGAGCTGATGTGGTTAACAGTGCCATTGACGTGTACACTACTTTGGGAAAAGGCCAAAGGATCGCAGAGCTAATACAAGAGCTTCGCGAATTAAGCAGGGCTCCCGAAACGATTTTAGACTAAACACCTCTGGTACGGTAATAAAGATTGGTCGCAACGCGCCCTGTCTCTGCGGCAGCGGTAACAAATACCAAAACGGCAGGGTGAAAAGGGGATTATGTCACAGGGAGAGACGCTGGGGTAGGTGGGTGCGGTTTGATGCTTCTGCACCATCAGTCACCTCCAAACCCCTATATATTCCGCCCACGAAGAAATAAACCACTATATATTGATTTTTTCTGAAAAACAAGCAGGAACTTGGCGGTTAATAGAGAACATAGTCAATAGTGGGAAAATGTTTAGCCGTTAAGGGGGCCTATGTTAAGTGTCTAATTTGAAAGTGTT
>DIPA01000090.1:11654-15937 GCA_002427055.1 Firmicutes bacterium UBA5500 | reverse complement strand
CACCCGTATGGGGTGCGACAGGGTCTGGGGAACAGCCGTCCCCAGAGGGCCTCAACTGAACATTTCGCGAGGCCCATAGATCCTTTATGCGAAAACTTGCATTTGGTTTATGAAAAGGGCTAATAGCCCCACGCCCGCAAGCATTCGCGAATCTCCTAGCGGTTTTATGTGAGCCTTGGGTTCGCGCTAGATTATCATTGGACCTTCAGGGTCATATGCAGCCTTTGCGCCTATATGGATTACCCTTCTTTTCCAGTTAGCACCTAGCTGATAATAACGCAAGCTATCGGTTTCCGGATCAATTGTTTGCTCCAGAAGGTTCCGTAAATTTGCAAACTGCGCCGGGTCAACAAGGCATTCAAAAACTGAATACTGAACTCTTTGCCCATGGTTAACGCAATGCTTGGCGACTTGGCGTAGCCGTTTCTTACCTGCGCTTGTGGTAGTATCAACATCGTAAGTAATGAGCACCATCATCTGGCATACCTCCTATTTGGCCAAAAATGGTGGATATCCATCGATGTCGCCGCGAACATATCTTGCAAACAGCATTGCCTGTACATAGGGTAACAATCCAACCTCGATTTTCTCTTCCAAAAATGGATGCGTAACGACATCCCGTTTACGCTCCTGCCATGCTTGGAGCACAGTGCGCCTTGTTTCGTCGTCCATATGGACTGCCCCAGATTCTCGCACTACAAAACCTTTAGGCATAACTTGTTTTCTGTTTATGAGGGAAAGGGCAAGTCTATCAGCTAAATAGGGCCTTAGCTCTTCCATCAAGTCGAGAGCCAGGCTGGCTCGTCCAGGGCGGTCTCTATGTAGGAAACCAACTGCTGGGTCTAGCCCCACTGTCTCAAGGGCTGCTACAACATCGTTGGCTAGCATAGTGTATAGAAATGACAATAGGGCATTAAACGGGTCACGGGGCGGCCGGCGACTGCGCTTATGCATATAGAATATCTTCTTGTTGTCGAGAATTAGATGGTCCAAGCAGTTAAAGTAAAGGCGGGCCCCTTCTCCCTCTGCACCACGCAGTTTATCCATAGAGTCTGCGTCGACTGCCTCTTCTATTATACGTGCCACTTGCTTTACCGCGGAATCAACTCCTTTACCTTGTAATCTATCAGGATGATCCCGCAGGGCACGCTGCAACACGGTACGACTGTTGGCTAATTTGCCAACTATGACGCTGCGCGCCACATAAGAGCTTTCCTCTGCATCATCTGCCATGCGATACTGCTTACGGCGCACCAATACGTTACCGCTAACTTGGCCAGTAACACGGGCTAGAAAACGTCCATGTTCTGTGCAGAAGGTCAAGGCAACATTGTTCTCAGCACAAAAGGCCATTAGCGCAGGGCTCGCGCCAGTATACCCAAAATGCACAATGCCCTCCAGGTTATGTATCGGAACGCGAAAGCGAACTTCATTATCTACCAGAACGAGGACATTCTGCCCATCACGCGCAAGATAGGAATCTGGTGTTGTCACATAGAGTACGTTAAGAAGTTTGCGCACATCAGTCCTCCTTTCTTTACCGTATTGCTTGCCTTAAATACGCTTCAACACTGCGAGAAGTGCCTAGCTTGGGCACGCAAATATCTCTGAGGGAACATCGCCTACAATTAGGCCCATATTTGGCAGACGGTGTTTCTCCATTATCAAACATGTTATGCATGTCTCGCGCTATCGCAACAACTTCTGCCCTGAGTGCTTCGTTAATCACTACTTGTTCTCGGGCTCTAACTTCCCAGTAAAAGATATCCCCTTCTGGGATGCTGATTCCCATCATTTCTTCTAGGCACATTGCTTGCGCACAGAGTTGCACTCGATCAATGTTGGTGGTCTTAGGCTTGCCGCGTTTGTACTCCACTGGGCGTGGTTGCCACCAACCCTTCCGCTTAGGCAGTTTAACAGCATTAGCGGCATCCTCTACTCGGTTGAACTCAACAACATCTGCTTTACCCGTCACTCCTAAGGTAAGCGATACTAATGGCATGGAACGTGTTATTAAGAGGGTATCTCTTTTCTCTATGAAAGCAGCGTCATGCGCCCGCTCGTGAAGAATATTACCTTCCATGGTAAGAAGATTCTCCTGCCATTGCTGTTCAACATGTATTAAGGCCCATTGCCGACGACAGTAAGCGTAATGCTGTAGCCCAGACAATGGCAGGAGTTCTTCCTCGGTATATTGTCTATCTGATATCATAGAAGCTCTAATACTTGTACCTTATCCGGAATCTGGGTTCTATCAAGCGTAACTTCGTAATCAGCAAAGGCACGCGGGGGCTTAGACACATCAATTAGCTTAGCAGAAATAGCATCAAATAGTTTGTGTGCGGGGGCATTGCCAAACTTGCTTTCATGCTTAAATACGAATAGCTTGCGCGACGCCATTAGCCCACGTGCCGCTGAGCGATCATGTTCAAACATGTTGATCAGTGCTTCCCATAGCAACTCCAGATCATCCTCAGTAAAACCAGTGTTGTCGGATAACGGAGCAGATACAAAACCCTCTACACGGTATAGTCCATAAGGGACGATGCTTTTGCGCCCCATAGTGCGCTCTTTTTCTAGGTCTTTTAGATTAGTTACTGCCATACGTGTTATGGTTATTTCCTGCGGCAGTATGGGGTCGATGCTACGAGCAAAGCAGAGCTGAACCGGTCCGCGTACTTGCCCGCAGTTGACTTCTGTAGTCATGACCGCACCAAAGGTACGAATATCAAAGAAGTTGCTTGTCATGAAGCCAGTGACATCCTTGTCTTTATCCTTAGGCAGATTCTTACTGGGCTCGATATCGTATTTCTCGTAGGCCTCTTTGTGCAATTCATTAAGCACAGCTTTTTCGCGTACATAAATACGGTAACCTTGTTGCCCCTCACGGGTTAACTCCACATAGTTGCGAATCTTACGTTTGAGGCAGACATCCGAAACTAGTCCTAGGCCGGTCTCTGGGTCAACGCGTGGCAGATTGCCGGCATCCGGGTCACCGTTCGGATTCCCATTAGTCACATCAAAAAACAGGACAAACTCATAGCGGTTCTGCAAAGCCATCTTATTCTTCCTCCTTTTTAACCTTATCTTTGCGTGGGGTAAAGAAATCCTGGCGTTGGTGGTAATACCCTAGAATGAACAAGCCTTGATCCTGCAGTGATAATGATGCGGGGAAACCTGCCGCATCCCCAACCAGCTCAATATCAGCTAGTATCTTACCGATGTCCCTATCTACCCAACGGTTCTTTTCCTTCTCCTTCGAGATATGATGTTGGGCTAATCTGAGTAAGCGCGGAAAAACTACGGCTGGCGTTGCTGAGGCTGCACTAAAATAAGTGTCGCGAATTGTTTTATTTAGGTTCTCTCCTTGCGCATGTAACTGTGCGCGCTCCAGCAAAGCGAACAATCTACCTAATAGGTAAGCCTGTTGTTTGTTTGCTTCGTTTAGTGCCACTGTATAAACCCCCTCTTCTTTATTTGCAGCGCGAGCCTGCCTGATGAGGCAAGCCTTGATGATCCCCGCACGAATGGGATTGATCTGTTTATCAGAGCGGACACGAATAAGTATCGCCTGATAAAGGCTCTGTGGATAACGGGTGCCACTTAGAATTGCGTTCATGGTGTTGCTGATAAGCGTGTTAGGAATGTTGTCTCTCTTGCCTTGTACTGCTGTCTCTGCCAAGAGACGCCAAATGGGTGGGAAATCATCTTGATATTGCTTGGGCTGAATGATCTGCATGTCGGCATAGTGACGGCTGAAACGTCCCAAAAAAGTGCCGAATAACTCTGTCTGATAAAACCGAATCGAAATGCGAGCAGCATTAGGGGCCAGCCCGAGGATATGAATCCGTATATTGGGATCGAGATCTAGGGCCTTGATATCTTGTCCGCGGCGTACCCGCAGCAGAGCTTCGCGTAACAAACGCGTAGCTTCCTGGTTAACACTATCGTCAGCCTCTGTTGCCGAACCCCAGAAAGCGGCTATCATTTGCTCCTCCCGCAGGGCCTGCCCTTCCGCCCAAAACACCGTAGTAGCATCGCCAATTAGCGTGTTATACTTCTTGTTCGCTAATAAGTAGTTAAGGGCAGTGGTATAAGCTGAAGCAGCCTTTTCTGAAACTGGGGCATTGAAGCTCTGTTTCTTACCGTATGATTCGTAAGCTTCGTCATTGAAAGAGACAATTGAGGCACCTGATGACTGTGCGCCTACTACACGCTTTATCGATGGATGAAGACGCGCTACCGGAAGCCATTCGCCAGTAATTAGGCATTGGGAAATCGTC
>DIPA01000090.1:8262-11504 GCA_002427055.1 Firmicutes bacterium UBA5500 | reverse complement strand
GTGACTGGGTGTCAGCACAATATTGCTCCCATGCTTGAGAAATTGCAGGACGATCATGCAGATAACCACGCTCTGAACTTAGCATGAAAACAATGTTGCCCCCATCGAGCAGATCCTCACGATAGTTCTCGAAGGCTTGGTCAGCGACATCACCTGCTACCTGGGCTTCCAAAAAAGCAAGCAGGGCCTTGGCACCGGCATCGTTGACATTGCCTAATATCTTATTGTGCAATTCTACAAATGCCTCGAAGCACTGCTTAGCGCGTTCAGGTTTACCTTTACTGTCATAGCCTAGAACATACCCAGCGTTATCACACATATAATTGGCAGCTACGTTTGACGCACGCTTAACACGTTCTGGAACATTGGCTTTAGGGATAACCTTTCTTCGACCCTGCATTTCATATAGTGGGTAAACAGCGAGTAGTCTCCCATCAGCCGCTAACTCAAAAGCATAACTAACAGGCGCACTACTATAATAGGGTGGTGCTATACCTGATTCAGGATCGGCGAGTAGTTTCTCATAGCATCCATAGAGTGCTTGCAAGATCACTTTACCTCACCTCCTGTTCGCGGCGGCACCTCGATAGTTCCGTCAACCATTTGAGCGCGAAAAAACTGGGGCTGCATATCGTTCGTGAAATCAATATCTAGCAGCATCCAGCCCAAATCGTGCTCTCCTTGTAATTGTGAAACTGGTAATGTCTCAACCAATTCGAAGTTGGCGGGGAATTCCCGGCACCCTAAATATGGGCGATGATAGCATTGGCCTTGCCTTGCACGCCGTAAGAACATGTTATAGTGTTTCTCTGGTGTGTCGGATTCGCCAGCTGAGTCGGTCATTTCAAAATGAGCCTCAATGATATACTCCACATCACGCAATAATAGGGTTGCACGTTGTTGTCTATTGTCTTCGATTATTTGACCAAGTTGCCCCTTACCGGTGCGCATGACAGTGCTAACTGTTCGTTCTGATATACGCCCACCTACCTCATTACGTCGAAAGCTCTCAAAGCGAACATCTTTCATTACATGAATGCGGTCAATATGCCATTCAATGGCTGGTTTCCAGTGAATTGCTTCCAAGATGCCGCGAGCAGCTGAAGGGGTAATTACATCGTAACTAACTCGCTCTACTTTCATCTCGGGCCGAGTAAAGCAAGCCCGCTCACCCCAAACCCTTAGTTTAACTCCGTATCCCATACCCTCACTCCTCTCTTTAGGCCATTAGAAAATCAGATAAGGCGCTATCTAATGTGCGTAGTCCTACATGTTTGTCGTAACCCTGCTCGTAGTCCAGCACATAGTAAATGTCACGCACTTGGCGTAACCAGCCTCGCTGCAGATAGTCTGCAAACTCCTTGGGATGAATGCCTATTGTGTAACGCTGCAACTGTCTTTGATAAATGCCAGGGTGCTCTGCCTCTGCTACTTCGGCTAGCAGATCACATGCTTCTTGATCAAAAGGAATAATAATCGACTGACTGAAATCATCTATCATTTTGAAGCTATCTGCTATGTCCTTGAATGGGAAGCTCAAGGTTTTCCACTCGGATTCTAGACCCTGGAGAATCTTATGCTTGTCCAACCCTGAGCCATCCAAATCGAAACGGCGTATGAAAAACCGCCTTATAGCCTCTGGTGATAGCGGATCTTCGACCTCTTCCATCACCCTCCTTCCCAGTTCAGCCATACGTCGAAACCAACCGCGCGGGACTCCTAGTTCAGGTTCAAACACATAGGTGTAGCCTATGCCTTGCCTTCCCTCGCGATTACACCTTCCAGCCGCTTGGGCAATGGAGTCGATACCGGCAACCGCACGATAGACCAAGGGAAAGTCAACGTCGACACCGGCCTCAATTAGTTGCGTTGAGATTACTCTGCATGTCTTTCCTTCTTTCAACCTCTGCCTAATTTCTGCGATCTGTATTTTTCTATGAACAGGACACATGCGTGCACTGAGGTGATAATGCCCTTCGGATACGCCAAGTAGAGCAAACAGAGCTGCAGCGTGACGGCGCGTGTTGACAATACAGAGTGCTTGTTCTTCTTCTAACAGAGCAGTATGTACCTCTTGATCACTCATAGTACCGCGGTACTCTACATCGACGCGTTTTAAACTAAGAAAAAGTCGCTGGGGATCGGGGATTATCTCCCTCGGTTGCGAATTCATAGGCCACAGCCCTGTTAACTCGGGCTGGGTTGCGGTGCACAGAACAACACTAACCCGATAACGCAAGGTAAGTTCTTCAAGCGCAGCCAGGCAAGGTCGCAACAGTTCGTCTGGTATGGTCTGGGCCTCATCGAGCACAATCACGCTCTCAGCGATGTTATGTAGCTTACGGCATTGAGAAGGCTTGTTGGAAAACAATGATTCAAAGAGCTGTACATTAGTGGTGACAATCACGGGGGCATCCCAATTTTCAGTGGCTAACCGAGTAACTGAGTCATCTTCGCTATCAAAAGAGTAATTGCTGTGATGCTCCAATATTGCTTCGTCACCCAAAGCGTCACGAAAAACTCGCGCAGTTTGCTCAACAATAGAAGTAAAAGGGATAGCATAAATGACGCGCCTAAATCCATGCCGTATAGCATGCTTTAGAGCAAAATCCAAGGAAGCGAGGGTCTTTCCACCACCTGTGGGCACGGTAAGAGTAAATAGACCCGGTTGTCGTTCCGCGGCTTCACGGCAACAGTGCAGCACATGAGCTCGCTCTTTGTTGACTAGAGTATCTGCAGCGTCAGCGGTGATCGATGCCATATGCTTTTCCATTCGCTTGGCTAACTCCTGGAGGCTTGGGAAGGAACCTCTTTTGAGCGCCTTATCCAAATCGCTAAAGGCTTCAGCATCTAACCGATCGGCATCAACCAAACAAGAAAACAGCATACGAGCTAGGAAGGCATATGAAAAACCTGGATGCCTTCCGGGCGGCATCCATGGAAGCTGCAGCACCTTCGGCAACTCAACCACCTGCGTAAAGGCACTATAATCAGGAACCTCTCGTTGCAGTCTATCGGCTAGTGATCCGGGTTGGTTATTGCTTCCCTTGTTCGGCATAGCGCTGTGGTGCCCCATGATGCAATAAGCCAGCAGACTGCCCAACATTGGGTCAAGGCTGTTGACAATCTGTCCGCCGGCTGTTGAATGATCTACTGATTGCTTCATACCTAGTAAGCGTTGTTGAAAATCATCAGAGACCTTACCCGCATCATGCGCTAGTCCAACCACCCGCGCAAGCTCC
>DIPA01000090.1:3674-8169 GCA_002427055.1 Firmicutes bacterium UBA5500 | reverse complement strand
GCTCCGCAAACACTGTGGCCCTTTGCGAGACATTCACCAAATGGTCTCTAAGCAACTGCCATTCCTCAGGTGGGCGCCCTTCCTTTGTACGCGCATAGAAGACCAAATCAAATCCCTCCCAATCATGCATTAACTCATATAGTCGCCGCATCTAGCTGGCGTGGATTGAAACAATTGGTTATATGGGTAAGATTCTAGCAGAAAGGATGTAGCGTATGCCGCTACATCCTTTCTGCTATCTGCCATGTCAATTACGGCACCAAGACAAGATGGTATGTCAGTTAAACACGTGTTTTGTCGTTCAGGGTAATTTTCGGTCTACTTACTATTTCAACTTTTGCTCGCCAAATCCCTTTCTTGTCTCAAGATTATCTATTAGATAATCTTGGCAAGACGACTTCCTACTCCATGCACAAGAAAACCGCCTAACTTAGCCAGGCGGTTTTCTTGATTCCATGCTCTTATGCTTGCATTAAATCGATGGCTGTTGCGACGAACAGCTTGACGGCACCGCGTAGGGCGTGCTCATCGAAATCGAATTCGGCTGTATGATGGCCGGCACCATTGATATCGGCACCAACGCTGATGAAGGTCGCTTGACCACCGTTTTGCTGTACTCTTGCCATCATGTAGGTGTAGTCTTCGCTCCCGCCACCACCAGCTAGGCCAGGATTGACATTGGGGAAATCACTAATTTGCTGTGCGACCTGGCGAACACGCTCGGCCAATTCCAGATCGCTGCCACCGCTCTTGGCGCCACCCATGGCCTTAAGCTTAACCGTGCAACCGTGCATGGCGGCCGCGTTCTCTAAAATTCGCACGGCGTAGTTGTACATGTGCTGCTCTAGTTCGCTGGTCAAACCACGGGTTTCAATGGCAAGGTGAGCACTGGGCGGAATAACGTTACGGCCCGTACCGGCATTAAGGCGACCAACGTTGATACGGGTCGCACCTTGGCTATGGCGTGGAATGGCATACAAATTCAGTACGGCTGTGGCTGCCGCTAGCATGGCATTGTGCCCACCTTCCGGTTTGCCGCCGGCATGAGCAGGTGCTCCGGTAATCAAGGCATCAAATTTAGAAGTGGCTAGGAAACTACCGCGACCACCGGCTACTATACCGGTAGGGGTGCCGCTACCTAGGTGAGAAGCGAGCATGTATTGCACATCATCAAGAATACCCGAGCCGACTATGGCCTTAGCGCCACGCACACCTTCTTCGGCAGGCTGGAAGACAAGTTTAATGGTGCCTCGCAATTCATCCTTAACCTCAGCCAAAGTAGTTGCTACACCAAGACCGATGGTGGCATGCCCATCGTGGCCGCAGGAATGCATGGCATCAGGATTAACTGAAGCGAAACCTTCCTTAACGGGTCTATGGTCGGGCGCTGGGGATTCGAGCATATCTACCGCATCGATGTCAAAACGCATACCGATTACCGGGCCTTCACCGCAGCGCAGGATACCAACAACGCCGGTAAAGCCTCCACGTAGCGCTGGCAAAAACTCTGGGTCGCCACCCTGCTCGAGGGCCCGCTGATAATATCTTTCTAGTACTGCCTCATCCGGCACACCCATGCGATCGGCATCTCGAACTACCTCTTGGCCTAACTTAACTTCGTAACCTAGATCGTGCAATTTACGCGCAATCAGAGATGCTGTACGAAACTCTGTCCAACCCGACTCGGCGTATTTATGAAAGTCACGTCGTTGTTCAATTAGCTGCGGCTCTAACCGGTTCACAATCTGTTCAATGCGCTTAAGCAAGTGTCTGCACCCTTTCTTCTGTTAAGTTAAAGTACTAATTGGCTATGCAACGGCTATTTCCTTGTTCCTGTTACTACTTTGTCTTCGCTAGAATAGAGTCAATAACGCCACCTAAGACGGCTGCAAAACCAGCCAGATCTGTGTCCGGAGCTAAAGAGATGAGCCTAACTGAGTGATCTAGATGTACTTCGTTATGGAAGCCACCCAGCGTTGTCCCCGGGAAGACTGCCCATACCTCATGAATTGGGCTGATACTCTGTCGCCAACGCTGGTCAATGTTAGGAGTGTGCAGATAGGGCGATCTGATGTCGCTAGCATATGAAATTAGCTGGTTCATGGCTTTAGGGCGTAACGAGCCGGTAATGGCTGACGTATCCCAGAAACCATAGAGAGGACGATACTTGAAATCGAAGATAATACTGCCTGAGTAAGTGCTATTGCTGTAGATATCTAGACGACCGTCTGGCCGGTTATGCATGCCACGAGTAAAAAGTGGTGCCTTACCAAACTCGGTATCCTGACTTTGTCTAGGCAACTCGGCATCAAAAACCAGGTGCAAGGTCACGTTGTCTGCCTCGCGCCCTAGAAGAATGCCGGCTCCGGATTGAAACACAGGTATTAGCATCGTACCACTGGCGAAAGCGCTATCGAAAAGCCAGCCACTCTTCGGTTGGAAACCAATACTAGGGTCAACCAGAACTCGATACAGTTTGACAAAACACCAGAGTTCGTAGAGCTGATCGGTTCTTCTCCACTGATAGGAATACTCGTCGTCAATAGCAACTACGACGCCTTCTGCTCTTAACTGCCGATACAGTGCATAAAGCGCACTGTATCGAGCATCGCTGGTTAGCGCCTGCGGGTAATAAGTAGGCAAGCTGTTACCGGCCAAGTTGTACCAAGGAGCCCAACGCAACAACTCAACTGCCTTCACCATCTTGATGGCCGTCTCTTCGTAGTCGTGTAAGACCGCAAGTAGTTTTAGTTTCTCTCGCCTAGCTGCCGTAGTGCCGGGGCGGAACGGTATTTCTTGTAGCTCATCGGCCTGTTGTTTGATAAAAGCACTGTAAGTAGCAATGGCGGTACAGAAGTCACTTAAGTAGCCAGAAACTACGCGCAAGATGTGTTTAACCCAGCGATTCTCCGGCAGATCGTAGTCAACTTTAGGTACCGGTGTTGCTAGGCGTTCTCCCCCATCCGGACGCGCTAACTGATAGCGAGCCGCCTTGTCGTCGAATTCACGCACGCGGTGCAAGGGCAGTAGCTGATGGGTCTTACGTACTCTATAATTGGCCCTGGTCAGCAGATCATTCAGGGCTGCCATAACTGAAGGGAAATGTTGCCTAATGACGATGAAACGATGCAGCAGCTCTAATGGCAAGGCTCCTTGGCGGTCTTCCCCAACACCTGTACTCTGCCGAATCAAGTCTAAAGCTAGATTGTAGAGCTCGTTATTGAGCTCCTGCCGCATCACTTCCCACTGGGCACTGGTAAGTCGCTTAGGCTCTACCTGCAAAGGAGCGAAATAATGCTGCCCCATGGTGACTACTTCTAGCCAGTAGTAGCCGGGGATTAAGGGATAATCGATGTAAGAAAAAAGCGGAATAGGATATGGCCTGGGAGATAGATAGCTCCTGCCACTGCTATCTTCCGCAAGCCTTTCTTGTGGTAAGGTCTCTAGGCCATCCATGTAGAAGCGAGCTTGCGGGTTGGCGCAAGTGAACATGATGGCTAGCTCAGTGTTTTCCTTGATAGCCACTGCCGGTTCGATAGCACCGTCGAGTCTGGCTTGATCATAGAAGCGGGTGATTGGTAACGTTTCGGCATTCCACTCTGGTCCTGAAATGAGCTGCAGCTGAAAAGGAATGTTAGACTGTATAGCCATAGAGCTTCAACTCTTTTGCTTTTTGCAATAGCACCTCGCGTGCAGCAGTAAAATCTGATACGTCGCTATACTCATCTAAGAGCGCTAGCAAAGGACTTTCCACTATGCCTTGACGATCAGGGCGGTAAGCGCCAATAAAAGAACGCAATTGGTCTTCGGGCCCACGTAGCTTAGTGAACACTCGTTGCACAAGCTGACGGTCGAAAGCATCACCGCGACTCAAGACATTACTAGGTGGCAAATTGGCCAAGAATGCACTAATTTGACGTACTACTCGGTAGCCAATGCCCAGAGTGCTACTGGCCTGCTGCAAGAGTTGATGCATTCTACTCATTAGGGCTACTTCACGCTCACTTAGCTGCAATACCTGTGTTTCAGCAGCAAAGGAACGATACTGATCGAGTGACATTTCATGGCGGAAATCTTGCTTGCGTTTACGCTCTTCCTGTAGGTGACGCAAACCTTCAAAGGGTAAGACCTTTAATGTTATTACATTAGCGCGGTCGAGTAGTTTGTCGGAGAAATGATAGGTTGATTCATCAAGGTTGATAGTACCCACGAATAAGACGTTATCGCCGATCGAAATGGAAGGAGGGTAGTGGGCGGAATTATAAAGACGTGGTAGAAGTTCGTCATTATAAAGGCGCAGACGGCGACGCATAGGGTCCATCTCTAGCACAGACAGAAACTGGGAGAAGTAGTGTTCTACACGTGCCAAATTCATCTCATCAAAACAGACCAGGTAGAGGCGCTCCTTATTCGCGTCAGCTTGAATTAGTGTATTTACCAAGCCCGAATCGCCAGGGCGATAAACCATGTGCACAGAATCAACATAACCCAGCAA
>DIPA01000090.1:1982-3582 GCA_002427055.1 Firmicutes bacterium UBA5500 | reverse complement strand
AACATAACCCAGCAAATCGGCATCATCTACCCACGCTGGACGAACTGGTATGATACTCAGCTGCTCGTCGTCCATACCAAGGGCTCTGCCATAAACCTGTACTAGCTTGGTCTTGCCGGTACCGCTGAGGCCTGAAAGAATAATTAGCCCGCCGGTTTTCATGGCAGTATGGAAGTTGACTAAGTCGGCTTCAGAATAAAGCAAGCCGTAGTCGCGTGCAGTTTGCACTAACAGCCCAATGAATTCCCTTTCGTCTGCATTCGCGCTAATGACACTCGCTCTCTCACTTGAAGCAGCAGGCTGCTCTAGTCCCGGGGCATACTCTGGTAGGGTCAGGGGGCTAGCAACCGTTGTTGCAAATGAGGGCTGAACAGCTAGTAAAGCCTGCATAGTCTGGTACGCTTCGTATCCCATAAAGGCGAGTGTTAAATCATTTGGCACTTCGAAAAAGTCGTTTTCCCACTCTGCCTGAAAATCGAGTGTGCGCAATTGGTTATACCAAAACTGGAAGCCTCCATAACCATAGCGATGTCTAAAGAACTCACCCATCACCTTGTAAGTTAACTCGTCTTCATTGCGCCACAAAATACAGGGAGGGGTATCAGTCGATTCTGATGAGGCATATGGCACCTTGCCTATGAATTGGTTACTGCTCAGCCTATCCATGAATTCTTGATAGTCGGCCGCATGTTGGCCGGCGCTAAAGACGGGAATGGGCACATAAAATGTTGCTTCGCTATGGGCTAACGGTACGTTTACCAGGCGTACGTCCGCGATATTATAGTATTCACCTCGGATATAGGGCCGAAAAATAACTAAAAAGTCGCGTAAGAATTCTTTAAGGGAGCGAGCACGTTCAATGGAATCGGCAAAGTAATCTTCTACATACCCATAACGCTCGAGATCGGTACTATATCCGGTAAATAACTTTACATTAGGAAAGCTATCGGGCGCTTGTGAGATCAGACGGATAGAAAACTGAACTACATTCTGTCTATTAACAAATACAGCCATCTTGCCACCGGTGCGCGAGTAGACGAATTCGTCATCAGCCAGCACACCTACTAAGTCAACATCCCACTTCTTGTACACAAGATTACACCCCCTGCCCTAGATTATTCATATACTCTTGATAGGTAGCAAAACAAAAGAGATTGTCTTGCGGCACCAATTGCCGCAACCACCGCTGCATAGGTAATGGCGTGGCATAGGTAAGCAGCCATACCTGATCTGCTGCTTGGAGTATTTGACTGGCCTGCTCATTTTTAATATCCATGGGAGAAACATGTAACAAACGGTAGCCTGCATGCTCCTGAGGTGGCATGTTCACCCGCTGCAACGTGCCTACAATCGCTATTGTCTGCAACTCGGAAGCTAATTGGGAGGCTCCGGGCTCGCACTGGGGCAGATTCTCAGCTGGCATTTGCTTCTCCCAATCAGTTTTGTCTGGATGGCAACTAGCCTCTTGCTCGCTATGGATGGCGGCAGCCGCTTTAAGCTGGGTTATTGTCTCAGCCTGTGTGGATAGGGCTTGGGCTTGTTCTGCAAGCTGAGCAGCGCGCTCTTTGAGGGTAACGTTTTGCTCCGCAAGCTGCTTAGG
>DIPA01000090.1:999-1796 GCA_002427055.1 Firmicutes bacterium UBA5500 | reverse complement strand
AGCTTTTGTAGCTTTCTTTCTCTCTTCTTCAACTGTGCCTCTAGCTCAGCCAGCTGTTCGCGACAACGTTCCAATTCCGTCTGCTCATCGCCAGCTTGCTCCTGGGCAGCGTCGACCAGCTCCTCCTGTGCTTGCTGCCATTGGGCTAGCACTCCATCTGTTTCCCAAGCCTGATAAAGGGCTTCCCCTAACTCCGCTATAGACTCCTCGGGACTAGAAAGTAGCGACAAGAGCACTGGCGCAGGAGCTAATTGGCTGGGGACCTGTTCCAGTAGCTGCTGCTCTGTAAGCTCCCGCAAGGCCAGCAGATCCGGATCCTTTTGCACTTCTGTATCGGCAGCATCATACAATAACAATAATTTTCTAGGGAGTAGCATATCTTGAATTAGACGTGGACGTAGCAGTTTTACGCTCTTTTCCCAGTTGCTGCCTCTAAAACCTGGAATCCGCACTTTGAGTGATTTGGCAATAGCAATGAGTAGCTCTTCATCCAACGCAGTTAACAACCATTTCCACGCTGGAACTGACATAAACACCCCTCCTTTCCTACTTTGTTCATTAGTATATTTCTCGTTCTCGAACATACATACCTGCAGGAATCACTGTTTCTGCGATTTGGCCTTGTCTTAAGATATTAATTATTGACAGTAGTAATTACAGGCAGGCATAATATGAGCAATAGATAGTGGTCGATCGCACTTGACAACATCCTAGAGAACTTATAAACACAACATTTTTGCCCCCTAATATACTAAGGCAGGTGGTAGTATGGTTGAGCAAATTAGGTTTGTCTCCAA
>DIPA01000090.1:280-792 GCA_002427055.1 Firmicutes bacterium UBA5500 | reverse complement strand
CGCTGTGGGACAGGTTACCGTACCCCTTTTAAGACATGGACGACCGGAACAGTAACTTCTGCTTTAGAAACTGCCGGGGATCTCTTTGGCGGGGTCTTGAGTAGAGGGTATGGCCTTAGTCATCGTATTCGTTCTGCGGGCTGGCAGAAAGCACGTGATGATGCTTTCAAACAAGCCGTTAATGAAGTTCTACCTTCGTTTATTCAGTGCCCACGCTGTAACCAATGGGTTTGCCGCGAACGCTGCTGGAACAACACCAAGGGGCTCTGCAAGAATTGTGCCCCAGACCTAGGCGTGGAGATGTCGGCAGCTCAGTCAAACCGTTCGGTAGAGGAGATTTGGGCTCATGCCGCAATGGCTGAAGAAGACAAGAAGCTAGGCAAGGAGTATTGGCGGGAAACTATCGTAGCGAGTTGCCCCAGTTGCGGTGCATCGCTCGAGAAGAACTCTAAATTTTGCCCTGAATGTGGTCAGAAACTTGTACAGAACAAGTTCTGCCCTGAATGCGGAGA
>DIPA01000090.1:0-168 GCA_002427055.1 Firmicutes bacterium UBA5500 | reverse complement strand
AAGTTCTGCCCTGAATGCGGAGAAAAGGTAAGTGCTAGCGCCAAGTTCTGCGCTAGTTGCGGAAGTAAGATAGAGTAATAGCGGAAAAAATGAGGCTGGCTTATCCTAGTGCGGATAAGCCAGCCTGCTTCTGAGACGAAAAGAACGTCCGAGACTGCTGATAAAGGT
>DIPA01000076.1:12793-12979 GCA_002427055.1 Firmicutes bacterium UBA5500 | reverse complement strand
ATGATGATTATGCTCATCATCCCAGCGAAATTCGGGCTACCCTTGCTGCCGCACGCACTTTTGCCCCTCCGCGCCTTATTTGCGTCTTTCAACCTCATACATATACCCGTACCAAAGCGCTGCTACAGGATTTCGCAGCAGCCTTTGCTGAGGCCGATTTGGTACTATTGGTCGATATCTTCGCTG
>DIPA01000076.1:7016-12680 GCA_002427055.1 Firmicutes bacterium UBA5500 | reverse complement strand
ATTGGTCGATATCTTCGCTGCCCGTGAACAAAACACATCTGGTATTACCTCTGCACACCTGGCAAAACAAATGCAAACAACACACCCGAAAGCATACTATGCCGGCAGCTTACAAAACGCAGCGGCATATCTGCGTTCACGTTTACGCCAAGGTGATTTGCTACTTACAATGGGCGCAGGCGACGTTTACCGCATTGCAGATATGCTCCTCGGAAAAGAACCCGGATGGAAACCAGAAGCAGCTATGGCAATCGCTTCTAACGACCAATGATATTGCCATTTACAGACTTCCCTACATTATTAGCCTGAAGATATTGACAACCACCTGGTAAACACATATTATAAGTAAAATTAGCTATGAACTCGGAGAGTAGCTAGTCCAGGGGCAATACAGCGACCTAAGGCCGGTGTGAGCTTAGGGCCGCTTGGCTAGCGAAAGACACCGAAAGAGCTGTCTGTGATCAAGCAGGCCGGGGCTTTCCCGTTATAGAAAGCCAAGTAGGATATGCCTAGCATAGGGCATATCAACTAGGGTGGCACCGCGGGTAACCCCTCCTCGTCCCTAAATGCGAGCGAGGGGTTTATTTGGAGGTGCTTTTTTTGTTCATTAAAAGGGTTTTATGCAAAGAGTTGGCAGCCCATAATGGGCAAGTAGTCGAGTTGGCTGGTTGGGTGCAACTAGTGCGCCAAGTAGGTCGTCAGCTCGCCTTCTGGGTAGTACGCGACCGCAGTGGCTGGGCACAGGTAGTAGTAAGTGGGGCGCTAGCTCTTACTGCTCTGCCCCACGAAAGCGTAGTTGCAATCAAAGGGAAAGTGGTAACAAGCAAATCGCAACAAGGCTACGAGCTGCAAGCCGATGCAGTCACCATCTTAGCAGAGGCAGACGAATTGCCCTTTGAGCTGCATCTGGCGGAAATCAAGGCAGGAAGCGAGCAAATTCTTAACCACCGGGTACTCAGCCTACGTCACGAGCATAACCAAGCCATCTTTCACATCAAAGCAGTCGTTGCCCAAGCATTCCGCGCTCACTTGGTCGCGGCCGGTTTCTTAGAAGTACAGACACCCAAAATCGTAGCCACCGGCACCGAAGGCGGGGCAGAGTTATTTCCCGTACAGTATTTTGAGCAAACGGCTTACCTGGCTCAAAGCCCCCAGTTCTACAAGCAAATGCTAGTCAGTGCAGGGTTTGAGCGTGTCTTTGAGGTAGGACCAGTTTTTCGGGCCGAGTTACACAACACGTCGCGCCACATCAATGAATTCACCAGCCTCGACCTAGAGCTGGGCTTCATTGATGACGCAGGCACATTGATGGATTTA
Organism: Firmicutes bacterium UBA5500; assembly: GCA_002427055.1. Lineage (GTDB taxonomy): Bacteria > Bacillota > UBA994 > UBA5500 > UBA5500 > UBA5500. The sequence goes on along the minus strand of DIPA01000076.1, from coordinate 11,363 downwards.
GAAACCGAATTATTACAGAGCATCTTTGCCGCCGTGAATGAAAAGTGCAGCAGTGAGCTAGAACTACTAGGAGCGACAGTGCCACAGATTAAACGCATTCCGCGCCTAGCATTGGCTGAGGCCCAAACCATTCTGACAAGTGAATATGGGCACCCATCACCTGTGGGCAACCTCGACCCAGCAGGCGAAAAATTGCTTTGCCAATACGCCGAGCGAACTTGGGCAACCCCCTTGGTATTCGTGACCGACTACCCAACTACAGTGCGGCCTTTCTATGCGCTTAGCAAAAGAGAGGCCCCCGAGCTGACGCATTCCTTCGACTTGCTGTTCCGCGGCCTCGAGATCACCACCGGCGGTCTGCGTATTCACCGACATGATGAGCTAGTGCAGGCTTTGCTAACCCGCGGCCTTAACCCGGAAGCCTATGCGTTTTACCTAGAAGCATTCAAATATGGCGCACCACCGCACGGTGGGCTGGCCATCGGCCTAGAGCGGTTAACTGCCCGCATGCTCGGCCTCGATAACTTGCGCCAAGCCACCCTCTTCCCGCGCGACCGCCAGCGGCTAGTGCCGTAACTGGAGCCGAAAATCAGAAAAGGCCTGTGTAACTGTTATTCCTGATTAATGCTCTGTAATCTCGAACGTAATGTTTGCAGCGTGCGCTCTATATAAGCGCGTTGACGGCGAATATCATCGCGCATGGCTCCGATGCGTGACTGCACCATGATGTCGGCAAGAAAACCATCAAAGAAGAAGTCGGCAAACTTAAGGAAGCCATCTAGCTGCAGGCTAGAATCTAGCTGCATTTGTACATCCTTTAGCTCGCGGGCAAAAACACGACAAGCCTGTTGCGCTTTGCGCGCTGCTTCTCTGGCTTGGTCTAGCTTAGAGTGCTTAGCCCAAGTCACAAACAGACCACCGCCCAACATGTCCCAAATGCCCCAGTTGGAAGCCGAATCTAGCGATTTGCCAACGGAGTCGAGGTGATACAAGACCTCTTGACCGGCTGCAATGGCTTCACGTAGTTCGCGTTGCTCAGCATTAGTGTCCCGAAAATCTGACATCTGCGCCACTCCCTCCTAGCAACGGCAAAGGCGTTGCGGTAACTTTAGTAGTCTATACGTAGATCACCTTGAAAGGTTGCCCAAGGCTGGATATAGGGAGCGGATGAGATCCGCCCCTTGGCTTTGGGCAATGCTGTGATAGATCAATAGGGAATCAAAATATGAGCAAAAATTACCAAGCATACATTGCGCAATGCTGGCCATAATAGAGCTAAGGTCTCTGCTAGCTGTGTTCTACTTATACCGATGCCCATCAGCATCAGTATAGATTACACATGTATGCTAGCGGAGACCCCTTGTTTATGTTGCATATTGACTACATGCAAGCAAACATGATATCCTCCAACTAGCTGCAAGCATATTTGCGGCTTATATATTGTCTTAACATACATTATGGAGGGTTAGAGCATGAAAAAGACTGCTGCGTTGTTAATCTCCTTACTTATGGTAGCCGCATTATTCACTGGCTGTACGCCAAACTCTGACAAGAACGCTTTTAAGGGCCAAATCTACTTCAACGGATCTACTTCCCTCGCCCCTATCATCGCTTCCATCGGATCCACTTTCACCGAAGAATATAAGACCTGGAACAAAGTCGACCCAAGCTTCCCTGAAACCGATATCGCTATTTACGTTTCCTCCGGCGGCAGTGGAGCTGGCGTCAAAGCTGTGCTTGAAGGAACCAGTGACTTTGGCATGCTGGCACGCGCAATCAAAGATTCCGAAAAAGAAGCTATAAAAGACTACCATGAATATATGGTTGCTAAAGATGCACTTACTATATCCGTCAACAAAAATAACCCCATTTGCAAACTGATGGATGATATCTCTTCTGACCTGGCGAAAAAGATCTTCTCCGGCGAGCTCAAATACTGGGATGAAGTAGATCCTTCTCTTGAACATCAGGAAATCGTGGTTGTCATTCGCGACCTAAGCGGCGGAGCATATGAAGTGTTCCAGAAGGCCATCATGGGCGAGACCCTCATCTCGGAGAACGCTATCCAATCCCCTTCTATGGGCGCCCTGGCAACAAAGATTGTTGAAAATAAATGGGCTATCGGCTACGCTGGTTATGGCGTCTATAACAAAAACATTGATAACTTATTTGCGTTTAAGGTTGATGGCGTAGAACCTACTGAAGCGAATATTATTGATGGGTCCTATACCATTCAGCGTCCGGTCATGTTCATCATGGATGGCGAGCCGACCAAAGCCCAACAGGCTTTCATCGATTACATCTACTCCGACGTCGGTAAAGCTGCTATTATTGACAATGGCTATATCCCCAGCAAGTAACTTCTTGTTATGTCAATGAAAATATACCGCCACCATACCAGGTGGCGGTATATTTGGTTTTTTAGAAATCCTTTGTCAAGGAGATAATGCTATGCATACCAGTCTCGACAAAATCGTGTCAAGGATCATCAAGCTACTCGCTGCCATCACCGCGCTGTTGCTTGTGTTTATCACTCTCTTCATAGCGCGCGAAAGCATACCCGCATTTAAGCAAATAGGGGTCGCTGATTTTGTGTTCGGCAGCAAATGGTATCCTGTTGCTTTTGTCGGCGAGCCCAGTTACGGCATATTCAACATGATAGTAGCCACCCTATATGTTTCAGCAATAGCAGTAGCCATTGCGCTTGTCGTAGGCGTGGGCGCTGCAGTCTTTCTTTCCTGTCAAGCAAATCAGAGGCAGCGCAACCTCTTATATCCTTTCATAGACCTCCTAGCCGGGATACCCTCTGTTGTGTACGGATTTGTCGGGCTAATGGTGATTGTGAAGTGCTTCGAGAATCTGGGCAGATCAGCCGGAGAATCTGTACTTGCTGGCGGCATCCTCTTGTCAATTATGATACTGCCTTTTATGATCTCGGCCTGTAGCGAAACCATGCTAAAGCATAGAGAGGCCTATGAGAAAACCTCTAGCGCACTAGGCGTATCCAAATGGTACATGGTTACAGAACTCATACTACCCGCTTCGCGCAAGAGTATATTAGTCAGCATGGCTTTGGCCATTGGTCGCGCAATGGGGGAAACGATGGCAGTGATGATGGTTATCGGCAACTCCACCAAATTTCCCACCCTGCTGGGGAAAGCTCAGACCATACCCGCGCTAATTGCACTAGAAATGGGGATGGTGGAAGTAAACAGCCTGCATTACCATGCTCTTTATGCGGCCGGCCTAGTTCTGATGCTACTGCTATTCGCTATCAATGCCATTATCATGAGCGTCAAACAGAAGGTACTGGAGTAGGGGGGCTGCAAAGATGAAATGGCGTCAACGAGCTGTGCGCATATGGGCTTATACATCTCTGCTACTGATCGTAGCAATAATCGTCTTCATGTTTGCCTACATTTTTGCTATCGGCAGCAAGTCTATTTCTTGGCAATTTCTTACCGATGTACCCCGTGGTGGCATTATTGGCAGCGCAGGCGGCATATTACCAGCCATAGTTGGTAGCCTATACTTCACCCTAGTTGCTTGCGCACTCGGAGCAGTATTAGGGATAGCTACTGCCATCTATTTGGTCTTCTACTGCAAGAGTCGTAGAGTAGCGGCACTAATGCAAACCGCAATACAGGGCGTAGCAGGAGTGCCGTCAATCGTGTTAGGACTGTTCGGCTATACGCTGCTAGTGTTACGGATGGGCCTCGGTAAATCTATTCTTGCAGGGGGTATTGCCCAAGGCATCATGATACTGCCTTTCATTGAAGTACGTGCTGAAAAAGTAATGCGCGAATTCCCAAGCGATCTAATCAATGCCTCCTATGCACTGGGTGTGAGCAAACTGCATACTATAGGCAAAATTGTGCTACCAGGCTGCAAGGGAGGTTTGGTCTCAGGTATAATACTGGGCGGATGCTATGCAGTAGGGGCAACAGCACCGCTGATCTTCACCGGTGCAGTCATCAACTCCCCCGTCCCCACTACCATGCTAGAGCCTGCCATGGCCTTGCCATACCACCTCTTTATGCTGCTTACTCAAGGCACATCTACAGAAAATGCCTATGGTACAGCGTTCGTGCTCATGGCAATAGTATTAGTTAGCAACGGGCTGGCCATTTTTTATGCAAACAGAAGGAGCAAGCTATGGAAATAATCTTAGAGCTCAAGAATGTAAATGTCAGTTATGATGGCAAGCAGGCACTCTCAAATATTAATATGAAGTTGCCTAAGAATAAGATAACCTGCATTATTGGCCCCTCTGGTTGCGGAAAGACAACGTTGCTCAAGTCGTTAAACCGCATGATAGAGCAGGAAATAGAAGCCTCCTTTACGGGC
>DIPA01000076.1:4186-6938 GCA_002427055.1 Firmicutes bacterium UBA5500 | reverse complement strand
GAAGCCTCCTTTACGGGCGACGTGCTGTTTGAGGGGCAGAACACAAGAACTATGAGCGAAGAAGTGCTCAGGCGCAAGATTGGCCTCGTCTACCAAACGCCAACCCCGTTCCCTTTCTCGATCTACAAAAACATGGCTTATGCACCAACTTACTATGGCGTTAAGGATAAGACAAAACTAGATGCCCTAATTGTCGAGAAGCTTAAACAAGCTAATCTATATGAAGAAGTAAAGGATGACCTAGGCAAAAACGCAACCAAGCTATCTGGCGGCCAACAGCAACGCCTCTGTATAGCAAGAGCGCTCACGGTAGATCCGACTGTGCTTTTGCTAGATGAGCCCTGCTCCTCACTAGACGTGAAGAGCACGGAGAAAATTGAGCAGCTTTTACTAGGACTAAAAGAGAAATACACTATTGTAGTCGTTACTCATAATATTTTCCAAGCAAAACGCATCTCCGATTACACCGCTTTTATGTATGAAGCAGAGTTGCTAGAGTTTGCTACAACAGACGCACTGTTTAGCTCCCCCCAGCACAAAAAGACCCAAGCATTCATTGCCGGACTCTATGGCTAAAGAAGCAGAAATCCCTCCAGATCAAAAGTGAACTGGAGGGATTATTTATTCCGGCAAGACCTATTCCTTATCCTTTTCCTGACGCTCGCGATAGTCTTTAATCGCTGCCTTTAGCGCATCAGCCGCCAAGTTAGAGCAGTGCATCTTGACCGGTGGCAACCCACCTAACGCCTCAGCCACATCTTTGTTCGTGACCTTAAGCGACTCATCTAGCGTCATACCCTTGACCATTTCAGTTACGATACTAGAGGTAGCCACTGCCGCACCACAACCGAAGGTTTGGAAGCGAATGTCGTCAATGCGCTCTTCGTCGCCATTCTTATCAACCTTGATGTAAATACGCATGATATCGCCACAGGTGACATTGCCAATCTCGCCCACACCATCAGCATTCTCTATCGTGCCTACATTACGGGGGTTAGAAAAATGATCAATTACTTTCTGACTATACATAGCTGCGCTCATGATTATTCCTCCTTCTCCAACCGGTTATATAACGGTGACATAGCCCGCAGTTTCTCAACTACTTGCGGGAAAACCTCTATTACATAATCGATATCGGCCTCACTGGTATCGCGCCCTAGAGTTAGGCGCAAGCTACCATGCGCCTGCAAATGATCTAGCCCCATAGCAATCAGCACGTGCGAAGGATCAAGCGAGCCCGAAGTACAAGCAGAACCAGACGAAACCGCAATACCGCGTAAATCAAGACTTAAGATTAACGATTCACCTTCTACGTACTTAACACTAACGTTTACATTACCAGGTAGTCGTTTTTCAGGATGTCCATTCAGCTTCACTTCCGGTACGGCCATCAGGCCTGCAATTAACTTATCGCGCAAGCGCGTCATATGCTCTGTACGGGCTGCCATCTCCTGCATAGCCAGCTCCACGGCCTTAGCTAGTCCGACAATACCGGGTACATTCTCAGTTCCCGGGCGCAACTTGCGCTCCTGTCCACCACCATGCTGAATCGGGTGCACGCGTGTACCACGTCGCACATAAAGGGCCCCAATACCTTTCGGGCCATAAATCTTATGTCCAGACAGCGATAGCAAATCGATCTGCATTTCGTTGACATCAATTGGCAGGGTACCGAAAGACTGCACTGCATCGGTATGCAGATAAACGCCGTGTGCCTTAGCAATAGCGCCGATTTCAGCAATTGGCTGAATGGTACCCACTTCATTATTGGCATGACCAATACTGATCAGAATCGTATCAGGCCGAATAGCAGCATTCACATCAGTCAGACTAACTAGTCCGTCGGCATTCACAGGCAAATAAGTAACCTCGAAGCCTGCTTTTTCTAAGTACGCACAAGTATCTAGGATAGCATGATGCTCAATACTGCTCGTAATAATGTGGCGCCCCTTATCGCGTTGCGCCTCGGCTACCCCCATCAGCGCAATGTTATCTGATTCGGTTCCGCCACTAGTAAAGTAGATCTCATTCGGCTGAGCACCGATCGCCTTAGCCACCGTCTCCCGGGCTTTATCAATTGCTATCCGAGCCTGACGGCCAAAACCATGCACGCTGGAAGCGTTTCCATACAGCGGGCGAAAATACTGTAACATAGCTGCAATGACTTCTGGGTGAACCGGCGTTGTAGCCGCATGATCGAGATAAATTGATCGCATTAAATTAGCCCTCCTCAGTATCGTTGGTGACAACTGTCCCAGCCATATCTGCCAACGTAGTTGTATCTAATACAGCCGACATACTATCGCGCAAGCGCATCCACAATTCGCGTGTAATGCAGATATTGGCCCGCCGACAAGCTTCAGGATGATCCTTCTGCACACATTCCACCGGCGCAATTGGCCCTTCCACCGCACGCAAAATGTCTCCCGCCGTAATCTGATCAGCCGGCCGCGCCAGCTGGTAACCGCCACTGGCACCTCGTACTCCTGTAACGAGCTGTGCCTTCCTCAAATCCACGAAAATTTGCTCCAAATACTGAGCCGAGATGTCCTCAAGCTCTGCAACCCGCCTAAGAGCAATGGGGGCCTCGGCCTGACGCATGGTCAACACCAACATCGCCCGCACAGCATACTGGCCCTTGGTAGATAACCGCACACAGTCACCCCCCAGAATTAACTCTCAATTATTCTGAGCAAAACACTCAGGATTATGCGCAAAGTTCACGTGCCTTCTGGACTTCAAATCCAGCAAC
>DIPA01000076.1:3236-4112 GCA_002427055.1 Firmicutes bacterium UBA5500 | reverse complement strand
TTCTGGACTTCAAATCCAGCAACCAGTAGGGGCGCTGCACTGCTGCGCCTAGCCACCAGCATCATATCCGAGTCATTCACTCGGGATTATAATAACCTGCCCCAACACCCCTGTCAATAGTCTGGGGAAATTTATTTAACCTTGTTAAATAGCACAGTGGCCATCAGACATATCGCAACCCTAGGGAAGGCTGTAGGGGGCGAATCCTCCACACTCGGAGAGGGCAGCTGGATACTGCGTAGACCCGTTGGAGCCTGCTCCAGGGTCCAAGCAGTATCCACTGCCCTAATGAATTCTATTTCTGGCTAATACGAAGAGGAGTTGTAGTGAACAGCCCCTTACGCAAGACTGTCGTGGGGAATTAATCCCAACATCCGCAAACTACACGGTCGATACCTGCCAAATCGGGGCGAATCGTGATATCGCCGAATCCGCGGTGCTTAAGCAAGGCACCTACAGCAGTTGCTTGCCCCTGGCCCACCTCAAGCACAATATGCCCACCCGAGCGCAGCAAGGCCTTGGCCTCGGGCACTAGGGCTCGGTAACAATCTAGACCATCAGGGCCACCGTCTAAGGCCAAATGCGGTTCCTGCTGAACCTCAATGGCTAACCGGGGGATATCGCCGCTGGGAATGTAGGGCGGGTTAGACACTACACAATCAAACTGCAGACCTTGCGCCAGCAACTTCTCTCCCCAAGAGCTCTCCACAAAGGTCAGTCGCTCACTTACTCCATTGAGCAGAGCATTCTGCTTGGCTATAGCCAAGGCCGCGGTAGAAATATCTGTTGCCCAAACCTGTGCCTGAGGGCAATGATAAGCCAAAGCCACAGCAATCGCGCCACTACCGGTAGCAATGTCGACCACCTGAGGGCGTT
>DIPA01000076.1:0-3109 GCA_002427055.1 Firmicutes bacterium UBA5500 | reverse complement strand
GTCGACCACCTGAGGGCGTTCCCTACCTCGTAAAAGCAACAGCGCCGCCTCTACCGCCATTTCCGTATCAGGGCGTGGGATGAGCACATCCGGCGTCACCATAAACTCCAACCCCATGAACTCTTGCCGGCCTACAATATGCTGCAGCGGCTTTCCACTAGCTCGCTCCTCAAGCCACAGCCAATACTTAGCCAGTAACGCCTCGTCAACCTCATCATCCAGTGTGGTAAAAAAGCGCGCCCGGTCTTCAACCAGCGCGCTTCGGAGTAGCAACTCGGCCTCAAAACGGCCGTCCGCCTTGCCTGCCCGGCCTAGACGCTCAGTGGCCTGCTGCCAAGCTGCTCTTTTCTTCATTGTTCTGCCCTGCTTTGCAGACTTTCTAGCTGGCTGCTGGTGACTAAAGCATCAACTATCTCGTCAATATCACCATCTAAAACGCCCGGTAGATTATGCACCGTTAGCCCTATACGATGGTCAGTAATACGGCCTTGCGGGAAATTATAGGTGCGAATGCGTTCACTGCGGTCACCCGTGCCCACCTGGCTACGGCGAGTCTCAGCTAGTTCGGCATGCTGCTTCTCCTGCTCCAGTTCGAGCACGCGCGCCCTTAACACACGCATAGCCTTCTCTTTGTTCTTGATCTNNTGCTAGTGATCAAAGCCTCGATAATTTCATCAATATCGCCATCCAACACCGACGGCAAATTATGCACCGTTAACCCGACTCGATGGTCAGTAATACGACCCTGGGGGAAGTTGTAGGTGCGAATACGCTCGCTGCGGTCACCAGTGCCAACCTGGCTGCGCCGTGTTTCTGCTAACTCCGCATGCTGCTTTTCCTGCTCCAACTCCAGCACCCGCGCCCTCAGCACACGCATTGCCTTCTCGCGGTTTTTGATCTGCGATTTCTCATCTTGCATAGCAACCGTAACACCCGTCGGCAAGTGGGTGATGCGCACAGCCGAATAGGTCGTATTAACGCTCTGACCACCTGGGCCCGAGCTGCAATAAATATCAACGCGCAGGTCGTTAGGATCGATATTTACGTCTACCTCTTCTGCCTCCGGCAACACGGCAACGGTAGCAGTTGAAGTATGAATACGTCCGCTGGCCTCAGTAGCCGGTACCCGCTGCACGCGATGCACGCCGCTTTCAAACTTGAGGCGACTGTAGGCACCCTTGCCCTCAATCATGAAAATAACCTCTTTGAAACCGCCCAAATCGTTCTCATTCATGTGCATCATTTCCACGCGCCAGCGTTGGCGCTCGGCATAACGGCTATACATCCGGAACAGATCGGCCGCGAAAATGGCCGCCTCGTCGCCACCCGCACCGCCGCGAATTTCGATAATTACGTTCTTTTCATCGTTAGGGTCTTTCGGAATGAGCAACTGCTTCAGGTCATTCTCGATACCTTCTAACCTCGCTTCAAGTTCCTCTATTTCCAGCTCCAAGAGTTCCTTAAACTCGGCGTCAACCCCAGCTTCATGCAGCATAGCTTGAGCAGCTTCTAATTCGCTCCGGCAACTCATGTAAGCATTATAAGCCTCTACCGTATCGCTAAGGCTCGCCTGTTCTTTCATAAGTTCCCGCCACTCATTTTGGCGGCTAATCATATCAGGGTCACTGACTAACTTAGTCAGCTCATCATAACGCTCTTTAATATTAGCTAGTTTGTCAAACATTTTATTGCCCCCTTTCTAAAGCAGCAAAAACATTACCTGGCTCATCGGCTGCTCTAGTAGCTAACAGGGTGCCAAATCGGGCTCCACCGCTAATAGCCCTTGCAAAGCCGCAATGGCCACTTCCATTTGCTCATCATCCGGCTCGCGCGTGGTTGTCCTTTGCAGCAAGAGCGCAGGTGCCATTAACCAGTTGAGCGGCCCGCTCCCGTCAACACGTCGAGCAGCTGCCCGGCTAAGCTCATACGCTATGCCCGCTACCACCGGTAGCAAAGCTATGCGAGTTAGCAGACGCACCACTAGGTTTGGCCAACCAAAAAAGGAAAAAGTAACAATACTCACCAGCATCACGAGCAATAAGAAAGCTGTGCCACAACGCGGGTGTTCAGCCCGCTTGCCGCGCAAATTAGCCACTTCAAGCGCCTCGCCGGCTTCAAAAGTGTGAATAGTCTTGTGCTCCGCTCCGTGATACTGAAAAAAACGGCGCATATCCGGCATCAGGCCCACAGCCAGCATGTAGCTAAGGAAAATAGCCATACGCAAGAGGCCTTCTACTAAGTTCAACCAAATAGGAGCCCAACCCAAAGGATTCAGCAAATGCACAACGAAGGTCGGCAACAGCATGAATAACACCACGCCCAAACCCAGGCCTAGTATTGTAGCTAAAATAGCCTCCCACTTGCCGAGTTGTACGTCATCGGGCTGAGAAGCGTTAGCTGAGAAAAGAATGGCATCGACACCAATAACCATAGCCTCAATTAGGGCAGCTGTACCCCGCAAAAACGGCAACCGCATTATCGGCACATAATTGGTTAGGCGCCAATTAGGACGCACCTCAACTACTACCTCACCGTCGGGCTGACGCACGGCTATAGCCAAATTCTTGCGACCGCGCATCATAACGCCTTCCATTACAGCCTGCCCACCAATGGTAGTTACCTTGCGCACAGGGCACCTCCTCTCATTGCTAGCCCAGAACCAAATCCATAGCTCATAAGAAGACAAGAAGCAGAGCTACTGCTCGTAGCTCTGCTTCCTTAGCTGCTTACTTATTGACTAAACCGTACTTCTTATTGAAACGATCTACACGACCGCCGGTGTCAACAAACTTCTGCTTACCAGTGAAGAAAGGATGGCACTTCGAACAGAGCTCGACTCTTAGCTGCTTCTTGGTAGAGCCAGTTTCAAAAGTCGCGCCGCAAGCACATGTAACAATCGCCTTGCCGTAGTTAGGATGGATATTCTCTTTCACGTCTATTCACCTCTTTCCAAAAAGCCTAAGAAAAAATAGCAAACGCAGCGTGCAGCCACGCCCACAATATTCTAGCACAATGCACAGAAGAAATTATAGCATAATAACAGGCACGGGGGCAATACGCCCCTACAATTTTGCCTAAGCGCCGGATGGGACAAACTGAACGTCCCCGT
>DIPA01000041.1:6173-7259 GCA_002427055.1 Firmicutes bacterium UBA5500 | reverse complement strand
GCAACTTCTAGTACTCCGCAGCAGTTCGCCCCCACGATTAGGAATGCGATTATAAACTACATCGGGCCAAGGTACTGAAACTCGAGTAACAACACCTTTCACTAGGGCCCAGGCCTCTAACTGTCGTCCAGCCGCACGCAGGGCTTGAGGACGAAAGACTACGGCCATCATACCGCGACTAGCGGCGGCCCGCATAACAGAGCGAAAGTAAGGCGTCACATGCCATGTTGTCATGATCCCAATCAGCGGGCCTAATCGAATCAACCTGCGTTCACTATCTAGATGATACGACCAGCGCCTGGGTACAATTCCTAAGCCGCGCAGCACACCGAAAGGCATCTGCCAGACGCCTTCCTCGCCCCCCTGCACGCGAACTTTCCTGCTAGCACTACCGAAAGAGATCTTCACATACTCCCCGGCACGCCAACCTGCCTGCGCTAGTAAACTACGTGGTAGAGAACAAACCGCGGATTCACCACGACCGATGATTCTTACTATACCCGTATCCAACATCTACAGCATCACCTCCTTTGACGGCGCTGTTCGACCAAATACTTAGCGTACTCCATTAATGTACGCACAGCACGTTGCCGCGCCTCCCTATCACCAATTTGCAGAAACACTTTACGACCAGGCTTGGAATTCACCTCAATAAGCCAGACCTTTCCCTCAACGTCCACTCCCATATCCAACCCCAAATCACACAGTGGTCCGGCATGTTTATCCATCACCTCAGCTACTCGAATAGCTAAGCTTTCCAGTTCAGCTTCAATTGCTTCAGCCCTCTCGGAAAAACAGCGCTGCAGAACCGAGGGGACACTATATGCCCTACCACCTGTATGTAAATTAGAAGTGATTTTCCCACGGCGTCCAACTCGTACTGCTTTCCCTGATATCTGCCATTGACCGTCTCCATTCTTCTGTACGATGCTACGAATATCAAAAGTACTACCTTGTAAGTGATTCAGCTTCAGGCCTTGCTGCACCAATTGGCGACGACTTACGCCGCCCAGAGCAGCAACAACACCTGCCAATGAGGTAGCTCGTAGTCGTGGTCTCCCTACGCGTTTTACTACATAACCTCCC
>DIPA01000041.1:5631-6107 GCA_002427055.1 Firmicutes bacterium UBA5500 | reverse complement strand
GCGTTTTACTACATAACCTCCCCGCCAACGGCGAACACAAGCAATCCCTTTGCCTCCACTGCCAAAAACAGGCTTAACAAAGACTGTTTCGTATTTGCTGAGCAGGCTTGCTAGGCTCTGCACACTTCCTAATCTTGTTTCAGGCAAATAAGGGCGTAAATCTTCGTAGCGCCTTATAATGCGATACATTTGCCATTTCCCATGCAACCCTCGCCCCATCATAGTTACCCTGAAAGTACGACGCATACGTGCTACTTGCGAAAAATACAGTTGCCAACGACCACGGCTGGGGAACAAGCGATCATAGACGACTCGGGGCACAGGGTACTGCCTAGCTTGCCAACCGACGCCCTTTTTATGGGTAAAGCCTAGTACAGTACCGTGCCCCCAACTAATGTCTAACGGGCTGAACACTACTAATTGCACGCCTACAAGACGAGCAGCTTGCGACAACTCTCGCAGAAACCTGCTCTCTG
>DIPA01000041.1:1407-5453 GCA_002427055.1 Firmicutes bacterium UBA5500 | reverse complement strand
CTCATAACCCCCACTAATCCCTTTTTTACTGCCACGTCTATCCACCTCTCACTCTTCCCAGCAAGTGTGCATGCTAGCGGACAGCAGGCCAAGAGGCCTATCCAACACATGCGCCTCTCGCCGTAGTATAATATATGGTTTTACCCAAGGCCTTGTGATGATGCCCGACTTCTACGGCGCCGCCTAAGCAAACGCCAACTACGCCGCAGATTAGCAGATGTTTTCCAGCGTTTGTTCTGCTCGACATAAGCCAACATGGCTTCTATTTCTTGCGCGTAGCTGCCATAACTGGGCAATGAGCGAATCATAAGCAATAAACCGGCCAACTCAGAGCGAAAATACTCTTGATCAGCGCGCCGAAAGGCTGATCTTGCCTCAGGATTCACAAAGACATCATGGTGTAAGCGATACCAATCGCAACCTATTACCTTAGCTAAGCAAAGCGCTCCGCGCGCGAAAACAGGGCTTACCAACCAGCTTGGCACTACGCGATACTCAAACCCTCCATGCGTTTTCAAACGATGATCGCCGAGCCAACCATACCTCCTGCGCCGGCTACGGGCAGCAGCCGGATTTTCTAGGAGCAGAAAAATAACCGCCAGGTAACTGTCTAACGCTCTCAAAAGTCCACTAGTTGGTAGCATCCCAAAATGAATATGGCCGCCTACCGGCAACTTGCTGAAAGGTAATGTGCCTGCACGCCATTCGATATGCCGATTGGGTACCAGACTATTCGCTCTGCGTAAAGCCCCAACGATTCCTTCATAGAGATCCAAGGGGCACTGGGTTGGGCGAGGCCTAACCTCAGCTAGGGGGTACCCAGAACGGCCTACTTTCACCCGACGAGCATCACAACCAATTAAGCCTTGCATGGGGAAATAATCAGAAGCAAATACCATACGGCCGGTGCGTGCATCACGTAGAGCAAATTCCGGATCTGCACCAAGCAGATAGTTAGGACACTTTGTCTCTTTCATGTTTAGTAGGCTACTGAACGTACCCTTTGACCAATATACATCCATACGTTCTATCCAGGATCGGATATACTTAGCGTAAGTTACCCCGATGCTCCTCGTCATACGAGGACAGGTATTAATTCCGAGGATGTATAGTTTTCCTCCACTACTCAGGCCAATATCTACAGAACCAACGTCTAGACCAGCCGTATAAAAAGCTCGTACAGCCAATTCACCTACTCGACGGGTTTCTTGCGAACTCTGAGGACGAACTGCATAAGACCGGCGACGGCCTATCTCACTTCTGCGCATATAAATAGGGAATAGGTCAAAAACCTGTACCCGATAACGTCTATAAAACGTCAGTCGCTTCCCTGGTGCCAGAAAACGCACCGAGCTAGTTTGCCAATGCTCTTGTGCAGCATTAAGCAAATCAGTAGCGGATAGAACAGCTGCACGATTGAGTATGAAGCAATTGTCATCACTGCCGCTTGCGTCTCCAAAACGGATAATAAACCGCCAGTTTCCTGACTGATAAGTTGGGCTTACCAGCGCTTCCGGGATCAGCTCTGCTAAGAGGTTACGATTTGTCTCATTTGGCATGATGATCAAGCCGAGCGCCAACAGGCTCACCCCCTTTCGCTAAATCCTGCCCTGGAAACTGCATAACGTGCGACCCGTCGCATCGAGGGAGGGGTCCCAGGCATACTGTCGTTCTGCCGCCCCGGCTTAGCATTTACTTCAATTAACCAGAGCCGTCCCCGCCTATCTAAAGCCATATCAACGCCAAACTCGCCAAACTCTTGCCCCATCCTCTCTTCTACTGCGCGCGCAATCACCCTGGCGCCACGTCGAATACGCCTAGTGGCTGCTCGAGCGTTGATGCGAAGTGATCCACGAATAGCTCTTCTAACGGAAATCATGGTGCCTCCTTCAGCAACATTAGAAACAGCGCTGCCTGCAGAAGCAACTCGGGCAATCATGTTAGTGCACACCCAATTCCCACGTGGGGTCTTCTGAATCATGACACGGATATCATAAGGTCGACCTCCGTAACGAGCCAAGTGCAAACCCTGCTGGATAATCATAGAACGCCTTGGTAAAATCGCCTTTAGTCGCCCTTCTAACTTTTGCAGCGAATCACAGACTCCGGCTCTGCTTCCCCCACCCATGCGAATCCGATGATAGCGAAAGCCCCTTGCCATTCGACTAATCTTAACTATGCCTAGCCCCAATGAGCCTCGCGAAGGCTTGATGAATACTGTCTGATAACTACGCAACCAAGGCTTCAACTGGTCTAGAGAAGTTAAACGCTCTGTCTTAGGCAAATACTGTTTTGCAATTGGATCCTGTACCAGCGCCTCATATGTCTCCCACTTGTCAAGAAAACAGGGATTGAAGTAGTGTAAACCATCCATATCCATCAGTTGCCGCTTCGTACCCTGAACGCGTTTGCTAGCGTCTATGCCGCGGCTCTGAATTCGGTCATAGATTACATCTGGTAGTGGCACATTTACTTTTCGCCAACTCTTGCCGGCGGGGACAAAACCCAGAACGCTTTTACTATCCCAGTGAATATCCTTGGGGGAGAAGGCATAGGCAATAGCGCCTTGGCCACGCGCCAAACGGACGAAAGTCCGAGCCATATCGGTAGCGGCACCAAAAATGTAACTAGAAGGTAACGAGCGATATCGCCAGAGCATAATAGCTACGACCGGGCCTAGTCGTAGCCGTGCCTTTTGCACATCCAACGTTGCACTTACCCTAGCTCCAGATCGTAAGCCTAAAGCTTGCATCACATCCGTACTCAAACCCAATCTCCTGCCTTGGCGAGAACCTGTTGGAACAAACCTAAGTACAACCTTCATCTGTCTCTGACCAAAATTCACATTGATAGTACTACCATCTGCTAAACTCTCTGCCCTACATAGGCTAGCCGGCATCTGGACTTCCCCTGGCCGCCGTAATGTAAATAACCGCACCCTCATCTCAATGTTGCACCCCCCCAGTCACATGGAGTTCCTGCTTCAAGATATGTAGAGCCTCAGCTAGCGGTGAGCCTCAGACGCACTCGTTCATACGATGTAAAAAAAATACTCCAGAGTAGCACTCTGGAGCAAAGCTGGGATGTAATGCAATCACCCATTTTTGCAGGGAGGGATTACAAAGTGAAATCTTCGTCTTCATCCTCCAAATCATCTTCATATTCATCCCCATCGAAATCATCTTCATCGAAATAATCGCCACTAGCTTCAAGGTCAAGCGCTTTAGCTTTCTTGTCGTCGGCAAAGGGAGGTTCATAGACCCTTACCCACAGCTTGGTCTCACCGACGATCTCGACATAGAACTCTAACTCTACCTCGACCTGAACTGCGCCCCGTCGCACATGCGTGCTGATAACTTCCGGCTCCCGCGTAACTGTTGTCTCTACGCTTTCTTCCTTCCCTAGCCGCTCACCTTCTAGATCAATAACAGGGATATGCTCGGTATACTGCACCGTTTTCTTGTCAACTGCTGTTAACGTGCCATCAGCGTATGTATACCAGATATGCAGATCATAAGACCCTTTTATCGCCACAGAGTTCTGTTGGGGATCAGCCGTGTAAGAGTGGCTAGTAATCCTATTACCCAAGACAATCTCTGCTTGATGGGTAGTCGCGATATTATGTATCTGGCAGAACCGCTTCTGGCCCTTAGCGCAGGTCGCCTTGGTTGTTATTTCGCGTAGACCGCCTGATAGCTTGGTGCTGTTCCACATGCTTCCTTTTCCCTCCTTTGCTCATTCTGCACGCCACTAAAAAAGTGTCGTGCAGTACTCTCAACCCATCTTATGAGTAGCAACTAGATAGTGTTCCTTCTCACTTCTTCACTCGATATATGCTGCATAGTATGTAATTTGAGCCGTTCTGGTGCCAAGCATAGAAAATTTCTGACCGAAGTTGTCATTTGCCTTTGGTTCTACTAAACTATGTTTGCTGGCCTACTAACAGCGCTCCGCATAAAAGCTTAATCTGCTAAGTTTGGAAGTTAGAACGTAAGGAGGAGTAAGTACCATGTCAAAACGATTAGTGCGAGGGGCAATTATAGCTA
>DIPA01000041.1:0-1345 GCA_002427055.1 Firmicutes bacterium UBA5500 | reverse complement strand
GAGGGGCAATTATAGCTAGCCTGTATGTAGCTATTACTTTTGTGGTAGCACCAGTTGGTTTCGGTCACATCCAGTTCAGGGCTAGCGAAGCCTTAGCTGTGTTACCAATCATATATCCAGAATCGATTGTCGCTTTGTATATTGGTGTGCTATTGGCTAACTTGCTGGGAGGGTTTGGTCCTTTAGATATCTTTGGCGGCAGCTTAATAACTCTCGTCGCAGCTTACCTAACATATCGCACTAGAGATAGCTGGTTAGCTTATCTCTGGCCAGTCATACTGAATGGATTCTTGGTCAGTACGTACTTAGCACCCGCCTTAGGGATTCCCTACTGGTTGTGCACCGTTACACTTTCCATCAGCGAAGCTGTTGTCGTAGTTGGCCTAGGACATCCTCTGATCAGCTGGCTAAAAACCAGAGGAATAGCATAAAAAGCTGTCCAAGCAACTGGACAGCTTTTTACCTGCAAACTTCGTATTGGCCAATAGAGTATCATCACTAGACAACCTGGCTAGTTAAGCCTGCTTCCTACCCAGCCGAAGCAAATATACGCCCATAACTGCTATCAGAATGCTGATCACTTGCGCCACCCGCAGGGGGCCCAGCATGAGACTATCAGTACGTAAAGCTTCGATGAAGAAACGCCCTAGTGAATAGAGTATGAAGTACCACAGAACTATTTCACCCTCGAATTTCTTATGACGGCGTTGCCGCAACAACCAGATAAAAACAAGTATATTCCATATGAATTCATAAAGGAACGTTGGATGACGATAAGCTCCATCTATGTACATTGCCCAAGGGAGATTGGTTTCGTAGCCATAAGCCTCCTGATTAAAGAAGTTACCCCATCGCCCTATAGCTTGCCCTAGAATCACACTGGGCGCCGTTACGTCTGCCCATTTACGAAAGCTAATGCCCTGACGTTTGGTATAAAACCAACCCACCAGAAAACCAGCGATCAAGCCGCCATGAATGGCCAAACCTCCTTGCCTAGTATCGAACATCTGCATGGGGTGGCTTAGGTACCAATCTAGCATGCCTGAAAAAAGCACATAGTAGAGGCGAGCACCAATTACTGCCGCCGGTATGACATAAAGAAATAAGGTGATGAATTTATCCTCATCTTCACCTAAACGCCGAATTTCACGCAAAGCTAAGTATAAGCCGAGAAACATACCAAGCGAAATCAAAATACCATACCAGCGTACAGCTAAACCGCCAATCGTAAAAGCAACCGGATCCATAGCAAGCACCTCCCGAATGAGCACCTATAACCACTTCACATGATATCACATACTGCTAACTACCTGAAATCAGGAAGAACAATATAGCCTGTTACAAA
>DIPA01000100.1:18399-18707 GCA_002427055.1 Firmicutes bacterium UBA5500 | reverse complement strand
GACATCATACCGCTGGACTCAGAAAGCTGCGAGGCCACAATTTCACGGTATACCTGGCAGTTTTGCAGTAGCTCCCGGTGTTTTCCCATGCCCACCATACGCCCGCCATCCAAGACTATAATGCGATCGGCGTCCATAACCGTGCTAACTCTTTGCGCCACAATTAACAGAGTCGCTTCTTTAGTCTCTTGCCGCAAAGCGGCCCGCAGTTTGGCATCAGTTTTGAAGTCGAGGGCAGAAAAACTGTCATCAAAAAGGTAGATCTCGGGACGGCGGACCAAAGCGCGGGCAATTGAGAGCCGCTGCTT
>DIPA01000100.1:17814-18300 GCA_002427055.1 Firmicutes bacterium UBA5500 | reverse complement strand
ATTGAGAGCCGCTGCTTTTGCCCACCCGATACGTTGGTGCCACCTTGGGCAATTGGTGACTCAAACCCTTGTGGCATACCGGTAATGAATTCGGTCGCTTGGGCAATGCGGGCGGCTGCTTCTACTTCCGCATCGCTCGCATTGGGCTTACCATAGCGAATATTGTCGGCCACCGTGCCGGAGAACAAAACAGCGCTTTGCGGCACTAGGCCAATACGTGAGCGTAAATCGGCTTGGGTAAGCTGGCGCACATCGCTGCCGCCTACCAACACGGCACCACTATCGACATCATAGAAGCGGACAATCAGGTTGAGCAGGGTCGTCTTGCCGGAGCCAGTGCCGCCAATAATTGCCGTTACTTCCCCGGGATTAGCCGAAAAAGAGATATTCTTGACTGCCGGCTGTTCTGCGCCGGGATAACTAAAGGTCACATCGCGGAACTCTAGGCTAGCTCGCTGCGTTACCGTTTGCCCCTGGCTAGGATCA
>DIPA01000100.1:4460-17763 GCA_002427055.1 Firmicutes bacterium UBA5500 | reverse complement strand
GTTTGCCCCTGGCTAGGATCAACTATCTCCGGTGCCATCTCTAACACTTCGTTGATACGATCAGCCGAAACGGATGCCCTGGGAATCATGACAAAGAGCATAGACAACATGATCAACGAGTTAAGTATTTGCATGGCATACTGAACGAAGGCCATCAGGTCTCCAACTTGCAGATTACCGGTATCAATGCGAATGCTACCGAACCAGATGATACCTATAATAATGAAGTTGAGAGTCAGCATCATAATTGGGTTCATCACAGCCATCAGCTTGCTAACGTGAATGGCAGTACTCGTGAGGTCGTAGTTGGCATCTGTAAAACGTTTTTGCTCATAGTCTGTTCGATTAAAGGCACGGATCACACGAATGCCTGTTAGGTTCTCCCTTAGCACGAGGTTAAGCTTGTCAAGCTTCGCTTGCATCGAGTGGAACAAGGGCAACCCCTTGCGCACGACAATGCCAATGGCCAGGGCCAGAAAAGGTAGCACCCCTAATAAGGCGAGTGACAAGCGAGGATCTTTTGAGACAGCCATAATAACGCCGCCAATAAGCATCATGGGGGCGCTCAGGGTCATCCGCAGCAGCATGCCCACTACTTGCTGCAATTGGTTGACATCATTAGTCGTTCTTGTGATTAAGGAGGCTGTACCGATTTGGTCGAACTCATACAGTGAGAAACTCTCCACACGCTCGAAAACTTGCTTGCGCAATGAGTTTCCGTAACCAGCGGCTACCTTGGCTGTAAGGTAACGCGCCACAATAATGGCGACTGCCCCTAGTGCGGCCACCAAAATCATTCGCAAACCGACTGACAGAATATAGCCGGTATCGCCGTTAACGATACCGACATCGACTATTTGCGACATTAGGTTAGGCAAATATAGCTGCGACATCGATTGTAGGAACACGAGTAATACCACAGCGATAATTGACCAGGTGAAGGGCTTCAGCTGCCTAAATAGCTTACGCATCCGTTTTATCTCCCCCTTAACTTCAATAGGCTAGCCAAAAAGCCAGCCTACTTCTGACTGACTGGTCAGTCAGCGATGTTTCTATTATAGCATTCACTATCTCAAAGTAGCAAGACTAATTGCGCCTACCCCAGAGGTATTAACGTCTAGGGCCGTGCTCAATTACACGCTCCATCGGGCGGTACCAATCTACGCCTAAATCGCGCGTAACAACTCTGCCATCAGGATAGCGCAGTATTGTCCAAGAACGCACCACAATCCCTTCTGATCCGGGAATCACTACCCGCTCTTCATCTACTGCTAACTGCGAATTCAGGCGCCTTTGCACCGGGCGCTCTTGCAGCTGGAGTATTTCATGATGCCAAGTTACGGTGGGCGGCACTCTTTGCCCGTAAAAAGCTACGTAAAGTGTTGGGCCGACCACGTCGGCCCAGATGACTATTGGTTGGCCGGTATCATTCTTAAACTTGAGGTCAAGGCCCCCACTAGACACGGTGGCGTCTTGACCGGGATTGACATAAGGAACTAGCATGCTATGGTTACGACGCGCTAGAATGGGCAGGTCGGATAAAATCGCTACATTATAGAGCGTTGTTGCCATCTTGCAGACGCCGCCACCCACTCCTCGCCCAATTTGCCCGCCTATATAGATCGCCCCTTCGCGAAACCCTCTACTGGCATCGAAAGGGCCAATATCGTTGTTCATAGAGAAAACTTGGTTGGGTTGCAACACATAACCGGCGACAATTTCAGCAGCCCGTGTGAAATTAAACTCCTCTCCCGGCAGGTGATCAGGCAATGTAACAGCAAAAGCGCCCATGCGAATGTCGGCGCCATGCTCGGCGGAGAGGGCCTGGAAATTGACATCTGCCTCCCACGGCAAGGCCTCACTCACCGGTCCACTATTGGGATGATGGGCCACAGTGGGTTCGCTAATGGCGCTGGCGGTCACCACTCGCACCGCCTGTCGGTCTAAGGTAATAAACAGCAAGAATAAATCTAAGTGCAGGCTAAGCAGCATAGCCACCACGAGCAAGGTTCCAAGTACTACAGCGTATTGCAACTTGTGTTTTATTGCCATCATGCTCCCTCCCCTTACCGCGCACCCGATAATGGACGCCTGTCTAATTCTATGCGGGATGAACAAAGCATGATGCCTCTAGCATTGCGACCAAAAATTCGGGGCCGTCTAGCATTAGACAGCCCCGAATTTCACCTAGTTACTCGTCCTTTTCAAACAACGATTTGTCAGCTCCACAGAGGGGGCAAACCCAATCTTCCGGTAAATCTGCAAAGGAAGTGCCCGGTTCGATACCACTGTCGGGGTCACCTTCCTGCGGGTCATAAACATAACCGCAAGGAATGCATCTATATTTCTCCATGCCACAAACCTCCCTTACATGTTGGCGCCATCAATAGCGCATAAATACTCCTTCTCGCTAGTCTAGCAATATCCTGCTAGTAGTGTTGTTATTCTACTACTTAGTAAAAGACACTTTCTTAACATCTTCGTAGGCCAAATATGGCGCTTAGCAATTGCACAAGTGGAGTGAAGCAGGATATGATTGTATAAATAACGAAACAGTTTTAACATACGGCTTTTAACAACCTCTTTACTGCATAATTATTGACTTAGAGAGAAAAAGCGGAGGGATTGTAATTGTCAGCACAACAGGAAGCAATGCGGTCAGACCCTAATAACATTAGTCAGAAGGAAATGCGCAACAGGATTTTTGCTATGGTATGGCCTGCAACCATCGAGAACGTTTTGCAGATGGCGGTTGGCATGGTTTCATCGGCAATGCTAGGTAGGGTTGGCAAGGTCGCAATTGGCTCGGTCGGTTTAGGACGACGTATTACCATGCTGGTATGGGGCTTCTTTGCCGCCATCGGTACTGGCACAACCGTTATGGTAGCCCGCTCAGTTGGTGCTAATGATCGTGCTAAAGCTGGACGTTATGCTGAACAAGCCTTTGTTTTAGCGCTTAGCATGGTGCTCGCCATTTCTGTTTTTGTCTTTTTCTTTGCGCGCGACACCTTGGTTTTGCTCTACAACACTAGTGGTGAATTACTCAACGTAGGTACCGACTACCTACGCATAGCAATTTGGGGCGTACCTTTCATGGCTATCATGCAGATAACAGGTGCGATTATGCGTGGAGCCGGCAATACCAAGGTTCCGATGCAAGTGGCTACTGTAATTAACATGGTTAACGTAGTGCTCAGTTACGCTTTGATCTTCGGACACTTTGGATTCCAGCCGATGGGAGTAATCGGTGCGGCATGGGCCTCTAATATTGCTCAAGCTACAGGGGCCTTGTTGGCGTTGTTTATTATGCTCTATCGACAAGACAATTTAGTTTTCAAGCTGCGCGGAGTACGTTTGGTAAGTGAAGATGTCCGTGCATTGCTCGGGATAGGGCTGCCAACTGCAGCAGAGAACATTCTAATGCAGTTAGGGCAAATTATGCTCACTGGTTTGGTAGTTAGCTTTGGTGATACTGCGTTGGCTGCGCACCAGCAGGGGCTGACAGCCGAGTCGCTCTCATATATGCCGGCTGTCGGCTTCAGCGTAGCTGCTACTGCCTTTGTGGGGCAAAGTATGGGGGCGGGATCGACCAAGCTTGCCGAACGCTATGTAAAAGAGTTGGCTAAATGGAGTTTAATACTGACCGCGTTTACCGCATCTTTCTTAGTTTTCACCCCCAAATTTGTTTTCGGACTGTTGACTAACGTACCTGAGGTAATTGAGCTCGGTGCATATTATCTAATACTAATGGGCCTTGCCCAAATTCCCCAGCAACTCACAAGTGTTTTTAACGGCGCGTTACGAGGTGCCGGCGACACTAAGGCACCGATGGTAATTGGTGCACTCGGTCTGTGGGGCATACGCTTACCTTTCTCCTATTTCCTCAGCTTGCGTCTGGGCTGGGGGATCGTGGGCGTGTGGGCAGCAATGACAATGGACCTGTTTGTCCGCTTCTCGATGAGCTCATTACGCTTCTACCGGGGACGCTGGAAGCAACAGCTTGATCGTATGGTGGAAGCTAAGGCATAAACTACAGAGTGCATAGGAAGGGGCGGACAGTTGTCCGCCCCTTCTCTTATCTCACTTCTCTATAGCATATATCCTAAAACAAAGCCGGCCACTAGACCTAAGTTAGCCGCATGGCTGTGATACTCGTGCGACTGGGGAATCAGCTCATCGCTAACTATATAAATCATGGCTCCCGCAGCGAGCGCCATGGCAATGCTGACGAATTCAGAGCTGATACTGATGAGAACCGCACCAATGAAGGTACCGATAGGTGTCATCAGGCCCGCCAACGTGGCAATACCGACCACCCGCCATCTGTCCATGCCCGCTAGCAACAAGGGAGCAGCTGTAACCATACCTTCGGGCACGTTATGCAGAGCCAGGCTTATAGCAATTGTGGCGCCCAAAGTTATACTGTTGCTGTAGCCGGCACCGATCGCCAACCCCTCTGGCAGATTGTGTAAGGCTATGCCTATGGCTAAGAACAGGCCGCAATGCAACATGCTCTGTAGCTGGCAAGCTTCAAAGCCACCTGTCTTTCCGCAACGCCTGCCGCGCCGATGCCTCCCTTTACCGTTGCCCTGGTCAGAAGTGCAGGCCGGTTGCACTTGAGCTGCACTCAGGCCGCCGACAACGCCACTCTCTGGCGTCTGCATGTCCATGTGCACATGGGGTAAGATGACGTCAAGCAAAGCCATCAGCCCCGCCCCTAACACGAACCCCAAGACAGTCGTTGTATGGTTGCCCAGCATACCGGCTTCCGGCAGTAAATCAAACACAGAAATGGCCAACATTAGCCCACCCGCTAGGCCAAGCATGGCCGATAAAAAGCGTCGCGACGGTCTGCCAAATAGAGCCACAAGCAGAGCCCCCACTCCGGTAGCCAAACCTGCTAAGGTGCTGATTAAGATAGAATCCCACATGTTTAGTACCTCCCCTGTTCCATAGCGTATTGAGAATGAGACGCTTTCTCTATTACAGATGATAACACATCTATGGGCTTCTATGTTGAAGTTTCTGTTACAATAGGAGACAGGGGGACGTTCAGTTCGTCTCGCCACGAGACGAACTGAACGTCCCCCTGTCTCATCCCCCTGTCTCACCTTGTCTCCGGAATTCACTTACTGAGCCTGATACCAACCCTTTTGCGCCATGTAATTGTAGAGCTGATAAGCGTGGTCCTGTTCTTCCTGCTGAATATGGGCTAGTACCTGACGCAGTTGTGGATTGGTAAACTCGAATGTTGCCGTGTTATAGAGTCCGGCAACGGCCTTCTCTGTGGTCAGTAGGTCTTCACAGATTTGCTTGTCGTTTAGTGGCTGCCCGCCCATGCTGGAACTCATGCCTGAACCAGAATGGCCTGCCTGCATCTGATGCTGCATGTGTTGCTGTTGCTGGCCTTGTCCTCCACCGGAGGCCTGCATGGACATGCTGCCTCCGCCACCCTGTTGTGCCGATAGCTGGCCAAACTGCATGCCCTGCTGCTGGCCTCCGGAACTACTCACATTCGGCATCTGCCCCTGCATAATTTGCTGCACGGTCTGCAGATGCTTCTGTTCGTGCTGACCAATCTGTTTTAGCATACTTGAGAGCTGCTGACACGATACTTGTTGGCTGTAGTTGGTGTACTTAGCAACACAAAGCTCTTCCTGCGACTTGGCATCCTTAAGATACATCATCTCTTTTTGGGTTAACTGCATTCCTAGTCCTCCTTGCTAAAAGGTTCTAGTTGCAGTTTGCTCAATCGTCCAGGCTTGCATGCATGGGACGAACTGAACGTCCCCCTATCTCTGAGCTAGTGGGATCGTTAATTAGCAGGAGTGAACAACCTGCCCGTCGATGAGAACCTTCCATGCCTTGCCATTGATGGCGAAAGGATGCCCATCATAGATCACGATATCGGCGTCTTTTCCAACTTCTAGGCTACCAACACGATCGGCCACGTCGACAATTTCTGCTGCATTGATGGTAATCGCCTTGAGCGCTTCCATTTCATCCATACCGGCAGCCACTGCCATACCGGCCATGAGCGGCAAGGTGTGTAGCGGTGTTACAGGAGCATCAGTCGTCAGTGCGACTTTCATGCCGGCATTGGACAAAGCTGAGGCCGTGATGAAAGATTTGTTGGTCAGCTCGAACTTGCCACGGTGACCAAAGCTGGGGCCGACAATGGCCGGCAAGCCGGTCTTGGCCAACCGCTCTGCAACTAGGTGCCCATCGGTGCAATGATCGAGCGTAAGGCGCACATTAAATTCCTTGGCAATGCGGATCGCTGTAAACATATCATCAGCACGGTGAGCATGCGCTTTGAGCGGAATCTCGCGGCGCAACACAGGAATCTGGGCCTCTTTCTGTAAGTCAAACTGGGGCATTTTACTGGGATCATCGGCGGCGCGCTCCTTAGCCTCCATGTATTGCTTGGATTTGTAGAGGGCGTCGCGCAAAACGGCAGCCGTTCCCATACGAGTGGCCGGGGTCTTACGCTGGCTACCATAAACACGTTTGGGGTTCTCGCCGAACGCACACTTCATAGCCACCGGATCTTTTACGACCATGTCGTCAACACAATCGCCAACCGTCTTGATAGCCACAAAAGTACCGCCAATCACGTTAGCGCTGCCCGGGCCGGTTGCTACAAGAGTCACACCAACATTGCGCGCTTCTTCGAAGGTGACGTCCAGAGGGTTAATACCATCGATACCCCGCATCTGAGCCGTGTTAGGAGCTGTTGCTTCATTACCGTCGGAGCCCTCCGAGCCGATGGCGCTTTCTACCATGCCGAGGTGGCTATGGGCGTCAATCATGCCCGGCAACACCATGCGACCGGCGGCATCGATAATTTCGGCATTTACCGGTGCTACCACGTCTTGGCCCACAGCAGTAATTTTGCCATTCTCAATCAGAATGCTGCCGCCTTCAATTACAGGGCCTGCCATCGTGTAAATCTTTCCGTTCTTAATAAGAGTTGCCATTGATCTACGTCACTCCTTAAGTAAAAGTTTAGTGTAGCTAATTATCTTATTGGCTATCTGTACCAGCATTCCTGCAAGCGAATAAGCTGGATATTGATAGTCCTTTTTTAGCTGTTAATGAAGCAGCTATCCTCGGCTCCAAAAGTTTTTGCCATTTACTATTAAGAATGAAAATTAAAGCAGGACTATAGTTGTTAATATCAAACTAGCATAGTAGAGGAAGGAGTGAATTGCGTTGTACAAACACGCCAAGATTAGGGTGATTCTTTCGCTCATCGTCTCAGCCTTGGTAATCATCTTGGGAGTATTATACCTGGCTCTGGGAAGTCGTTTTGGCATCTATGATTGGAGATTAGGTATACTGTCTCTGCTTGTTATACTCCTGTCGGTCAGCGTTTTTCTGACCAACTATAGGGATTTCAAGGTTTTGTTTCTTGCGCAAAAGTGCCCTGCCTGTAACGGCATATTGAAAGTGTTCGAGATAGAACTGAAGGGGAAAACAACCTTTGGCAGCCTAGTCATGCCACCAATTCTAGATAGAGTATCTAAATGCACGCTTTGCTTGAAGGAACACCATGATGTGTATGCGAAACGCGATGAGGCTGGCACCAAGGCACCAATTGGCTTGGGGGATTCTTTTAGCCTTAGTATTCATACCCGGGCATCGCTACAACAACTACTCAGGCCAAACATGACTGACGCAGAGATAAAGCAGTTGCATGCCCAATGGGATTCCTATCCCAAGCAGCCGGAAACCACCGTAGAAGAATGGGAGGCTATTCTCGCTGACCTAAAGCAGGAAGCTAGAGCTAAGAACATCGAAGCGGGAATGGTTTTTGACAGTGACAAGAAGTAGCTGGTGCGCAAGACAACAGACCCTGCCAGTAGTGATGGCAGGGTCTAAGCTTTAACTAGGGCACTTAAGGCACTCTACCTGAGCCGGGGCTAATGGCCTAGGGGTGCCAATTTGCTGGCTAAGCGCCGTGATCTTGGCATAGAACTCCAAGCTCTCCATACGGAATTGGGCACTTGTGAGATCAGGGCCGTAGGTCAAGGCGCCATGATTAGCTAGCAGTATAGCATTATGCGTTAAGACAAAGGGCTCGATGGAATCGGGTACTTCCTCGGTACCCGGGGTGGCATAGGGTGCCAAGGCGACCGGACCTACGTGCACAATGGCCTCCGCGATTAGAGGTTCCTTGAGGGGACGGCCGACTACCGCAAAGCTGGTAGCATAAGGCGGATGAGCATGCACAACAGCCTGAACATCGGGGCGGCGCGCATAAACCCGCAGATGTAGCTTGAGCTCAGTAGAAGGCTTCCTCTCCCCCGCCAACAGCTTGCCTGAGGCATCGACAACTACTAGCATCTCGGGCGTTAGCTCGCCCTTGCTGACACCCGTGGGTGTAGTAAGCATGTTGCCATTGTCAAGGCGCACAGAAATATTGCCATCGTTGGCGGCAGCAAAGCCCTGCTCGTAAAGACGGCCTCCCGCCCAGCAGATGGCCTGCCGCAGTTCTTGTTCGTTAGGCATTGATTACTCCTCCTTTCGGACATTAGGCGGGCGCAGGAATAATTGGCTCAAGTAGCGAATAACCAACAAGAGGAAACTAGCATAGGAAGCGAGGCGATTCTTCTTGAGCAAAGTAGCAATTGAGTTCAATCAATACTATACCTACGACCGGCTAACCGACTATCTAAAGCAGTATGCTGAACATTACCCAGAATTCTGCAGCCTAGAGGCAATCGGCAAGAGCCATGAAGGGCGCAATGTCTGGGCCATGACAGTAACTAACCAAGCGACCGGCCCGGCCGAGCACAAGCCGGCTATGTATGTCGATGGCAATATCCATGCCGGTGAAGTAACCGGCTCCATGGCCTGCCTATACCTAATTGACTTCCTGGTTGGCAATTACGACAGCGACCAACGGGTGAAGAAATTGCTTGATACCCGTAGCTTCTATATTATACCGCGAATTAACCCCGATGGGGCTGAGCTTTACCTTACCACGCCAACTATGTTGCGCAGCAGCGTACGCCCCTATCCCGATTGGCGACAAGATGAAGACCCACCCGGTCTACAGCCCGAGGATGTGGACGGCGATGGCCAGATTTTGCAGATGCGGGTACGTGACGATGCGCGTGGTGCTTGGAAGGCCGATCCCGAGGACGACCGTCTGATGCTACAACGCAAACCTTGGGATCTGGAAGGACCATTCTATCATCTGTTTACAGAGGGCGTTCTGCGTGACGAACAGGGCGAGCTGCAAAGTGCTGCACTGTGGCCCTTTAATGTAGCGTCCACCAAATATGGGCTCGACTTGAACCGTAACTTCCCTGCCGGATATAGCCCGCTTACGCCCGGCTCCGGCCCCTTCCCGTTGTCGGAACCGGAAACGCGCAACCAGGTGGAGTTCATCAGCAAGCATAAGAACATTGGCGGCGTGCTGCTTTATCATACAACGGGTGGCGTGCTTTTCCGTCCGCACAGCACTATGCCCGATAAAGACTTCCCCGGCAATGACGCCCAGATGTACGAAGTTATCGGCAAGATGGGTACCGACGTCACCGGCTATCCCGTGGTCTGCTGCTATGGCGATATCTGGTCGGGGGTGCTGGATGATTGGTGCTACGAACAGCTGGGCATTTTTGCTTTTACCCCCGAACTGTGGGATCTGGTTGGCCGTGCCGCACCCGAGCTAAAGAGCAAGCAAATGCAACGCATGACGCCAGAAGAACGCAATCAACTGGATAAGGCCATCCTGCGCTGGTCGGACCGCGAGCTTGGCGGCAGGGGATTTGTCCGTTGGCACAAATACGAGCATCCGCAGCTGGGCGAAGTGGAAATCGGCGGCTATCGAATGAAGGAATTCCGCCAAAACCCACCGCGACATCTGCTGGAGGCCGAGTGCCATAAGATCAATCAGTTTGCTATGAACTACGCCTTGGCCTTACCGGAGGTAGCCATCGACGAAGTTGCGGTACAGCGGGTGGCACCTGGCGTCTACGATATAAGTGCCGTCGTGTCCAACCACAGCTATCTGCCAACGCATATCAGCCAGATGGCCCTGAAGCATAAGGCAGTGCGACCGGATGCCGTGCGCCTTGAGTTGGCTAGCGGTATGGCGCTAGTCAACTGCGAAGCCAAGCAAGAAATTGGCCACCTGGCAGGTTATGCAGCCGTGCAAAACGTGCGCTGGGGTGGCGGCAGTCCCGCCCAAGGCTCGCGCCGCGTGCACTGGACTGTGAAAATTGAGAACGAAGCCGAGCGACGGGTTAAACTACGACTGATTTCCCAGCGCGGAGGCACTGTCGTGCGCGAGGTTGAACTAGCCTAACAGGTAAAAACAGTGGCGCGAAGGGCTAGCCGATAGCCTCTTCGTGCCACCAGAAGAATTAGGAGGTATTTGTTTGGAACAGTTACGGCGACGAATGAATGTTAAGCTGCTGGCTGCGCTATTAGTTACACTGCTGGCGTTTACGACGGTTGCCTGTCAACCCGCATTTAAGTATACCAAAGCCCCCGAAGATGACATGCAATATCTGCTCAACATGTACGATCATGAACAGATGATGTCATGGATTCAGGATCTAACCAGCGAGGAATATAGCGGTCGTGAAGCCTGCACTGAGTATGAGGATTTAACTGGCGACTACATCATTGAGCTGCTGCAGTCTTTTGGCCTTGAGCCCTGGCGCGAGGCCGGATTTACAGACTATCGGCATGCCTTCGATGCTCATAAAACCCAACCGGCCGAAAATATCATTGCCGTTTTGCCAGGCAAGAGCAGTGAGAAGTACCTGCTAATTGGCGCACATTATGACCACCTTGGCGTGACAGACGGCATTCTCTACCCCGGGGCGGACGATAATGCTGTAGGAGCGGGCGCCGTGCTTGAGCTGGCCCGCATCTTCAGTCAAAGCGAACTAACTCCGGACATCAGTATAGTTTTCGTGCTGTTCAGCGCAGAGGAGCTCGGTCTGGTCGGTAGTCAGGCGCTAGTAAAACACCTTGAACGTCAGAAATTACAGGAGCAAGTTGTTTTGCTTAACCTAGATGTCATTGCCGGTGCCAGCGGCGATACCTTAGTTGTCTACGATAGCGGCTATAAGGGCAACAAGACCTGGGCCAAGATCGCCGAGCAAGAAGCGGCGGCCAGCGGCGTCAAAGCCCGCATCGATAACCGCCTCGCCGGCGGCGTTGATAGCATGGCCTTTACGATGCGTAACCTCCCCGCTATCACACTTGTCTGGGGCGACTTACGAGAAGAGCACCCACATATACACCAACCTACAGATACCTTCGAAAACTTGAATTCCGAGATCGTAGAGGCAGCCACCAAGGCCGCCATTCGCATAGCCTGGGTATTCGCCAATCAATAGAGCGTGTCAGGGGGACGGGGTGAGGGACGGGGTGTGACACACTCGTGTGTCACCAACCCCGTCCCCCTGACACGTGCGTCCCCCTGACACGTGCTCCAACCTAAGCCCTCTGGATTATCCCCCTATTGATCCCCGTCAGTCTTTCTATCTGCCGAATGGACAACCCGTATATTTGCTTCAAAGCCCTTAAGCATGAATCCCTCCTGGCGGCTTCAAAACCTTGCAGCGCTGATGGGGCATCAACTGTGCAGTAGTCCTGAATAATCTTGACAGCATCAGCGTCCCTCAATTGCTTCGTTTCCGTTATATCCAAGCATTTATCTTCATTTTTCTGGTTCACGAACTCGCTGAAAGATCTGAGCGCCATGTCTTGATCTAAGTTGAAAAGGCCCAGTACAAACCGCAGGGCGGGCTTGTTGAGCCGCCTAACGTATTCTCCATAATTGTTCCAGGGATAATCCTCTACTCTAGTTAATAAGCCGGCTTTCACTGGGTTTTGAAAGATATAGCGCAATACTGTAAGAAAATACCTATCATCCTCCACGGGCTCGCTCTTAAACCTATCCTGAAACAGATTCCCTATTCTGCTGTATTTCTTGTTGTACCACAAAACGTAGCTCCCACATATCCTGCGCATGACCGTCTCAAGAGGTTCTTTGCCTTCTTTAAGTAGTAGATGTACGTGATTCCCCATCAAGCAATAAGCGTACAGCTCATATTCACAGATGCTGTTGTACCTCTCCAAAGTCTCCACGAATCTAACGCTGTCCTCTGATTCTACAAAAACCGTCTGTCGATTTATCCCTCTCATGATGATGTGATATATTCCGGTTGCGCTCTTTTCCCTCGCGACCCTAGGCATAGACATCATCTCCTTCAGAGAAATAGTAGCAATAGAGTGTGTCACTAACCCCGTCCCCATGGCAAAGTTTCGAGACTTCTAGAACCGCGAAAGGGCTCGGCGTATAGTTGGCGGATTAGCACCTTCTTTTAGATTCGTTGTTCACACAAAAAAAGCCTGCTTATTGATTATTCGAGACGGCATAGGCCATGGCACAAAGGGGAGCTAGCCCGTTGCGGGTTAGCTCCCCTTGTAGTTGCGATTGTATTTAGGCGCGAGTGTAAACGGGCTCGCCGTTGATGTAAGTCTCGAGGATATGGCTGCGGATAGAGAAAGGAGAGCCATCCCAAATGGTGAAGTCGGCATCTTTGCCAGCCTCTAGGCTACCGACGCGGTCGGCCACACCCATATGCTCGGCGGCGCTTAGGGTGTAAGCGCGCAGGGCACCGGTTGCAGTCATGCCGGCGGCGTGAGCCATAGCGATGGCGACACTGACATACTGAATTGGGAAGAACGGGTGGTCAGAAATTAAGCTAACCGACACACCAGCCCGCTCTAACACGCCAGCCGTTGCAAAGGAAATTGCCTGAGTTTCAATTTTGGCCCGGTTCCAGAAAGACGGCCCTAGGTTAACCGGAATCTGCTTCTCGGCCAGGAAGTCGGCCACTACAGCAGCGTCAGTTCCGTGCTCAATCTGCAGCTTGATACCGAACTCTTCACCAAGGCGCACCGCAGTAACGATATCATCGGCACGGTGAGCGTGTACTCGTAGCGGTACCTTGCCCTCAAGAACCTGTACCAGCGGTTCCCAGCGCAAGCTCAGCTCGGCTTGCGGGTCTTTGGCACGTTTCTCTTGGTAAGCACGCGCTTCATAAAAGGCACCCCGCATGACTGCAGCTGTACCCATACGTGTGCCCGGGCACATATGGCGCCCGCGGCCGTAAGAGCCCTTGGGGTTTTCACCCAATGCGGCTTTCATCCCGTTATAATCACGTAGCACCATTTCATCAACAATACTACCTGCCGTTTTCAGCACGCACATTTGCCCACCAATAGGATTCCCCGAACCTGGAGTTATCTCTACAGTAGTTACCCCACC
>DIPA01000100.1:0-4371 GCA_002427055.1 Firmicutes bacterium UBA5500 | reverse complement strand
AGTAGTTACCCCACCCATACGGGCATCGGCAAAGCTAATATGCCTAGGGTTGATTGCATCAATAGCGCGTACTTGCGGAGTGACTGGGTTGCCACCTTCATTGCCATCGTAGCTGGCGGGGCCTTCGCTTTCACCCCAAAGACCAACATGAGTATGAGTATCGACGAAGCCAGGCAAAATGACTCGCCCGTTGCAGTCGATTACCTGAGCTTCACTAGGAATCTCAAAGTTACTGCCAACGGCTACTAGCTTCTCCCCGTCGACCAACAAAGCGCCCCGTTCAATAGGTGCACTGGCTACTGGATATAGCTTAGCGTTAACAAATGCTTTCATCTTACTTGCCCTCCTCGCAACGCTGATAGACAATCTCCCCATCTATCACAGTTAGTAGACAATGCGTTAACGGCTCAAACGGATCGCCCGACCACATGGCCAAGTCGGCGTCCTTGCCTACTTCTAAACTACCGACGCGGTCGGCCACCCCGATAATTTCGGCCGCATTGATGGTAATTGCTTTCAGTGCTTCCTCTTCCGGCATGCCTTCACGAATGCATACACCAACTGCAATACGGAAGTAGTGCTGGGGCACAATATTGTGATCAGTGATAATCGCTACCTTGCCTCCGGCACGAGTGATTACAGCAGCCGTGGTAGGCGAAATATTCTTGGTTTCTACCTTAGCACGCCGCCAAATGGTCGGCCCGACACAGGCAGTTACATTGTTCTTGACAATTTCATCGGCAATCAAATGCCCTTCAGTACAATGCTCAATTGTGAAATTGATGTCGAACTCTTTCCCGATACGAATAGCTGTCAAAATATCATCGGCTCGATGAGCATGAATGCGTAGTGGAATCTCCTTACGAATGACCTTGGCCAGATTGTCTAGCTTCTGGTCGAACTTCCAATCCTTATCGCCTCGCTCTTGCTTAGCTACATATTGCTTACCTGAGAGCAATGCCTCACGCAAGAGTGCTGCCGATCCCATACGTGTAGCCGGGGCCTTACCTTGGCTACCATAAGTACTCTTGGGATTTTCGCCTAAAGCAGATTTCATCCCCGTAGGGTATTTCAGTACCATTTTGTCCACAATGGTGCCACTAGTCTTCAGAGCCAACATGAGGCCGCCAATAATATTGCTCGACCCTGGCGTAATCTGCACTGTAGTTACCCCACCTTTGCGAGCATCGGCAAAGCCAATGTCTGCGGGGTTGATGCCATCAAGTATGCTGACATGCGGTGTAACAGGGTCTGTCCACTCGTTAAAGTCGGCACCTTCCCAACCCAAGCCTTCTTCCCAACCACCCACGTGCGTGTGTTCATCAATGAAACCAGGAGTGATGATGGCGCCCTTGGCGTCAATGACTTGTGCCTCGGCTGGAATAGAAACAGACTTACCAACCGCTGTTATTTTGCCACCTTGCATCAGAATGCTGCCTTGCTCGATCACACCATCGGTTACGGTGTAAATCTTAGCGTTTGTAATAGCTAACAAGTGATGATGACCTCCCTTTTCTGCCTCATAGTGCATAACTATGTACAGATGATGTATTTCGTATACTAAACTACTTCTTTGCCTAGGAGCAAACTCCTGCACAGGCAACGCAATAAAGCAAAAAGCCCAACGCGAGCGCCAGGCTATTGTTTGCTCCTATGTTTTTAGAACATCCCTTGCATAAATATCCTTTTTTGCTACTTATTACGGCAGTGCTTGCAGA
Source organism: Firmicutes bacterium UBA5500 (assembly GCA_002427055.1). Classification (GTDB taxonomy): domain Bacteria; phylum Bacillota; class UBA994; order UBA5500; family UBA5500; genus UBA5500. Next base: position 2,653 of record DIPA01000100.1, on the reverse strand, counting down.
CCTTAACCGTCTTACCTTGCTTATCCGTGGAATCCCACAGCAACTTAACACTCGTGCGAGCACAAATTGGGCAAACACCTTTTCCACGCCCGGCAGTTCCCAAGAGTGTTTTTCCCCTAAACTTATGGGAAGGCATTGCTTCTCCCCCTCTCTCTCACTTCCTTTGCCCTTAAGCGAGCAAAAGAAAATATAATACATTAACAAATTGACTCCTTGTCAAGTTTAGCATTAATCGTGAGCCAAAGGCAAGAGATACTGGCTAGGAAAACAGAGCGCCGCTGTGGATCGTGGGACGTACACTTGGACCAGGTAAAACTTGACAGAGCTCATCTCCCCTCGCCAATCTAGGTTCGGCAATAAAACCGTCTCCGCCCCTCATCTAGCTCCAAAGAGGTACCGCACCACAAGAAGGGCTTAGTGGGGTAAAGTCGAATAATTAACTATAGGCTAATATAGGATGTAAGAAAAGAGGTGTTGATGTGAAGAGGCTAACTTTGCTGGCTATTGGCCTCATCCCTTTGCCATTGGGCTATATCCTACGCTACTTAATTATGACTATTTATCGGGACAGAGCACTCCCCGCTGGAATCATAGGTGTTGCCTTCTTACTACTATGGTTCTGCTTGGGGCTGCTAACAAAACACATGACTGATTCGGATAAAGAGGCTATGGTTACCGTGCATGCTTTTGCCTTTTTGGATTTACTGTTAGTTTTGTTCCAGGAACATATTCTACGCCGTTATTGGTTTAACATAATCGGAGCCTTGAGCCAGTTTTTCTTCCTGCCCTTAATAAACATCGCAAGCAGGCTTACCTTTTTCGCCTATAGATTATCCTGGACCTACATAACAGCCTTTGCTCTCATGTGTGTAGCATTCTACTTGGGCCGATTGGTAGGAAAGCCGGCCTATCAAGCCACGACTCCGCAAAGTAAGCTTGAAGGAAGAAACCGATGATGAGACTAGTGACTAAGCTGATACAAAAAAAGGGGCGAGTATGTATGATAGGGAGAAGCATCGTCAAACGTGCCTCTGCTAAGAGTCTTTTATACTTTGCTGCCAGCTTGCTTAGTTGGTATTTAGGTCAGACGATTGCTATGAGGTGGTTTGTGGTTTATGGTGTGGGTGTCTTTTGCCAGGAGATTTGCCTTGCTCTTGAGAAGACGGAGGCTGCCTTTCGGATTGTGGCTGCCGTTTATGCAACGTCGGCCCTCGTGTATGTGCTAATAGAGGCCTCTTTACGCAACTATTTTTGGGCCTTTGCTGGTCTGGCCGCGCACAGTTTTCTTGTCTGGACCATGCTAGTCAGTAAATCATCTCAGTGACATGTAATCACAAGTTGGATGAACAAGGGCAATTTCCTCCAACGTATCATCCCCTCGCATCATGGTTGCACCAGGACAAAGACTACCACCCTAACGTCCAGTTCGTTGGCCCACTAACAGAATTATAGCTGCAAGCACTAGTACCACATAGAAATATCGGTATGCCACATTCTTGCTTTCAAGATTGTCCTGGTTAGTTACCTGTTGCCCAACCACAGACACTGGGGTTGTAATAGACTGTTGTGAACCCTCTTCCAAGCTTGCCGCGGTATCATTGGGGTCCCCCATGTTTTCACCCCAATAGCCCTCCGTCTGTAGCATCAATGACTCCCGTTCAGTGGTACTGAACTGATGCTCTCTGGAAATCGTTAATTTCCTACCGTCAAGCGAAGCCACGTATAACTGCCCTTGAGAGTCAAACCTAATAGGGTCTGTGATAAAACTGAAGTTGATATATCTCGTTTCTCGAAAAACCTCGACACGCATAACTATAAGACCGCCATTACGCCATAAACCATATTGATCTAAACAGCTCCCGTGCCCAATTTTCTGGGCACGAGAGCTGCTTTATAGCCACTATTAACCAACCACTATATTCACAATCCGCTTCGGGATAATGATTACCTTGCACACGGTAACACCTTCGAGGTGCGGTGCTACCTTCTCGGCGGCGAAAGCGATCTCTTTTACTTCGGCGTCGCTAGCGTCGGCTGCAACTTCAATCTTATCGCGCACTCGTCCGTTTACTTGCACAGCCATCTCAACTATGTCGCGCACAAGGGCCGCGGGGTCGAAGATTGGCCAAGCTTCATTGAAGACAGAGTAGCTGTTGCCCAGGCGCTCCCACATTTCTTCGGCAAAGTGCGGGGCGAACGGGGCCATCAGACGGATGAGGTCGTTCACTACGTCTGTCAAGTAGCTGACAGGCTTCTCGGCCTGCTCGTTATCATAGCGATAGAGGGCATTAGTCAGCTCCATCAGGCGCGAAATGGCGGTGTTAAATTGGAACTTGCCGGCGTCTTCGCTGATGCCTTTGATGGCGCTATGACGCACAAAGTTCAGGTCTTTCTCGGCTCTGCCGACCTTGGTATGTCCAGTGCCCTCTTTGTTGAGCTCGCCTACGCGCTCCACAAAACGTTCCACACGGTCGAGGAAGCGAGCTACTGCCTTAATGCCTTCTTCACTCCAAGGGCCGCCTTCAATATAATTGAAGCCAAATTCCAGGTACATACGGAAAACGTCGGAGCCATGCTCGGCAATGTAGCCATCCGGCGAGATGACATTGCCGCGCGATTTGCTCATCTTGGCACCCTGGTAATAAATCGTGCC
>DIPA01000069.1:3219-5326 GCA_002427055.1 Firmicutes bacterium UBA5500 | reverse complement strand
TCATTACAGGAATGGCTCCCTTTGTAATTTCAGTATCATCATAAGTAAACAGGTATGACATAAAATGTCATACCTGCAATTCATCACTTAACTGTTTAAGTATGCGTTCTAGAGTTGCATAGAAGCGTAGTCGTAACCAGTTTGGTTCTAGCAAATGCCAAGAACAAGGGCAAGCCAGTAGGAAGAGAATAAGCTCGCGATAATCGAGGGCTTCAATGCAGAAAACGTGCTTGCTTTCTGGTCGTACACGCCAATTGCTAAAGTCAACTACTTCCGGCACAGCTATTTCTAGGCGCATCCAATAAGGGTCACGTATGACCGCCGGACTGGGCAATGTAGACCAGTCGAAAGGGTGGGTAGTGAGCTCCTCAGCGCTGGCGTATCTGTCAGCGCTACGCTGCGGGTGCATCTCTGCCAAGCGACGGAGCAACTCGGCCAACTGATTTGATTTTCCCGGCATTAATTGATCGTAGCGTTGTGAAAGGACGGCAAGCTCTTGTTTTTGCTCATCGGTGACATACACATTGGGCAAAGCGAAGCAAGCTTCGCCATAGAAATAGCCGCGCCGCTTAGCACAGTAATCTAGTGGCGCGCCCAGCGAGTCACGCAGATACTCTAGGTCGCGAGCGGCTTGGCGTGGAGAAATTTCAAATTGGCGAGCAATCGTTCTGGCATTTGGGAACTTATCAGCGCGTATTTGGGCGTCGATCCAGATAATACGATGCAGCTTGGCCATAGCAATCCCCTTCATCGCGTACTATTGTCCACTTATTCGCCATTCCCCGAAAGTTTCCCTGCCCACGCCGATAGCCCAGCCGGATTGTTATAGCGGCGTACGTTTTCACTATTCTTCATGGCAAGTATGAGCCCGTTTCTGTCATAACCTGTCATTGACTAACCTGTTTCTTCGGCGTAATTTAGGGTATAGGATAGTTAGTTTAGCGAACTAGAGAGTAAGGTGATCAGCTTGGCTGCAATTGCCCAAGTAGAACAGCAGGTAACGCCCCCAGAGCTTACTCAGCAAGAGGCTAGGCGGCAGGTAATCGCCTTGGCTTGGCCTGCCGTGGTAGAACAACTTCTGGTGACTCTTTTCGGTATGGTGGATATGATGATGGTAGGTGGCGTTGGCCCATTAGCCATCGCTGCAGTCGGGTTGACTAACCAGCCAATGTTCCTAGCGTTAGCGGCCTTTCAGGCGCTAAACGTAGGTACTACGGCATTAGTAGCGCGCTTCGTGGGTGCCCAAGATATCTCTGAAGCTAACGCTACCATTCGGCAATCGTTGTTGGTTGTGGTAGCTTTGGGTGGCTTGGCTTCTGCCCTGGTATACATTTTCGCGGAGCCAATGGTCGTTTTCATGGGTGCAACTGATGAGGCCGTTGGTTATGCTGTCACTTACCTGCGGGTCATTAGCTTTGGTCTATTACCGCAGATTATTGGCATGTGTGTAACGGCTGTGTTGCGCGGCGCGGGAGATACCAAGACACCTATGCGCTTTAACATCATTGCTAATATCTTTAATGTGATTGGTAACTACTTGCTGATTAATGGTAATTTTGGTTTCCCTGCATGGGGAGTGTTTGGTGCTGCCTTCGCCACATCCCTTAGCCGCTTGATCAGTTGTGGTCTCTCACTATATGTCATTTTCCAAGGCAAGTCGTTATTGCATATTTCACTGCGTGATAGATTTGTTCCGCGCTGGGATCTTATTTCTCGAGTTTTTAGGGTTGGCTTGCCGTCTCTGCTGGAACAACTGCTGATGCGTTTTGGTAATATAGTTTTCACTAAGACTGTGTCTGGCTTAGGCATGGCCACCTATGCGGCGCATCAAATTGGCATGAACATTCAGAGCCTCTCCTTTACCCCCGGGCATGGGTTTGGCATGGCTGCCACCTCCTTGGTAGGCCGTAGCCTTGGTGAAAAACGCCCAGATAATGCTGAGAAATATGGTTGGCAGACCAGACAAGTCGGTCAATACGTGGCGGTGACAATGGGGCTAGTCTTTTTCTTTGGCGGCCGCTATATTGCGTCGCTTTATACGGATGACCCTGATGTAATTCAGACGGCTGCTCTAGTTCTCAAAGTGGCAGCATTCATACAACCGTTC
>DIPA01000069.1:1935-3101 GCA_002427055.1 Firmicutes bacterium UBA5500 | reverse complement strand
CCGTTCCAGTCAAGCCAATTTATTCTCGCGGGAGCGTTACGCGGTGCCGGTGACACCCGTTGGCCACTCATTTCCACCTTTATCGGGGTAGCTGGTATACGAGTCGTGTTAGCTCTGCTGTTTATCAATGTAATGCAGTTAGGTGTAATTGGTGCCTGGTACGCATTGCTGGTCGATCAGTTTACTCGTTCGCTGGTTATCTACTTCCGTTACAACTCCAAACACTGGCAGAAGGCACAAGTCTAGCAACATGGCTTCCTTGAACCTTTGGGGATAGTTTCGAAAGCCCATTCCATAAAAGGATGCTACACCACGTGCGTGGCGTTTAGAGGAAAGGAAAGGGTTCCAAATAGATGAGGTGATATCTTGAGATTGTCAGAACCTTTTGAAACGGAACGAATGGAATTCCGCTTATTAAGTTTACAGGATAGCAGAGTAATTCATAGGCAGTTTTCAGATCCAGATATGTGCAGATACTTCAGTGACCCACCATGCGACTTGGAGGAAGCTAGAGGTATCATTGAGCACTATCAGTATCCCGATGGGAAAGATTACCTGCGCTATGGAATGTTTGATAAAGAAACCAAGGCATTTATCGGAACATGCGGTTATCATTATTGGGATGATGAACAAAAGCAAGTTGAAATTGGCTATGATATTTGGAAGGCTTATTGGAGACAGGGCTATGTCTCTGAGGCATTACCAGTTCTTATTAATATTTGTTTTGAGTTCCTCGGAGTTGATTGTATTTACATCCTTGTGCATCCGCAGAATGAAGCATCCATAGCAAGTGCCAGTAAGTTTGGTTTCATAGAATGTGAGCCTTGCAGATATACAGATGACAAAACAAAGTGTATGAAGTTAATGAGAACAGAGTGGTATAAATAGATAATAACTGCAAAGGATGCTACGCCACGTTAGGGCGAGCATCCTTTTTAAGACTATCATTCCTGCGCCGGCCCTAGGGCGAAATCTAAGGCGCTTAAGGCAAAGCTATAGGCCGCTGGCTGTTGTGCGATTTGGCTGGCGAAAGCCCGCCAGATCCCCATTGCGTACTCCTCCAGCTTTGATTGCCCTGTTAGACGTGCTAGCCTCAAGCTGTTGAGCATGGCCACGGAATTACCTGAAGGGATAGCGCCATCATAGATTTCTTTCGGTCGCATTAG
>DIPA01000069.1:354-1835 GCA_002427055.1 Firmicutes bacterium UBA5500 | reverse complement strand
GAGCATCATTGGCAGTCAAGAAGAAACCGCCTTGGCCCTCGTCCCAGTAGTGCTGTACCAAGATTCCCTGCAGCTCTAGTGCCCAAGCCAGATACTGTGGATCTTGCGTGGCGGAGTGCAGCTCAATCAGGCCCCAGATCAGGAAAGCATAATCATCAAGTTGAGCCGGCAACGCGGCCTCGCCTTCGCGCCAGCGTTTATAAAGCTTGCCTGCCTTGGTTGTGAGTTGCTCTCGAACAAACCTAATGCAATCGGTTGCGGCTTGCAGAAAGCGCTCTTCACCCAGAGCCCGGCCTGCCAAGGCTAACGCTGCTAGCATCAGGCCGTTCCAGTCTGTGAGGATTTTTGTGTCCTTAAAGGGATGTACCCTTGGCTCTCGCGCTGCAAATAGTTTCTGCCTAATCTGCTGCAGTTGCTTGTGTAGCTCGCCCTCACTCAAGCCGTATTCTTGCGCCAGTTCCGCTAGCGGGCCGGGCAAATGCAAGATATTGGTGCCCTTTCTCTCCCCTGTAGCCTCTTCCAAGTAGTTACCTGCTTCGCTTATGTCAAAAACCTTGATTGCCAGTTGCGTTTCCTCTGGTGTAAGAGCTTGCCTAACTTCCGCCAGTGTCCAGACATAGAATTTCCCTTCTTCGCCCTCGCTGTCCGCATCTTCGGCGGAGTAAAAACCGCCTGCTGGAGCCTGCATGTCGCGCAGAACATAGTCCAAGATTGCTTTGGCTGTCTGGGCAAAATCTGCTCGCTGAGTAGCTTGCCAGGCTTCCGTATAGGCAATGGCTAGCATGGCTTGGTCGTACAACATCTTCTCAAAATGGGGAACCAGCCACTCTCTATCGGTGGAGTAGCGATGAAAACCGCCACCTATTTGGTCGTAGACGCCGCCGCGTTGCATCTGCTCGAGGGTAGTTACAACCATCTGCAGGGCGTCTGCTTCTCCGGTTCGCAGCCAATAACGTAGCAGAAAGCATAGGTTGTGTGGACTGGGGAACTTGGGCGCTCGACCAAACCCGCCATAGGTGGGGTCAAAAGCGCGTTTGAAATACTCGTAGGCTTTATCCAAGGTGCTCTTGTCCAGTGCTGTTTCACACATAACAGGGGCTGTTGCTGCTTGTAACCGCTGGGCTATTTGATCGGCGCGCTTGAGTAGATCTGGCCGATTATCGTGCCAAGCTTGCGTAATTGCTTTTGCTAGTTCCACCAAGCCGGGGCGACCAAATTGGCTATGGGGTGGAAAATAGGTTCCCGCATAGAAGGGCTGTTTGTCGGGCGTCATGATGATGGTTAAGGGCCAGCCTCCGCTGCCGGTAAGGGCCTGGCAGACGTTCATATACACTGTGTCAATGTCTGGACGTTCTTCGCGATCAACCTTGATACAGACAAAAGCGTTGTTCAAGGCGGCTGCTACTGCTGCATCCTCGAAGGATTCTCTCTCGGTAACATGACACCAGTGGCAGGTTCTTAGGTGTAACCAAGTCAGCTAT
>DIPA01000069.1:0-154 GCA_002427055.1 Firmicutes bacterium UBA5500 | reverse complement strand
CAGTTAACAGGGTTATGGGCATGTTGGAGGAGATAAGGGGATTTCTCGTGGATTAGTCTATTGGGATTTCTGTTCGTGGTCATGGGGCATCACCTCCTCGTGCTGCTAAGTTCTTCATGTGTACTGTACCCCTAAGATAATCCTGCGATACCCG
>DIPA01000023.1:9233-10809 GCA_002427055.1 Firmicutes bacterium UBA5500 | reverse complement strand
CTGGGACGGGTCGTTTGTTTCAGCGGGTGGCCAGGGCGTGGTTGATGTCGTCGCGCATGCGGATGGCGGCGGCACGGGCGGCATCGGCGAACTGTTCTGCTCCGTACTGAGAGTCTTTCTGGTAAGCAAAGATGACCCCGCGTGAGGAATTGACTACTGCGCCAAGGCCATCCGGGTTGAACGCGGGCAACACATCCTGAGCACTACCACCTTGGGCACCATAGCCCGGAACCAGGAAGATCGCCTGGGGCATCAACTTACGCAACTTAGCAGCTTCTTCCGGGTAGGTGGCCCCCACAACGGCACCCACGCTAGAATACCCTTGGCTGCCAACCATGTCTTTCCCCCAAGCATTAACCATGTGGGCCAACTTCGCATAAACCGGCTCACCATCTATCAGTTGATCTTGTAGCTCACCGGAGGATGGGTTAGAGGTCTTGACTAAAGCGAAAATTCCTCCGCCGGCAGCAGTTCCCGCCTGTAAGAAGGGCTGAATGCCATCGCTGCCCAGATAGGCGTTAACTGTTACGGCATCTGCCTTTAGTGACCAATTAGGGTCCTCAGCAGTGGCTAGGCCACCAAGATACGCCTGAGCATAGGCTGTAGCTGTGCTACCAATATCGCCTCGCTTAGCATCGGCGATGACTAGCAAGCCCTGTTGCCGAGCATATTCAACCGTTTGTACCAGGGCATGCATACCCCAAGGACCATATTGTTCATAAAACGCCAGCTGTGGCTTTATAGCGACAGCTATGTCATGCACAGCATCAATAATAGCTCGTCCGAATTGGTAACAAGCTAACGCAGCCGCTTGCGGACCTAATTCGTTATGTATAGTGGCAAATGATTTCAACTGAGGCGGTAGAGCGGACCACCGCGGGTCTAGGCCAACTACTACATGGCTCTTCTTCGTCTTGACGGCGGTAACTAAGCGATCTGCAAAATTCACAAGGCCAACCTCCCAGTGCATTCATCTATTTTCTCGTTTTGACAGTAGCTTATTCCAGTGAACGAGTCAAGTCCAGTCAAAAGCGGCCCAAGGAGCGTCGCGCTCTCAGGCCGCCAACTCTAGGGAAAACATACTGTTACGCTTGTACCTTGCTGGGGTTTTGATTGAATGGAGAGTTCTGCGTCATAGGACTTAGCGATATTCAGGCATTGATGTAGACCTAACCCTGTGCCATGCTGCTTCGTGGTCATAAAGGGGGTCCCTATTCTTGCTTGCATTTCCGGTGTCATGCCACAACCAGTATCTCTTACCTGCAAATAGGGCTTGTGCATTTTGGTGAGACCAACTTCTATACGGACCTCTCCTCCAGTGGGTGTGGCTTCTAAAGCATTGCGATATAAGTTAAGTAGTAATTGCTGGATATCATCAGGGCACATCTGAAACACAGGTGTATCGGACAGTTCCAACCGCAGTTTTACGCCCGTTAAGTATGCTTCGCTCTCTAGCATTGGTCGCAGACTGGCAACAATAGCTGATAGAGAATCAGACGTTGACTGCTTTAGACGCTCCTTAGCCAGGTCCAAGAAACCTTGTAGCATGACGTTAACACGGTCTAGCTGCTCGATC
>DIPA01000023.1:8679-9125 GCA_002427055.1 Firmicutes bacterium UBA5500 | reverse complement strand
ATTGCCCACGCAAGGCTTCCTGTTCTTCAGTTTCCCCTAAGAATTGTAAGTGCCCACGCACAACCGCTAAGGGATTACGAATTTCATGACTCAAACTAGCCGCCAATTGACCTACCAGCTGAGCTCTTTCTAGGCGTTTTAGTTCGCGCTCTTGTAGTATACGCTCAGTTACGTCATTGAAAAAACAGACGGCACCTTGAATTTGACCTTGCTCACTCACCAGCGGAGTGTTGACAGCCTCAAAATAGCGACCCAAACGTTGGCTAACTCGCCGTGACTTGGTACCTTTATGTAAAGCCTCTAGCAGAGGAGATGCATCACCCTGCAAGCCAAACCGTTGATGAAACTCACTAATGTGGTTACCTAGCATGTTTGCTGGGGTGCAACCCAACTCTTTAAAGGCCGGACAACTGAAAAAAGTAATTGTCTCTTGGTTATCAATAGCA
>DIPA01000023.1:5647-8669 GCA_002427055.1 Firmicutes bacterium UBA5500 | reverse complement strand
AGCCAAACCGTTGATGAAACTCATTAATATGGTTACCGAGCATGTTTTCTGTGGTACAACCTAACTCAACAAGAGCTGGGCAACTAAAAAATGTAATTATTTCTTGGTTATCAATAGCAATTAGACCACCCGGTATGTTCTCCATTAACCAGGTAATCTGGGCCTGTCCCATCAGTAGGGGTGGTATTACGTTTCTTTTTGCCATCGACTCGTTATTGACGGCTGATAGCATAGATCTATCACCTCTCACTCAGTACTAGCAATACGAAACATCTACTAATCATAATAAGTATACACTAGTCGACAAAAAGAGACTATCTTCGACTGCAAGAGAATGTCATTACTAGAATGTAACACTAACACTAGAATAACCATATTTAGGCATACCCTATCAACGAATGTTTGTAACTTGTGTGCCACGGTAATAGAACTGTAAAATGGCCCGATAATCAAACCCCGCCTCGCCCATGCCATCGGCACCATACTGGCAAAGGCCAACGCCATGGCCATAGCCCTGTACTGCGAAGACAATTTGGTCTCCTTCTACTTGATGAGTAAAGCGCGTTGAGTTTAGGCCTAAGGTGTAGCGTAATGTAGTCGCTTGGAGGGTTTTACCAGCGATACTTACCGTATCAGCCCTGCCGGTTGCGGTTTTCTTGGCAATACTGAAGTTAGGTGGCGTGGCACGCAAAGACTGGGCAGTAACAGCAATCGAACCATCAAGTGCTTGTATTGCTGAGGCAAAAGCAGTTAAGCTATAGCGCTGTTCTGTCTTCAGTTTTGGCGAATGCTTGCAATACGGACATTCTACTGAAACAAGATAAGGTAATGATTGCTGCCACACAGCGCCAGCGTCTTCCGTCTTGCCACCACAAGTAGAATGGAAAAGGGGGTCAATGGCAACCCCTTGGTAAGTAATAATCTCACCTGCAGTTGACTCCACAGCCTGGCATATTTTGCTCCAATTACTTTGATATTCAAGCATGCCCCATTGCTTCTGTAACTCAGCCGCCGGCAACCAAGCCTGGCAATGTGCTGGGTCATCACATAAGTCAGCCTGGGGATGCGAGTTGCAGCCTTTTCCCCCAAAGACACTGGCTCGTTTGACGGCATAGGTACGCGCTGCCACTGCTTGTGCTCGTAGTGCTTCCAGATGAAACTTGGCTGGCATCTCAGCCGCCAGCACACCTTTTACATATTCCTCTAGACCAATATTGAGCAGTTGTTTGTTGCTACTCACATAAAGCCTTACAGTAATTTCTGGTTGCTGTTTGTCTGGAGTTGACGCCACCCTTTCCCAGCTCCCCACAATAATCGTTGGCAAAATAAGAATTGCGATAGTAACCCCTATAAACAATCTAAGCACTGGTCGCACTGGGTTCGGGCCCCCTTTGACTCAAGTTTCACTTCACCTATAGATACTGGACGGGCCCCGAAAATATACCATGCACTAATAGCAGGCAAAAAACAGGGGCCCTAGGATATAGGGACCCCTGTTTTGTTAGAAGCTTAAGGCAAAGTCCATATGCTAATTATCCAGACGCTCAATTTCAGCGCCAAGGCCCCGCAATTTCTCAACTATTTGTACGTAGCCTCGGTCTATATGAAACGCCTCACTTACTATCGTCTGCCCTTCGGCGATCAGTCCTGCTAAGACGAGGGCTGCTCCTGCCCGGAGGTCAGTAGCAGTTACTGTTGTTCCCGTTAACTTAGTTGGCCCCCGTACTAAAGCTTGGCGACCGATTACTTTTATCTGTGCTCCCATCCGACCTAGCTCGGCCACATGTTGAAAGCGATTTTCAAAAACTGTTTCAGTGATCAAACTGGCTCCGGTAGCTTGTGTAAGCATGGCCATTAACTGAGGCTGCAAATCCGTTGGGAAACCGGGATACGGTAAGGTTTGCACGTCTAGCGCCTGCAAGCGGGATATGGGGCGCACAACAAGCTGCTGCTCAGCTTTGCTCTTGATATTGCATCCTGCTTCACATAGCTTGGCCAAAGCTGAGCGCAAGCTAGAACAGTCAACCGGACTGATGGTCACTTCACCTTGTCCGAGCACTGCAGCTATGAGATAGGTGGCGGCTTCAATACGGTCGGGGATGATAGTGTGGCTAACCCCAACTAGCTCGTCCACCCCACTAATCTCAATACGATCGGTACCAGCGCCGGTTATTCGCGCCCCCATTTTGTTTAAGTAGTCAGCCAGGTTCACTATCTCTGGTTCAGCTGCGGCATTTTCCAAAACGGTAGTACCTTTTGCCAAGGTAGCTGCCATCATGATGTTCTCAGTAGCCCCTACACTCGGATAATCAAGGTATATGTTGGCCCCTCGCAATTGCTTGGCACTAGCCTCAACATAACCATGATTTGCTATCACATCGGCCCCCAGTGCCACAAACCCCTTCAAGTGCAGATCGATAGGACGACTCCCTATGGCACATCCTCCCGGCAATGAAATACGAGCCCGTCCTAGCCGCGCTAATAACGGGCCCATAATTAACACTGATGCACGCATCCGGTTAACCAACGTGTAAGGAGCTTCCCAACCGATCAAATTGTGTGCCCTAACGTAAACGGTTCCTACTCCATCGGTCTCAATTTGCACTCCCAGCGACTGTAATAGGTCTAGCATCACGACAACATCATTTAGCCAAGGAACAGGAGTAAGGCAGTTCTCACCCTCGCCTGCCAAAACCGAGGCAGCTAATATAGGTAAGGCTGCGTTTTTCGCGCCGCTAATCTCTACATGCCCCTGCAGCCGCCGCCCGCCGTGAATTAGAATCTTTGCCACCGGCGTCCCTTAAATCGATTCCCAAACACTCGGACAGCCTAAGTAAATCCAAGTGCTATTGTCTGCTTCGTTGTAACGCATGGCCAAATTGACATTAGCAATGCCACTAGGGCCAGATGTTTCTGCATCCAGGCGCGAAGAATAGCCACTGACTGAAACTAGAGCTCCATTTTGATAGATATTTTTCATCTCTGCCTCTGTACCCCTCATGATCTGCGACACTAATTCGGC
>DIPA01000023.1:4528-5444 GCA_002427055.1 Firmicutes bacterium UBA5500 | reverse complement strand
CCCCTAATGTAGCTGTGCCTTTAGTAAGCAACTCATACATAGCTCGGAGATTAGGTTGAGAGGATTTGTCATACAGATTCAGCATAAGATAACTGTCCTGCTGCCCTTCGCTTTCTGTTGATTGCACCGCAGCTAATAACTTGATGCCGGAAGGTAGTTCCGCCTCTGTTTTAGCCTCGCGCATCGTGATCTGACCAAACTCTTCCGCAGCGCTCATGCTTTCCAGCTGAATCGGCCCTGTTTGCTGTATTCCCATACCGGCTAGCACCTTGACTAGGATCTGCCCCGCGTCTTCTGGCTTATTGATCGGCTCCTTAATCTCACACCAACCATCAACGGTAGCTTCCAGTAACGTTGCTCCCGTATCGGCCATAACCTGTGCCAAATCTATACTGGGCATTGCCCTAAAGGTCTGTATAGCTACACCACTACCGTAAATTAACATACTGGCGAATAATACTGCAGCAATTTTACGCACTTGCTTTCCCCCCGTATACAATAATTCCAGCTAACAGTATGACCATTTAGCCGAGGAATAAACGTGGAAAGCAGTTATTAACTAGTAAGAAACCGAGGGGCTACCCCCTCGGTTCAATATATACTTCTTCTTGGCTATGTGGTTCGGTGGTGGTAATCACCAGCGCTACGTCATTACGAAATTCAGGTGAATGAACCACGGTGACCGGAAGACCATGTTGTTTGGCAGTCTGCAGTATAAGACGGCAATGATGTATCTGTGATGCCTTCACAAAGATTCGCTGGCAACGAGAATCGGCTAATGCTTTGCTCAATTCCTGTGGCATTGGCCGTCGACTGAGAACTTCCTCGGTTGCGGCCCATAGCACTTGCTCAGGGAATTGACCAAGAAATTGGCTACGCTCCCATCGTCTCAACTGCGGCGGACCGCCTAGACCAA
>DIPA01000023.1:3158-4431 GCA_002427055.1 Firmicutes bacterium UBA5500 | reverse complement strand
CTTTGCTTCAAGAAAGCCTGGGTAGCTTCCTTTTCAGACCGCCGCCGTACCTCTGCTTCATTCGTCATCTTCTACTCCTCATCACCAGCAGCACGTAAGCGTGTTATAGCTTTTTGCATAGCAATTTCAGCACGAACGATGTCTATACCTTCCCGTTTGCCATTAAGACGAGCTTCAGCCCTTGCTAACGCCTGACGCGCTCTCTCGACATCAATTTCATCAGCCAATTCGGCTGTCTGGGCCAAAATGGTCAGTTTATTGTCTGGACTCATTTCTAAGAACCCACCACTAACAGCCAGTTTCTGCTCCTGCTCTTGGTCTACCTGTACACGCATCACACCGGTCTCAAGCACAGTTACCAAAGGAATATGGCCAGGTAATACTCCGATCTGACCATCCACCGTCTGGGCGATGACCATGGTTACCTCTTGGCTAAACACCGTGCGTTCGGGTGTAACTATCTCGAGGTGCAGCGAGCTCATTTTTGCTCCCTGCTTTCCTCTTGCATAGCTTCTGCCCGTTTGACAACATCATCTATCGTTCCTGCCATCAAGAAGGCATCTTCAGGGATGTCGTCGTGCTTACCATCGAGAATCTCACGGAAACCACGTACGGTCTCCTGCACAGGCACATACTGCCCCGGCTGGCCGGTGAACACTTCGGCCACAAACATCGGCTGTGTCAAGAACCTCTGGATTTTTCGAGCGCGAGCAACCGCCAGCTTATCGTCTTCTGATAACTCGTCCATACCCAAGATGGCTATGATATCCTGTAGCTCGCGATAGCGCTGTAGTACTTGCTGCACCCCACGCGCTACGTCATAGTGTTCTTGTCCCACGTACCGAGGATCCAAGATCCTAGAAGTAGAGTCAAGCGGGTCAACTGCCGGATATAGCCCTAGCTCGGCCACCTGTCGCGATAGCACTGTAGTAGCATCCAAGTGAGCAAAAGTTGTAGCCGGAGCCGGGTCGGTCAAGTCATCAGCCGGCACATAAATGGCCTGCACTGACGTAATCGAACCTTTTTTCGTGGTCGTGATTCGCTCCTGCAAAGCGCCAATATCGGTGGCCAGGGTCGGCTGATAACCGACAGCTGATGGCATACGACCTAGTAGAGTGGAAACCTCTGAACCGGCTTGCACAAAGCGGAAGATGTTATCAATGAACAGCAGCACGTCCTGCCCCTCATGGTCACGGAAGTATTCTGCCATCGTAAGCCCTGTTAAACCGACACGCATACGGGCACCGGGCGGTTCGTTCATCTGACCGAAAAC
>DIPA01000023.1:2771-2957 GCA_002427055.1 Firmicutes bacterium UBA5500 | reverse complement strand
GTTCATCTCAAGGTAAAGGTCATTACCTTCACGTGTTCTCTCTCCAACGCCGGCAAAAACCGAGAATCCTCCATGCTCTGTAGCGATGTTGCGAATGTACTCCATGATCAAAACCGTCTTGCCCACGCCGGCACCGCCGAATAAGCCGATTTTTCCGCCGCGCGCATAGGGGCAAAGTAGGTCGAC
>DIPA01000023.1:2147-2623 GCA_002427055.1 Firmicutes bacterium UBA5500 | reverse complement strand
GTTTCGAGCAGCTCAGTAGTCGGTTCCATTTCCTCTAGGGCGGGAGCTGGACGGTGGATCGGTAATCTATCTTCTGTTTCAACCGGTCCCTTTTCATCAATCGGCTCCCCCAGAACATTCAACATGCGCCCTAATGTATTTCGCCCTACAGGCACAGTAATGGGGCCACCCAAGTGAGTCACCTGCATACCGCGCACCAAGCCATCCGTAGATGACATAGCAACACAACGTACTACATTGTCGCCAAGATGGTGCATGACTTCTACAGTTAGGTCAATCTGAACACCGCTATCCGTAGTAGCTTCTATGCGCAGTGCGTCCAGAATCTTGGGAAGCTCGCCCTCGGGGAATTTGACGTCAACAACCGGCCCGATAACCTGGCTGATCACCCCATGTTTCATGGCTAGACCTCCTTACTTCAGTGCCTCAGCGCCAGCTACGATCTCAGAAATTTCACTCGTAATGCTGGCCTGACG
>DIPA01000023.1:594-2070 GCA_002427055.1 Firmicutes bacterium UBA5500 | reverse complement strand
CTTCAGTGCCTCAGCACCAGCTACGATCTCAGAAATCTCACTCGTAATGCTGGCCTGACGGGCACGGTTAAAGCTAAATGTAAGTTTACTAATCATCTCATCGGCATTCTTAGTAGCTGCTTCCATTGCTGTCATGCGCGCGCCTTCCTCGCTGGCCCGAGCCTCTAAGAGGGCCCGATATACCAACGTAGCAACATAGCGTGGCAAAAGAGCATCGAGCACGGCCTCTGGTGTCGGCTCAAATAGGTACTCTGAAACCAAGCCTGTTGTCTTCGATTCTGGCGTTGACAGCGGCAACAGGCGAGTTACTGTCTGCCTTTGAGTTATCACATTGACAAACTGAGGATAAACGAGATAAACCTCATCTAAAAGCTCACTGAGGTAAAATTCGATAATCGAATTAGCTATTAGACGAGCTTTGGCGAAGGTAACCTCATCTCCCAAGCCTACAAACTCGCCCATCATATCGTAGTTGCGGCGTCTAAAGTAGTCTCTGCCTTTACTCCCAACAACAAATAGCCGCACCGTATCCGATTCGTATTTCCCTATTTCTTTAAGAGCAGTACGAATCACACTGGCGCTAAAGCCGCCCGCCAAACCACGGTCGGCCGTGATGATCACAAAACCCCTGCGTTTAATCTCACGCTGAGCTAATAACGGATGGAGTGATGTATCAACATGCGCGCCTAGTCGTGCCAAAACTTCCTCCATCTTGTCGGAGTAAGGTCGCCCAGCAAACAAAGAGCGCTGAGCGCGACGCAACTTAGCACCTGCCACCATCTTCATGGCGCGAGTAATTTGCTGTATGTTTCCAACTGACTTTATCCGCCGGCGAATGTCTTGCATGGTAGCCACTGTTCGTCACCTCACCTTCCTATTCGCCTGAATGCTTTAGGAAAATACTCGCTTGAATTCAGCTATTGCATCTTCCAGGGCCTGCACAGTGTCCGGTTTCAACTCCGCTTCAGTGCGAATCTTCTTGAGGATTTCTGGGCGTGACTCCCGTAAATAGCGCACGAATTCGTTGGTGAATATTGTCACTCGGTCTACTTTTGTATCGTCTAGGTGTCCATTGACACCTACGTAAAGCACTACTACTTGTTCTTCAACCGGCATAGGCGCCGCTTCTGGTTGCTTCAGCAATTCCTGCAAACGCTCACCACGGTTCAACCGAGCTTGAGTCGCACGGTCTAACTCAGAACCAAATTGAGCAAAAGCCGCTAGCTCACGATATTGAGCTAAGTCAATACGTAAGCGTCCAGCAACCTGGCGCATAGCTTTTACTTGCGCCTTGCTGCCAACACGTGAAACAGAGAGACCTGCATTAACCGCGGGCCGGAAACCAGCATAGAAAAGATCGCTCTCCAAGAAAATCTGGCCATCGGTAATGGAGATTACGTTTGTAGGGATATAAGCTGATACGTCACCTGCCTGGGTCTCGATAATTGGCAAGGCAGTGATAGAACCTCCGCCATA
>DIPA01000023.1:0-379 GCA_002427055.1 Firmicutes bacterium UBA5500 | reverse complement strand
AGTAGCGACATGGCCCGATATGCAACGGCATGTTTAGAAAGATCATCATAAATGATCAGCACGTCTTTACCCTGCCACATAAACTCTTCACCGATGGCGCAACCGGCGTAAGGCGCTAAGAACTGTAAGGGGGAGGCCTCTGAGGCCGTTGCCGAGACAATGATGCTGTAATCCATGGCACCCTTTTCTTCCAGGGTGTGCACAATACGGGCGACAGTAGATGACTTCTGGCCTATTGCCACATAAATGCAAATGACATCCTGGCCTTTTTGGTTGATAATAGTATCAACTGCAATTGCTGTCTTGCCTGTGCCGCGGTCACCGATGATCAATTCGCGTTGTCCACGGCCGATAGGAATCATGGAGTCAATAGCCTTAA
>DIPA01000015.1:10354-10790 GCA_002427055.1 Firmicutes bacterium UBA5500 | reverse complement strand
GCAGTAGATTTTCTCTGGAGCCACTCTGTGGACAGCAAAAGTGTAAATGTCGGCTTCTACGGTGGCGAGCCTTTGTTAGAGTTCCCGCTCATTCGGCGAGTGGTTGAGTACTGCGAGGAACGCTTTTATGGGAAAGATCTGACCTTTACTATCACTACTAATGGCACGCTCTTGAGTGATGAGATTATCCATTATTTTGAAGCGCATGATATATCGTTAATGATCAGCCTGGATGGCCCGAAGGAGATCAATGACAAAAACCGTGTTTATGCCGACGGACGAGGCACTTACGACGTGGTTATGGAGCGCATAGCTCGGTTGAAGGTAATCGCCCCCGAGTACGCAAAAAGACTCCAGATCAGCATGGTGATGGACCCAGAGAATGATTTTGACTGTATCAATGCTATCTATTTAGAGGGTGATACACTAGATAGAA
>DIPA01000015.1:2916-10239 GCA_002427055.1 Firmicutes bacterium UBA5500 | reverse complement strand
CATCATGCCTTCAATTGTTGATCGAGATTATGATGGGGACGAGGTTGCGTTTTCTGAGGAATACACATGGAAGTATGAGTACCAGCGATTTTTGGCTGTTTTGGCTCATTGGGGCCGTTTCCCAGAGGAGAAGGTTTCACCTATTGCGCAATACTCGCTAGCTGCAGCTCTTGATGATGATCGCCTTATTGGCACATCAACGGGACTGCGTAGTATTGATTCACCCTCAGGCCCCTGTGTTCCCGGTCAAATGCGCTTGCTTGTAGATGTAAATGGAAGGTTATTTCCCTGTGAACGTGTGAGCGAAAGCTCTCTAGCTATGTGCATCGGAACACTGGACAAGGGGGTTGATGTGGAAAAGGCCAGTCATCTCCTAAATGTAGGTCGCTTAACAGAAGCAGCCTGCAAGCAGTGCTGGTGTTTCAGATACTGCACTATATGCGCCAAAAGGGCCGATGACGGTTCCAATGGGCTGTCTGCAGATGCCAAAATCTCCTTCTGTGACGAGACTAGGGCTGGCGCTTATGGGAAGCTTAAGCAATACCTTTTTTTCAAGGAGGTCCCCATGTTTTATGCCGTACAGGTAAGGAGCATGGAGGCGGAAGGAGGTAAGAATCTATGAGAATCCCAGTCGCTTTGTATCCTTTCAGTGCACAGCTTTTGCCTGCTGTAAAGGCATTTGAGCAATTGCAGGACAAGTATACGCTGCAGAGACTGGTTTCGCACCCTGGTTTTGGCCTGACCGGACAGGACGCTGGCTATTCGCGTAACCACCCACATGTCGGGATTATTGTCACAGATGAACTAGACTTGGCTGATCCAGGTTGGGATCTGCTTCTGCTTATCCAGACGCTTGGCGCGGAGGCTGAAAATAGCAGCAAGCTGGAGACTGCCGCTGAACGTGCGCTGCAGTTAGGTAAATCTGTTCGCTATCTTGCGGACGGTAGCACAGAAGTGCCGGATGGTATTTCGGCATTAGCAGAAGTGTATTCTGGTATGGTTATTCATAACGGGAGCATGGCGTCACATAGGAGCCCGGAGGCAAGTAATGATGCATATAAGGATGTTAGTGTACCGATTGTGCTTGTGGGTGGGCTAGTAGAGGAAGCAGATACTCTTGAGGTGGTATTACGACTAACAGCTCTGTTGCGCGCAGATGGTTTCCAGGTTACCACAATAACTAATAACCCAGTAGGTCAGCTATTCGGACTCCATACACTGAGTCATATTACCAACAGAAAAGACCTAGCTGAGGCGCGAAAAATATCGGAGCTCAATCAATTTGTGAGAAAGCTAGAGGCTATAGAACGGCCTCAGGTAGTTCTGATTGAAGCTCCAGATGCAGTGCTCCGTTACAACGATTTTGCACCAAATGGTTTTGGGATCTACACCTATATGCTTTGCCAAGCGGTTCGGCCTGACCACTTTGTCTGTTGCGTACCATGTGAAATGGCCGTTGGCCCGTTTTTGGAAGCCATCAGTTCAGATTTTGCACATCGCCTGGGTATGCCTGTTCATGCTACCCATGTGAGCAACTTAATTGTACACGCTATGGATATCGTGCAGACGCGTAGCATCTCCTATACCCATGCTGTGTTGGCGGCGGTACGGGAGCAAATCGATGTCTACGGTCAAGGCTCGCCGATTCCACTGTTTGATGTTGTCAGTAATGGGGTGGAAGGTTTGTATACCCATCTGAACAGCATTATGAGGCTGGAAAGACCAGAGAAAGGTGGGGATCTGCTTTGTTTCAGTGCCAAATAGCTACGGTATTGCGTGAAAAACTACGCGTTTGTGATGCTCTCTTGGTCGCAGAAAACTATGATGAGCCACTGACTGGAAACTTGTTCCGTTTTTCCGGCGTAGATCTTGCATATCTGTTTTTTGAGTTGGAACTAGCTTTTGGGATAAGGGTTTCCAGTCAATATCTCGATGACTACGGCTTTTGTTCCATAAACAGGATTGCAGAAACCATTCACAGATGTGGCGAATTAGTGAAGTCACACTAGCCTGTGTAATGCGCTGGGTATGTTGTTTCAGTTTGGTTGAGGTGCTGCGGCCTATCCTAAAACGAGGGAGGTGATATGATGGCACGTCTGAGAAAGAAGAAACTCCACATAGATTCTGTAGAAGCGTATGCTTGCGTTTGCATATGGTCGCC
This sequence comes from Firmicutes bacterium UBA5500, assembly GCA_002427055.1. Lineage (GTDB taxonomy): Bacteria > Bacillota > UBA994 > UBA5500 > UBA5500 > UBA5500. The sequence continues at coordinate 8,078 of DIPA01000015.1, read as the reverse complement.
GTGTGTTTGCCACTGTGGTTGCGCCTGCAAGTGTACGATTGAAGAAGATCAAGCGGAAGGGGAGGAAAAAGGTAGAGAATACGGCCAGGGTGTTATTGACAGCAGGCGGCTAAATGTTGCTGAAGTGTCAAGTATGCAGTACACACCACCCGCATAGAAGTAGCCGCCGAATAGTAGGGCTTAATGGGTAACGCAGCACCCTAACAAGGTGGCGCCCTAGGCTATAGGGCGTCGCCGCTTTTTCGGGTTAGGAGCCTAGAACAGGTGTAAAAGGAGGCGAATATCGGAATGAAGAGAAACGTTTGCTGGCTATCCACCCTGCGCCAGCCGGCGCACACACTGTTTTTGTTGCTGCTGGTAGGACTTATTTCTTTTGCCTTTATCTCACGGGCCGTGGAATACCTGGTGGTAAACCGGGAGACGGATAGGCTGGCGGGGTATTATCGTGCTATCGGTAGTCTGGAGAGGATGGAGACGGATAGCTATGACGTATCTGAGGGGGTTGCTCTAGTTCCCAAGAGCAAGTACGTAGCTTTCGATGATTACCGTCGGTTTTGTTCTGGAGTACTGCAAGGGATTTACAATGCTGACCTAGACGGTTTTATGAGCGATCATGCTTACGATTCCCATCGGGTTGATCGTAGTCTCCCTGCATATCCCCCTCGTGGCCTCTACATTAGTGACGTTCTGGTCTACGGGGAGTTGCTGTCCAAGGCCTATGTACCTCAGATAGCGACCCGGCCCGACGAGTATCATCTCGTTCTGCAGGTTGACCAGGTGGTGGCCGGTTACCCCGAGTATGTCCAAGAAAACAGTAGAATTCGTGTGCGCTGGTTGGTCGATGATCCCAAAGAAATGGCAGCGATCTACGATTCGCTGCAGGTGGGCAAGCGTTATTTCCTTAGGGCCTACTATAACCCTACTTTCAACAAGACTATTGGCAGAAAAATTCGGTGGGAGAATGCTTCTGAGCATCTTGCCCTCAGGCCGTTGAACGAGAGCGGGTTGTGGTTTTTGCCTGTACAACAGGGAGAAGCTGTGGATTTTTCCGACCCGGCCCTAGCTGAATTAGAGAAGTTGCAGCGAGTAACAGAAGAAAATCGACATACAATGAGAGTATTTGGCACAAGAGACATGAGCGCCATACCACACATGCAAGAGGCCGCCCGGGAGTACTACCTAGCTGAGGGGCGGTGGCTGGACAGACAAGATGATATTAACGGTAGCCGTGTCTGCGTCGTGCATCGGGACTTTGCCGACATACGTGGCCTAGCTGTTGGCGATACCATCACACTCAAGCTTAGAGACCTGAAGGCTCCTCATCTCTGCTATATCGTTCCCGGGGAGGACTGGGGTGCTTGGCAAGATTACGAGACTTGCACCGAGGAGTTTGAGATCGTGGGACTATATGGCGTTCTCACTGATACCCCGGGCATGTCTATCATGTACAGCACCTATATGTATGTCCCGGATTCTTGCATGCCTGCTGGATACGGCAGGTCACAGCCGGGAATGCACTGGTATTACTACAGCTTTGTTCTGCGTTCGCTTGAAGACGAGGAGGCCTTCTTGGCTGAAAACGAGGAAGCGATGGCGGACTTGGCCCTCAAGATCACTATGCTAGATAGCGGATGGGAGAATTTTCGGGATTCTGCTGCATCCATAAAGCAATCAACGGCTCTTAGTGCAGGGTTCTTCACCCTCGTGTCGGTGCTAGCTCTGGCTCTGACGGCCTTCCTCTACCTGCGGCAACGCCGGCGGGATTTCGCCATCCTTCGTTCTTTAGGCGTGCCTAAGCGCAACGCAATTGAGCAAACGTTGCAGCCCATAGCCTTAGTTGGAGCTGCTGCAATGCTATTGGGCGGTTTCCCTGGCTGGTTTTACGCTTTGGCCAAGGCGGGAAAAACCCTAGCGGCCCTGCAGGGCCCGCGAGTGGCCGAACCTGCAGCTGCGCTCTCGTTAATCTGGTTAATTGGGCTCTGTACGGTGGCATCTACTCTGTTACTGTTGCTTACCGCTGCTGGAACTGCATCGCTGGCACGCCGCCCTGTATTAGAGCTACTGCAGGGTGCCTCCAAGCAAATGAAAGGCAGAAGGAAAACAGAGATGGGCATGGGTGAGCTTACAGAAGTAGATACCTTGGGGCCACCGACACCGCCAATAGCGCGGCCCCTCTCTATAAGTAAGGCCCCTATTACACCAACAAAACCTAGTTTTGTTCAGGCGGTTCGCTACGTGTTGCGGTATATCCTACGTGCACCCCTAAAATCTATCCTGACGGTAACTGTAGCTCTTTGTTTCGCTTTTACCTTAGGTTGGATGAATTGGACTATGGAGCGTAACGAAGCTGAGCTCGACCGCCTCTACCGTACCACGCAAATAGAGGCCGAAATCGTGCCTAGTTCCTCATACTCAGTTATCGACGGTGGGTTCATACGGCGTCGTACTGTTAACACCATCTTGAGAAGCGGCTTTGTGCAGAGTGCCTATTTAGAGGCGGAGGTAGTTACACCGCTGGTGGCAGCAACCGACGAGAACGGAAGGCGAGATATGAAACGTGCGGTAAGCAGGTTTCCCCTACGTGGACTGCCCGGGTGGGAACAGTTTGCTTCCACCAAAGGCAGTGAGCTTCAAATACACTATGCCACTGGCTGCGATGAGAGCCTTTTCGCGAAGGATTGGACGCGAGATCAGAGTCCACCGATAGTGCTTCCTGTATCCTTGTTGGCTCGACTTCAGCTAAAGCCAGAAGATACAGTCTGGATTGCTAATAGCATTATTGGCAGGGCAAGCAGCTATGTTGTTGCCGGATACTATACGGGAATGGCAACCACGCTAGAACCGGAACCAATCTTACTTCCTCTTTCTGCGCTGGAACAGCTGGAAAAGGACGAACTGTATTATGATGTAGCGAAATTCGTTCTTGATAAGGAGAAGAATCGGGAATTGCCTGAGTTTCGAGCACAGATGGAACAGCTATTTAGCGAGGGCATTGCCGGTAAGGTGAGGATGACCTTCCTATTCTGGGATGAGGAATTGACCGAGGTAGTAGAGCCACTGGAAAAGAACCTCTCGTTGATGACGTTGCTCTATACGGTAACCGTGGTTGTCTCGGTCTTGATTGCGGCCGGGCTAGCCACGCTACTGCTATTCCAGTCAGCAAGGGACGCTGCCATCATGCGCGTGCTGGGCACCACCAAGAGCAGGGCGCGAGCTATGCTGTGCGGGCAACACCTGTTGTTGTGCCTGGTGGGGCTGGTAGTTGGCCTGAGTATACTAGTCGCGTTACGGCAGGATGTAGTTGCAGTCTTGCAGGGTCCCGCCCTAGTTTGCGCAGGGCTCTATTTGGCAGGAGCCTCAGGCGGTGCTCTGTATAGTGCAATCGCTGTTACTAACCGGATGCCATTGGAACTGTTGCAGGTAAAGGAGTAGGAGGATCGTTATGTCTGAACTAAAACTCGAGAATGTGGGATATCGTTTCGCGAACGGAGACCGGGATGTTCTGCAGGGAGTAACTTGCAGCTTCGAGCCCGGGAACCTCTATGCTGTAGTCGGCCCCTCAGGCAGTGGCAAGACTACCTTGCTCTCGCTTATGGCGGGGCTTGATAAACCTGGCACAGGCAAGTTATTCCTCGCCGGGGAGGACCTGGATACCCTAGACCTAGACCGTTACCGCCGGGAGCGGGTTGCGATGATCTTTCAGGCCTTTCAACTCTTTCCGTTGTTAACCGCACTGGAGAATGTCTGCTACCCCATGGAGCTGAACGGGGTGCCTTTGGAGCAAGCCAAAGAGCGGGCGAGAGAGTTACTGGCTGCTGTGGACATTAACGAAGATAAACAGAAGCGCTATCCGTCGCACCTCTCCGGCGGGGAGCAGCAGCGGGTCGCTATCGCCCGCGCCCTTTCCAGCGGAGCTAGGATACTCTTGGCCGACGAGCCTACAGGGAACCTGGATACTGTAAACGGTGACCGGGTCATTGAGATCTTCCGTCACCTGGCCCATAACGAAAACTACTGCATTGTAGTGGTCACGCATGACCTGGCCATTGCGGATGTCTGTGACCGGGTTTACCGCATAACGGATGGTGTGCTTACGACCCTGAGTGCTTGATGGGCAGCATGCGGGAGCACACGGAGAGACTGAAAGGACTGTCAAGTATCTCTGCAACAATTGGCTACTGCTTATCGCTCTCTTGGCAGGCCTCAAAATACTATACAATTGTCAGGATCGTTAGCCAGATCGTGCCACCGATCCTGACAATTGTTGCTGCCTATATTGGTAAGTACCTGATTGATCTGTTGGCTGGCGTATGGGTTGTGGCAGACACAGGTAGAGCACTGTTTTCCCTCTTTGCCTGCCTTCTAATGGTTTCTCTGTTGCGGGCTACCGGTCAGAAGGTTCAACAATACTGCCAATCCATGCATAATGATCTGGTTAGCGGCAAACTTTCACTGATGATGATGGATCGCTCGCTTGCCGCTGATCTGGAGTATTTTGATAACCCGGATTACCATGACAAACTTCTGTCTGCGACACGTGATTCGTCTGCCATTGTTAGTATTCTCTGGAGTGTGCTCTCTTGCATCAGCGCTGCGGTGTCTTTTGTGGGTGCATCACTGCTGCTATGCCGAGCCAATGTGCTTTATGCCGTCTTGATGATCGCCACTGCATTACCATCGGCAATCGCAGCTGCGAAATACACGAAGTCGATATATTATCTGAGCCTAGCGCAGATTAACGGTGAGCGACAGAAGGGCTATTATCAGAGTGTTGCCGTGGACAGGGGTTATGCGCAGGATCTGCGGCTGTTCAATGCCGGTGAGAATATCAAGCAACGTTACTCCCAGCTCTGGGGTGAGCTATTTGAGAGACGGCGAGATATGATACGGGGGCGTACCATTATGACGTGCCTGCTAGATTGCTTGCCTGAGTTGGCTGTTATGTTCATCGGCATCAATATCGCTCTCAGAGTGATAGACGGTTTGGCTACCGTGGGTGATTATTCCCTTTATACGGGACTTATTGGTCAGCTTCGGTCTGCGATCTCTCTGCTCGCCCTATCTGTTACGCAGATTTACGATAATCAGTTGAAAATCTCTAACATTAAGAGCTTACAGCTGTTCCGGAACCGCATTGTTGACACCGGAACAAAACGCCTGGC
>DIPA01000015.1:0-2851 GCA_002427055.1 Firmicutes bacterium UBA5500 | reverse complement strand
CAAGGTAGACTCCATAGAGTTTGCGCATGTTTGTTTCACCTATCCGGGTACCACGGCACGCATTATTGATGACGTGAGTTTCCTTCTGCATAAGGAGGAAAGAGTGGCGCTGGTTGGGCTGAACGGTTCGGGCAAGTCAACGCTCATTAAGCTGCTTTTGCGCCTATATGACCCTGATAGTGGCGTGATTAGGATTAATGGCACAGATATTAGAGAGTATCGGTTAAGCGATCTGCGCGCTAATTTCAGCGTCTACTTTCAGGACATGCGTAACTATTGTTTTTCGCTGCGAGATAACCTTACTATTGCGGATAATGGCCGGGAGAATGTAGATGAGGCTGCAGTGGCTGCGCTTAACGACAGTCACTGTGGAGATATTCTTCGGAAGGCCGGAAACGGCCTAGATACGAGCCTGACACGGTTCTTTGATCCTGACGGTATTGAGCTTTCAGGTGGCCAGCACCAGAAGCTGGCGCTGGCCAGAGCGTTCTTTCGCCGTCACACTGCTTTGATTCTGGATGAGCCATCCTCCAACCTCGACCCGAGAGCGGAGCATGAGATCTTTCAGTCTCTGCAAACCTTAACTCAAGGGAAAATGACCATATTTACATCGCATAGACTCTCCAATGTCTTCTTAGCCGACAGAATCCTTGTCTTAGAAAAAGGCAAAATCGTGGAAGATGGAACGCAGGAAGATCTGCTCAAGAATAAACAGCGCTATGCCGAGCTATTTCGTTACCAGCAAGAAAAATACCTACTTAGGAAGGAGCCAGAGCTAAAGAGTCATGCTAATAGCCTTGATTGACGATGGGATAGAGACGTCCTTTGTCCCAAGCATAAGGGTAAAGTACGACTTGTCAGTCGGCGCTGATGGTATCGTTAGCCAACGCGCTGCCGATGATAGAATCCTCACCGACCATGGAACTACGTGCGCAAGAATTATTGCTAAGTACGCCCCAAAGGCAGAGTTTTGCAGTTTGCGCATCTTTCAGAAACAGGAGCTTCGGGCTGCTTGTAGTCAGCTTCTGGCGGCAATGCAATGGTGCTTGGCTAAGCAAATTCCCATAGTGCACATGAGCCTGGGCTCTAGCCAACCCAGTGACTTTAGGGCAATTAGGTCTATTATCGCCAGAATGCTTCAGCAGCGTCAGATCATCGTAGCCGCGTGTAGTAATTCGGCAGCATATTCTATGCCCGCCCGCCTCAACGGCGTTTTAGGCGTTGTTGCGGATAAAGAGCTTAAAGATGATGAATATACGATTATGCCGAACACACTAGCCGGACATAACCTAATACTGGCCTCGTCCCGGCATGAACTAGCATTGCCGACAGGCGGTGCGTACACAACGCAGGTTACCAATAGCTATGCAGCGCCGACGGTTACGGCAGCAGTTCACAACATTCTTGAGCGGAGCGGAGCATTTTCCCTGTCGGTTGTACAGATGTACGCGAAGCTGTCAGAGGATAAGCGTGGCATGATTTTTTCAAGGCCCGATTTTGTTGAGGACGCGGTTATCCTTAATCCTTGTGGTTATCCAGTGCTAAGACAGCACCTCTTTTTTAACTACCTCAGGGAATGTACTGATTTAGCAGCAATTAGGCAGGCTAGTGAGCTGGGCAGGAATATTGTTTATCTAGCCCCCCAAGGCCAAGGTACTTCGGAACTCTACGAAGGTGCTTTGCTAAAGAATAACCACGTCATGCAGAGTCTCTTGTATGCCGGAAGCCTACCTAAAGGCATGGAATGTATGCTAGATAATGGCCTGGTCTGGAGTGAGAATTGCTGCACGTACGGAAAGCACATACCAGTGAATCAGAGTGCCGAGCCGCCGGTAGTAGTTAATCTATATGGTCAAGGGCTGGAAGCAGTTGATACGTTGTGCCAGCTGCGCGACTTGTCCGTTGCGGATGGGTATCAATGTAGAGGGATATGCGATTATCCGCACTCATATTTGTACGATCTAGAATTCTTGCCAAGAGGGATTTCGCCTGAGGCAGCCTTCAGTTATGTAAGCCAAGTGTACTGGCCGGATGTTATTATCAGCAACTTGCAGATGTCAGGTCGTATAGCCCCTGTGGATCAGGATAGCTATTCGGTTCTTCTAGGGGAAGCCGGTAGCTATGTGAATACTCTTTTGCTAAACAATGTAAGGTGTCTTAAGCCAGGCTATGATAAAGACGATATTCTGCTGGTATACGATGAGATTCTGCGCTATTTTCTATGATTCAATCGTGCCAAATACAGCTCCTCGCACTCAAGGCTTGGTCACAGTAAAATGCTCCGCAAATGCTAGACTCATAGCATTTGGGGTGCACTTTGCGCTGGCGTACCTTTTCTGTAGTTTTTCTCGCTGCTCATAACGACAATGGAGAAAGACTTGTTTATGGTTCGGTCCTTTTATAGACCTCGTTGTTACTTGTGCGTTCAAAAGCATTGAACTGGGTGCCTTGGTAGTTGAGTATGCCGAAATCGCCTTCAGCAATCAGGCCGTATTGCTTGTTTGGTACGCGGAATTCCAGGCGGCTGCCATCGTCCAGGAATTCAAATGTAACATAATAAGTGGTATAGGTACTACCGCTGCTATGCACAGGTGCGCTATGAACGCCTGAGCTAGATGGTGTGTGATGCACGTGCGTGGTGCCGGCGGTGCTGTGCACATTGGTGCGTTTGGCCACTACACGCACATTACGCATGCGCACGTCGCTCGCTTGGTTCTTGCTCCATTCGGCAACATTGCTGACTATACCAAAGATGATAAAACCGAGAACTACAATGAAAAACAAACCAAAAATGGGGTCTGGGCCAAAACCGGGCATAAATCTCACCTCCTCCTGAACCATTTGCTAGAAC
>DIPA01000128.1:28438-28613 GCA_002427055.1 Firmicutes bacterium UBA5500 | reverse complement strand
AGCGTTCGTCCTGAGCCAGGATCAATCTCTCCGATAAATTTATAGTTAGAACGATTGCTCGCTCAAACCTACAACCTCATCGAGCTGTTTGGCTCAATTGTTTGTTTCCTTCTAGCAACGCTTTAAGCGTTGCAGGTAAGGAATTACGGGTCTGTGTGTTAGACCTCGATTATTT
>DIPA01000128.1:23391-28262 GCA_002427055.1 Firmicutes bacterium UBA5500 | reverse complement strand
AAATACATGGCGAGTCCGCATGTTCTGCTAACGCACAACACGCTTACTCGTGACACATATTCGTGCTAACGCAGAATATGTTTTCACCATTGTTTAGTTTTCAAGGATCAAGGCCTTGCGACCAAGGTTGCGTATTGCCGCTGCAATACGCTATGTCGCGTCGGCAAGAGTTATCTTAGCACACCCATTTTAGCTTTGTCAAGCATATAGACCACATGATAAAAATGGTATTCGTCCAAGTCCTATATAAATGATCTGTACGTACGAGAGGTGAGAAATGAAACATCTCTCACCCCCTTAACATCTCAATTCTCATAACCCAGTTAGCGACGTATGTCTAAAACCTCATATCTTAAAATACCGGCTGGCACTTCAACTTCTACGGAATCCCCGGTGTGACGGCCTATAAGCGCTTTGCCCACTGGCGATTCATTGGAAATGCGCCCCTGCATCGGATTAGCTTCTGGTGAGCCGACTAACGTATATTCGATTTCATCCCCATAGTCCAAGTCCTTCAGCCGTACTGTAGTACCAACACCAACTTGGTCAATTGTGATATCGTTTGCATCAATAAGGCGCACGTGACGCAAGTCTTTTTCCAAAGCAGCAATACGTCCTTCTAAAAAAGCCTGCTCATTCTTAGCGTCATCATACTCCGAGTTCTCGCTAATATCTCCAAAACCTATCGCCGTCTTTATGCGATCGGCAACCTCTTTGCGCCTGACATTCTTCATATAGTCAAGCTCATCCTCTAGCTTCTTAAGACCCTCTGCTGTCAGCAGTATCTCTTTCTCAGGCATTCGTTTCTCTCTCCTTTACAACGGTAACTACCTAGATAGCAAAAGGCTAGCAACAGCCGTTGCCTCCCACGCACATTTTGTATTGGCAGCAACCATCTTACTCCGACGCATGCACTCCTCGCAGCGCGTGCTTTATAGTATGTGCTTTACCTTGAAACTATGCGAGAGTTTTGGAGCAGTCAATTAAGAATAAGATGTTCAAGAATCGGCCTGAATGTGCGGTACACAACTATCAGCATGCCGATTCTTCATTATATTATACGAACTGGTTTCTTCCATTGTCAAACGTTATTTATGCTAATCGCAAGCGCGTAAAATGGCATGAAGAGCGTTGGCATTAGCTAGCTGCCATGTAAACGTCCATTCGCTCTTGCTAATGGCCTGTTGCACTAGTGCAAGACGCGCTGACCAGTATAGAGGCCATGGATTCTCTGGCTGACCAAATTGAGCTGCTAATAGTATAGTTTCCAACAAGGGAGCAACGTCCGCCTTGTTAGCAAGCAATTCATCTGGGAATGGTAAGCGACCACAATCCAAGCCAACACTAGCGAAACCAGGCAAACCCTCAATCAAGACTCCATCTGTCCTAATAAGAATTGTTCCCGGGCTAAAATCAATTTTGCTTAACAATGGCAAGAGCTCCGGAGACACTATAAATATATTGACGTCTAAGCTTCTGGCTGTTAAATCAAGCTGGCGTGGAACTAGACCGGAAGTAGCTAGAGGTAAAAGCCGACTCCGTCTATCAGTCAAAATAGTAACCTGTCGAGCCATTCCCTCCACATTAGCAAACCAACATGCCATCTCACTTCCCCTAGCTGCTATGCCAACCGTTAAGCTATCATCCTCTAGCCGCATCTGCTTACTCAACTCAGATATAGCTTGACGTAAACAGCAAGCCAATAGCAAACGCCCCGCAGGTAGCGACATGCCAGCTTGTACTAATGCGGGCAAATTACTGGAACAAACTACATTTTGCCCAGCCCGTGCCGATAACTTCTCCCTCCACTCAAGCGCCTTTCCGGCGCCACCGTAAATCTGTAGCTTAACAGCTTTGGCCCCGAAAGACATACCCCCCCGCCATATTAGCCGGGCTGGCCAGCGGGTTGCTATTTTATCTAATAGTGTTCCAGGCACAAACCTGCTCCATGATGAATAGAAGCGCCAGCGGTCACCCGCTAACCCTTGTGCGTAATAGACAATAGGCATACTAGACATAGGAAGCACCTCCTACTAAGCAATATGCTTAATAGGAGGTGTTTTAGAGACGGCAATTCATGCTAACTCTGGCCTTGTACGCTACGCAGAATTGCGCGTAGCTTGTCAGGGTCAACATAACGATCACCTTTAATCGGCGACTGACCTATGTTAATTGGAATCAATTGCTTATCTACCATCGCCTCGACAAAACGAATACGCATGTCAGACCCAATAAAGACAAGCGTGTCGTGCGTACGTGCCAAAGCTACAACTCGCATAATCTTATTGATAAGATCGGCACCGCTCGATTCATTGGCTACTTGCCAGCGTTCTTTATCTGTTAGAAGATAACAGTAGTCAACACCATATTCGTCAGCTACTTGTTCTAACTCTTCTTTATTGCCCACCGGGAAGCCGATCAAGGCAATCTTGCCACCTTTGCGGATTTCACCTAGCGTTTCTAAACGTGATACAAAACTACGGTCAACACCCAACATATTAGCAACCTCTTGCTGAGACGCACCTTCCACACGCTTTTCTAGCGCCCTATCGATCATGTGGATAAGCCGTTCACGACTAATTAGCTTTTCCCCGATACGCATGAAGTCCACTTCATCACCCCCGCATCTATTATTAAGGCACCTACTAGCCTAAAAAGGCCATCTGCAATACCCCTTCTATCTCTGAAATAGAATGGGTTTGATTAATAAGATCACGAATTTTGGCTGCCTGCGGCAAGCCCTTTACATAACCAGCTAGCGTTTTACGCATCTCGCGCACAGCTAGCAATTCGCCCTTTAGCTGGGCTGCTAACCGTAAGTGCTGCAAAGCAATCTCCAAACGCTCAGGCAAAGTTGGATCTGGCTCATAGCTACCTGAGCTGAGAAACTGTACTATCTGCCTAAACAGCCAGGGCCTACCGAGCGCCGCCCTACCTATCATCACTGCCTGACAACCTGTTTGATGCAACATAGCCAAAGCATCCTCAGGACTAGTAATATCGCCATTACCAATCACCGGAATCGAAATGGCTTCTCGCACCTGACGAATTATCTCCCAATCGGCTTGCCCGCTGTAAAATTGCTCCCGCGTGCGCCCATGCACAGTCACAGCAGCAGCACCGGCCTCCTCGGCAGCTCGCGCCAAAGGAACAGCCGTTGGGTGAGCAGCATCCCAGCCTTTGCGCATCTTAACGGTCACCGGTACTGGTACCGCATCCACGACAGCACGCACTATTTCACTGGCCAAAGGGATATTCTGCATCAAAGCACTACCTTCGCCATTCCTAACAATCTTGGGTGTGGGACAGCCCATATTTATGTCAATCAATTCACAGCCGCTTATCTCATAGGCTAGGCTGGCAGCCCTATGCATCGCCAGCGGATCGCTACCAAATAGCTGCACCGCGATCGGCCGTTCCTCCTGCTCTACCCGTAGCATATCCTTAGTTTTGCTTTGGTCGTAAACCAGACCAAGATCACTCACCATTTCGCTAAAAACCAGACTACAATTGAATCGTTTTGCCATAAGCCGATAGGCTTGATCAGTAAACCCAGCCATCGGCGCAGCTATTACCCGGTTGTCAAACCGCACACTGCCAATCTGCATGTTTTTCACCTATCCTAGGAATTGGCTTTTCATTAAGCAATAAATTACTTTGCTTGCTTGCCAGCCTGTGTTATAATGTGTAAGGTACAAGTTTCTTGTTGTCTATGTTTTCGCTGACGCGAAAGCCACAGACTTGATGGTTGCTACGCAACCATCACTTCATTCCCCGCAACGCTAAGGCGTTGCTAGTAGAAAAAAAGCCAAAAAAGGGATAAGACATCCCTAATAGCGTTGTCTACAGGTGCAACGCTACTCTCCCTATCAACGGATTATTGCCCAAACAAGCAATAACTATGTAGTCCGCTGAAAAAAGGCATGTCTAATTTCCCCACTCGTGCAATATAAAATATTAACATATAGCCTTAATCCCGTCAAGGAGTCTCCTGCGCCCATAATGAAGCCGCCTACAAGGGCAAACACTTCTTAAGAAAGCGAAACCCCTCCCCCACTATTTGCTTTCATCTACAAGCGATTGGTGATACCTATTATACAAAACGCGTCGTGAAATACCGAGCTCCCTAGCTACTTCCTTAATCGCTTCACTCGGCCCCCTGCCTGCACCCACAAGTTGCTCTACTCGACCTACAGCTTCTTCACCAGAAGGGGCTGCTGTTGTCGTCTCAATCGCGCCGCCTACAACGACTACATATTCTCCCCGTGCCACCTTGGTAGTATAAAGCCTTGCTAGTTCTTCCAAGCTACCTCGCTCAACCTCTTCAAACTGCTTGCTGATCTCCCGCACCAAAGCAGCTGGTCGTTTGCCCAAAACAGATTGCAGGTCTGTTAGTAATGCTGAGATCCGATGCGGAGCCTCATAAAAAACAAGTGTAAAAGGTAGATTTGCTAAATCTCGCAACCAGGCCAAACGTTCTTGCTTCCGCCTTGGTGGGAATCCCAAGAAAACAAACTGCTCAGTAGGCAAACCGCTCAGCACAAGTCCAGTCAATACCGCCGACGGCCCAGGCAAAACCGTCCACGGCAACTGCTTTTCAATAGCGCCTGCTATCAACTTGGAGCCTGGATCTGATATGCCAGGCATACCAGCGTCGCTAACTACCGCAACCAATTCTCCGGCTGCTACGCGCTGCAGGATCTCTTCCACCCTAGCAACCTCATTATGTTCATGACAGCTCAATAGTGGCTTATGAATATCGAAATGCGTTAGGAGTTTGCGAGTATGCCGCGTATCCTCAGCTACTATCAAGTCGGCCTCCCGCAATACTTCTAATACCCGCAGAGTTATATCCCCCAAATTACCGATAG
>DIPA01000128.1:6956-23294 GCA_002427055.1 Firmicutes bacterium UBA5500 | reverse complement strand
CCCCCAAATTACCGATAGGGGTCGCACAGAAACAAAGTTGACCGGCCATTCTGCTACACTCCTTCCCTAAAATACAGGGCTGTGACTTCCGGTGTATAGTTGTCGCCTTCATACACAAATAGAGGCGGTAAAATCTTAAGACCAGGCCGGGCGTCCCTAACACTTTCAATAAGAACCATATTTGGTTCAAGACCTGCCCTTGGATAAACAAGACGCAAGCGCTTTGGCTCCAACTTAAACTTGTTCAGCCAGTGAAAAATCTCTGTTAATCTGTGTGGCCGATGTACTAACGCAAAGCGCCCTCCAGTTCCTAGCAAATAGGACGCCGCCCGAGCAACATCTTCTAACTGGCAACAGACCTCATGCCGTGCTATCGCCTGTTGACTCGTAAGCGATACTTGTCCATCGCCGAGAGGCAAATAAGGAGGATTACTTGTTACCAAATTAACCCGGAAACCTGGCAATAGCTGCTCAATCTGACGCAGGTCTCCACAAATAATCTCGATCTTATCCTGCAAGGCATTAAGCTTAACGCTGCGCTGCGTCCGTTCTACCACCTGTGGCTGTAACTCAATTCCGATAAGATGCTTGAGTTTGGCACGCGTTGTTAGAAGTAGCGGTATAATTCCCGTTCCGGTACCCAGATCAACCACAGAGTCACCCTGGCGCAATGTGGCAAAATGTGATAGCAAAACAGCGTCCATTGAAAAGCAAAAGGCGCTCGCGTCTTGAATAATGCGTAAATTACTCACCAGGAGGTCATCTAGTCTTTCCCCTGGACGCAAGAGATTCATAACACGGCACCCCTTTCCTGCAGTACGTATGATTAGGCCTGCCCCATAAACTCCCAAGGCAGCCATATAGCTCTAGGCTTCTCCCTTCTCGGCGCCTGGACAATCTTCGTTTTTTTGCCGTATGGCCATCTCTGACTCGTAGCGCAAGCAGCACATTAAGCGCCCACACAAACCGGATATTTTGCCTGGGTTAAGCGATAGGTTTTGCTCCTTAGCCATTTTTATGGAAACCGGAGCAAAATCACCTAAGAAAGTACTGCAACAAAGTGCCCGTCCGCAAGTCCCTAGGCCTCCCAGCATTTTAGCCTCATCTCGCACGCCTATTTGCCTTAACTCTATGCGGGTACGAAAAATAGAAGCCAAGTCCTTTACCAGCTCTCTGAAATCCACTCTACCGTCAGCAGTGAAATAGAAAATAATCTTGCTGCCGTCAAAGGTATGTTCAACGTCAACAAGTTTCATCTCTAGACCGTGAGCTGCGATGCGATCTACGCCGATAGCAAAAGCCTCTGTTTCCTTGCGTTTGTTCTCGGCCAGCTGCACGGCATCCTCTGGCGTGGCCTTACGAACAACAGCCTTAAGAGGAGCGACTACATCTTCGGCCTGCACCTCACGTACCGGACTGACGACCTCACCATATTCAAGGCCGCGGGCCGTCTCTACAATTACCTGGTCTCCTGTTTGTAGTTCAATTTGTGCAGGATCAAAGTAATACACTTTACCTGCTCGCTTAAACCTAACGCCGACTACACTTGGCATATCATTCAACTCCCACTTTAACTAGCTATCTGCCCTAAAGGTTATAGAGCAAGTACTCCAAAGCTAGTCGTTTATTAACATTATTAGACAAGCGCCGTTGTACTTCTACGATCGCTTGACAATTGGCAAGCAAAGATTTGGTCTGTTTGGCGATAGCAGGATATAGTAGCTCAATCGACTCTCTATCCTTTACCAGCTTCAAATCATGGGTAGTCTGCCATACAGCAAAATCACGATATAGACATAGCAAGGCAGCCAGAAGGCCAGCTAAATCAACGTCCATTTTTTCTAGCTCGTCCACTAGTTTAGCGCGCTCCATAAGTGGCCTCTTGGTTAGCTCACCAAGCAGTTGCTGAGCCTGAACGCGGTACGACGCTTGTTGCGCTTTAAGCTCAGGATTACCGTCCATGCCTGCCCCTGACGATACCCTCTGCTGCAAACGTAATATCTGACAACGAGACTCGATAGTTGGGAGCACTGGCGCCGACGCCGTCAAAATAAAGACATCAAATTGGGGCGGTTCCTCTAACATTAATAGTAAGGCATTGGCCGCCTCGCGCGTAAGAGACTGTGCCTCTTCAATAATAAACACTCTGTAGGGACCTATGTTGGGCGTCAAGACCGCCTCCGTTAATAGGCTCTTCACTTGCTGCAACTTAATACTATTGCCTGTAGGCGCAATCTGGCGCACATCAGAATGAACACCTAGTTCAATCTGGCGGCAAGAAGTACAAACACCACAAGGTTTATTATCTGCTGTACAGTTAGCAGCTTGGGCTAATAGCATTGCCGCTAGCCCCTTCTCTGCTTGCATTGCTCCTGTAAACAAGTAAGCGTGACTGAGTTCTCCCGCTCGCAGTTGATTTTGCAGGATGCGCTTGACGACCTCCTGCCCTAACAGTCTATCCCAGCCCATCGTCTGCCACCCCTAAGATTTCATATCTAACAATAATCCCTTTAAGCGCTTAACGCGTGCTAAAAAAGCCAGATTATCATTGTGTTGCTGAATAAAAGCCGTTCCTAATTCGACCAACTCTTCATTAGCAGCCTCCACAAGCACTAGTAAACGCTGATTGCCCTGTAAGTCCCAAGCAACTTGTCGGCGTAGCCGATAGCCGACCTTCACCTCATTTAGATAGTCAAGCACCAAAGCGCGAAAAGCTTCCCATTCTAGTAGAGATGTTGTGGAAGATAATTCATCAGCAGCTCTGTCTAGCTCCGCAAACAGAGTGTCTAATGCCTCTCTATGGGCTGCAAGTTGGTTATCAACCAAGGCTCTAGAAAAAGCAGTAGCCGAAGCCCTGCCTCTCTGCCGTAACGCAGCAGGAGCAGTAGCCCGGCTACGATCCCCCCGTGTTTCACGCACCCTCATACGCGCACAAACTTCTCCACATCTAGAACAAAAACGGTCGCCCCGCCCACCAAAACCTCGATTGGGTAAGGCATATAGCTTTCGACTGAATTGCTGCCCACCGGAGCCATAGGTGTTATTAGCTGTTCCCGGGAATGACAGATCTCCTTAATAATATCAACTACAGGCTGCACACTTTTTTCCTCAACACCGATCAGCAAGGTAGTATTTCCCGATTTTAGAAAACCACCTGTACTTGCCAGTTTAGTAGAACGATAACCTTTCTCTACAAGGGCCTCCACTAAGCGCACACTATCCTTATCCTGTACAACGGCTACAATAAGCTTCATCTACCTAACCCCCCTTTTCTTATACTCTGATATGCCCCAAACAGTTACAGTATGCTACTCACCACACGACGAATATCTCTGTGAACCGTAGCAACCGGTCGATTAGCATCCACTACTTTGATTCGCTCCGGCCATTTCTGAGCTATAAGCCGATACCCGGCGCAAACTTGACGGTAGTAGGCAAGCCCCCGACTCTCGATACGGTCCGCTTGTCGCCTCATTAGAATACTGCGTTCATAAGCCACTTCCGGTGGAACATCTAGCAGAATTGTCAAATCCGGCCACAAACCATCAACTACCATGTTGTTGATATTGGCAACTAAATCGAGCCCCACCCCTAAAGCTACTCCTTGATATACCAAACTAGAATCTATATAACGATCACAAAGGATCAACTTGCCCTCTGCCAAACCAGGCTGCAATACTTCACTGACATGCTGCGCGCGAGCAGCTGCTATCAGCAACATTTCGGCCATAGGGCTGACATTTCGTTCATTGTCCCCCAGCACCATGGCTCTGATTTCATTGCCTAGCTTTGTGCCTCCCGGCTCACGCGTAACCAAAACAGGTCGCCCCTGCTGGCCGAAAAAAGTAGCTAATTGCTGGATATGTGTCGTTTTTCCCGATCCGTCGGCACCCTCAAAGGTGATAAACGGCATAAGATCATTCCTTACGTCTCAGACACAACAATCCATGACCCTTGTTGTAGTCCTGTTAAGTAGCCCCCCTTGGCAGTAAACTCGCTTGCATATGCCAGTACGTTTTGGTCTAATTGCTCTCCCGGATAGACCAAAGGCGCACCAGGGGGGTAAGCGTAGACCGGCCTGGCAGCAATGCGTCCTTGTGCCTCAGCCTGTACGACAAAAGAAGTACGCGCTAAATATGCTTGCCGTGGTCGCAGCAAAAGAGGCGGTAGCGGCGGTTGTGGCGGCAAAGAAACATCTCCACGCTTCACGCGCGGCAACTCGGCCAAGCAATGCACTAGGGGCTCTATTTCTAAAGTGGCGTCACCTAATGTAAGCATCAAAAGCACAGCATGAGGTTTAGCCATCTCCACATAAAAACCATGTTGTTCTAAGTAATTAGCAACTTCATAGCCACTCAGCCCACTAGCCGCTGTTAAAAGGTTGAGCTTAAGAGGATCTTGTCGGTACGACCCACTTGCCGGGACACGCCACAGTTCCAAAGGCGTATTGTTCTGAATCGCAACGGCCAGTTGGTTAGCCTTTGCGATTGCTTGCTCTAACAAAGCCCTCCCATGCAAGCGCAACTCATGTTGTGCCAGATCTAAAGAGCCTAAGAGCAACCAGGAAGGACTCGTCGATTGAACAAGATTAAGGCGGCTACGTAGTAGTTCGTCATCAAAATTATCACTTAAACGGTGTATCCAAGCTGCTCCCGTAAGAGCGGTTAACGTCTTATGGGCACTTTGTACTACCCAGTCGGCCTGAGAACGAACAGCCGAAGTAGGCAAATCAGGATGAAAGAGAAAATGCGCGCCATGAGCCTCATCAACTATTACCCTACAGTCTGCAGCTTTAGCTATGCGCACTAACTGATCGAGCTCACCGGTAACCCCCTCATAAGTAGGGTTCAAAAGAATAACAGTCTGTGCCTTAGGTGATGCTGCTAAAGCCGCTTGTAAACCGCTGGCTGTGATACCCAATTGATAGCCATCCTGAAAAACAGGCGAAACAAAGTGCGGCCATAAATCGGCCAGTATTATGCCTGCCAGAACAGCCTTATGCGCATTACGCGGCACAATTACCTCTGCTCCGGTATCGGTCGATGCTAACATACTAGCAATCAGGCCAGCACTAGAGCCGTTAGTCGTAAAGTAGGTTGCCTGCGTTCCATATAACTCAGCTACCAGTCGCTCAGACTGCCTGATTGGTCCGTCTGGAGCATGGAGATCATCCAAGCCACTAACTTCGGTCTGATCATAGTGCAGCGTTGTGCCCAACCAGCTAGATAATAGGCCCGGCATCTGCCCTTGCTTATGCCCGGGCATATGTAAAGCCGATTTTTCCTTACTTGCTAACTCCCGTAGTGCAGATACTATAGGAGTGTAAGTCACCCAAGATCACCTACTTATTGCCTTATTGTACCATACAAGCCCGGGAGCAGCAAGCTGGCGAACAGGTCCTGAGCTGAAGTATAGCATCATGTGTAGAATCTATTACTCCCTTGACTTAGCCAACTTCGCCTGTAACCGCCATAGCTCGTCACTTTCGGGAGGATCAACTGACTCTATTGAACCATCCGTTCTTATCAGACACTTATCAGAATCTAGTCGGAAGTGACCAATAACGCTGGCCGGAATGTCGTTAGCATGAAGCTCCTTCAATAGCGCCTCTGGTCGGGACGTTGCCAAAAGTAATGTCCCGCTTGAGATTAACCGCAATGGGTCGAATCCTAGCCGCTCGGCCAAGAGCCTTGTAGCAGAGTGAATAATCAAGGCTCCCTCATCCAAAACGAAACCCAAGTTGGCGGCACCCGCCATTTCGTATGCAGCGCCTAACACTCCACCCTCAGTAGCGTCATGCATAGCTCGCACACCTTGAGCAGCGGCAATTCTTGCTTCTGGCACAATGCTTATCAGCCTCTTCAAAGCACGAGCTTCCTCTAGAAGAGTAGCTCCAATGACTGGTTCAACCTCATCGGGGAAATCCCAAGCCAATATTGCAGTACCTTCAAGGCCAACATACTTGGTAGCAATAAGTGCATCACCAGGCTGTATATTACAACTAGTTGCCAACTGAGCAGCTGACACTCGTCCTATAACAGTAGTTGAAATAACGGGTTGATTAACTGCCTCAGTAAGCTCGGTATGCCCACCTACGATTTCAACTGAAACTTCCTGAGCCGCCCTTTCGGCATCGGCCATAATCTCAGCAACCAACCTCAGATCTGAACCGGCTGGCAGCAATAGCGTCAGTAAAACAGCAATCGGCTCGGCACCGTTTGTGGCGACATCATTGCAGGAAACATGAACTGCCAGCCAACCGGCATGCTTTACCGCACCTGTAATTGGATCGGTTGAGATAACACACAGATCTCCTCCCAAATTCAGCGCGGCCGAATCCTCACCAAACGCCCCCCGTAAGACAACTTCTGGTCTGCGTTGACCTAGTTGATTAAAAATAAGCTGCTGCAGGGCAGCAGGCGTTAACTTCCCTACTTGCATAGTCAACCTCCTCGTCCCTTTCATTTTAGCACGTCAACAAGGCGAAACATACGCAAGAGGAGTTAAAATATCCACTCCTACAGACACTATAGCAGGAAAGTTGCCCTACTTGTCCAAAAGAGAAAGGGTAGGTACTGCAAACAAGGAGGGGACACAAATGATCAAAATCATTAAGAACGCTAATGTGTATAGTCCTGAGCCGGTTGGCAAATGCGACATTCTTATTCTGAGAGACCGCGTTGCGCATATAGGAGAGAACATAGCAACCCCTAATGGCTTAGGGAATGTCGAAGTAATCGACGTAAAAGGAGCTACCATCATTCCTGGCTTTATCGACCAACATGTGCATATTATTGGAGGAGGCGGCGAAGGTGGTCCAGCCACACGTACGCCCGAAATTCAACTTTCACAAATTACTACAAACGGGGTCACAACGGTCGTAGGCTGCTTAGGCACTGATGGTACCACGCGCCATATGTATGGCTTACTAGCCAAGGCCCGGGCATTGGAGCAAGAAGGCATTTCTACCTTCATCTATACGGGAGCTTATGAGGTCCCGACGCGAACCATCACCGAAAACGTACGCAATGATTTGATCCTGATAGACAAGGTAATCGGGGTAGGGGAAATCGCTATTTCCGATCACCGCTCGGCCCAACCTGACTTAGTTGAATTAAGGAAACTAGCTGCCGAGGCTAGGGTAGGCGGCTTGCTTGGTGGTAAGCCTGGCCTGGTTCACTTCCATGTAGGGGGCGGACCGCGGGGCATTCAGCCTATCTTTGATATCCTAGAGAGCTCTGAGTTACCGATCAGCATTTTTACACCTACTCATATGAATCGCACCCCTGAGCTATTGGAACAAGGCGCTCGCTTCGCCAAACAAGGTGGTAAAGTCGACATTACAGCTGGTCCGGAAGCATACAAGGGCGTCATGCGCTTACTGAACGAGTTCAGTATTTCAATTAACAATATTACTATCAGCTCTGACGGGAATGGCAGTATGCCGAAATTTGATCGGGGCGGCAACTTGATCGGCCTAGGTGTCGGCTCGGTACGCGCCAACCTAGACACCTGGCGTGATGTAATGGTGAAAGGCCATGTACCAATGGAAGAAGCACTGAAGCTGCTAACTACAAACGTAGCGCAAAATATCAACATACAGGGTAGGAAGGGATGCATCAGCGTCGGAGCAGATGCCGATTTAGTTGAGCTAACAGATGGTCTGGAAGTCAACCGCGTCTGGGCAAAAGGGCGCTTGATGGTAGATGGTGGTAAGGCTATCGTTAAAGGGACCTTTGAGTAACAGTTGACCAACCCAAGTCATGCAAAAAGCTGTCCTGCAACATGTAGGACAGCTTTTTCTTGCCAGCAATAAGCAGCTAACAAGCCTCACTCATTGCCTGATTATCATTAATAAGAGCCCTCTTCCACTTTCCACTACGGTAGCGAGCAAAAGTAAGTACAAAGCGCATGGCCAAGTCTAAGGTCATAGCTAGCCAAACGCCGACAATACCAAAGCCTAAGCGCTGGCTAAGGATAAAGGAAAAAGGAATACGGATTCCCCAGAGTCCAATACCGCCAATATACATGGGCGCCTTAGTATCGCCCCCTCCACGCATCGCACCATTCAAGATACCTGAGATTAGCTGAGGAATTTGTACTAGACCCATCAATCGTAAGTAGATCGCTCCCAGTTCAATAACTTCCGCTTCGTCCGATAGCATAGACATTATTTGCACTGGGACCAGTAATAAGAGGCCTCCGGTGAAAATCGTTAAAATAATGCCCCACTTATTGATCTCTTTTACGTAGCGACGCGCTAAATCAAGTCTGCCGGCACCTAAGCTTTGCCCTACAAAAGCCGTTGCGGCAATACCAAACCCTGCACTCGGCATGTAAGAAAGGGATTCAGCGTTCAGACCAAGCTGATGAGCTGCTAAGGCATTAGTGCCAAAAGTAACAATTAGACCCATCATAATAATGGACGCAAATTGCCAAAATAACGACTCAAAAGCTGCTGGAATACCGATATCCAAGATACGCTTCATCTCCTTGGCATCAGTTTCTACTTTCGCTCTAACACTTAACTGGATGACTTCCAATGGGCGTGTAATCGCATAGATAGCTAGTCCTGCGCCGACCATCTGTGAGATTAGCATAGCTATGGCCGCACCCACCATGCCCAAAGCGGGAGAGCCAAAAATCCCGTAAATTAGGATATAGTTAGCTGCTACATTAACTATGTTAACAAAAAAAGCTATCTGCATAGGAGTCTTGGTGTTGCCCGCACCACGCATAATGGCTCCAACCACTTGCATAACAGCCATAAAGGGCATACCCCAAACGGCAATGCGCAAGAAAATATAAGCATTCTCCAGCAAATCATCCTGCGGTTTGAAAAGCAAAACCAATAGAGGGCGCGCAAAAAACCAGATAATGACCGTCATGACGCCAACCAGACCAAGAGCAAGAATCATCGACTGCTGGGCTGTACGTTGGGCAGCCTGCTGGTCCTGTGCTCCAAAGGCGCGGGCAATAAGCACCGTTGCACCTGTACCGATAGCTGAGAACAAGCACCATATTAGCTGAGTGATACGATTACCAAGACCTGCCGCAGATACCGCTTCGGCCCCTATTTTTCCAAGCATACCGGTAGCTACTATACCTACAAGCATTTGTAACACATTCTCTATAGTAGCGGGCCAGATCATGCCAAAAATGCGACGTCTGATTTCCGATTGGGGAACGTCAATTGAGTCTGCAGCGAGTGCTTTATTATGCTCCATCCTGCTGGCGCCTCCTCATGATGTGGTAGAAATATAACGGCCATAATGCTATGAAGGCACTTCAACCATTGTACCATCAGTTCGAGCAGTGGTCTATCTAATACGGCAAACATGCGCCAATATTACGTAGAATGATGCCACAATAAAACGGGGGCCGTCAAAAAACAAAGACGGCCCCCTAAGGTCAAGCTAATTACAAACGGTATTTCGTTGTTTCCTCACAGTACTCACAAGCATACTCACGACTTTTGGCGTCAACCAGGTGGAAAATTGGTTCAGCATAGGTATCGGAATTAGTAACACATCGGGGATTACTACATTTAAACAAGCCTCTTACCTCTTCCGGTATACCAACCTTGTGCTTACTGATGATCTTCCCTCCGGAAATTACATTCACCGTAGTTGATGAATCAACCAATCCGATCATCGCCAGATCGATATCTTTGATGTTTTGAATCTTAATGATGTCCTTACGGCCCAAGAGTCGGGAAGGAACATTCATCAGCAAAACAACAGGATGATCAAGTGCTGCAAGGTTCAGTTTGCTAAAGATCTTAAGGCCATTGCCAGATGTAATATGGTCCAGAACAATGCCTTCCGAAATGCTTGTTACCTGCATCATCTACATCACCCCCAATTGTAATGCCATCAGAGCCATCCGAGCGTAGACACCACATTCAGCTTGTTTGAAGTAGATTGCACGTGGATCGTTATCAATTTCATAAGCAATCTCATTAACTCTTGGCAATGGGTGCATGATAATCATGTCAGATTTTGCCCGTTCCAATTTGTGTACATCTAAGATATACGTATCTTTCAAGCGTTGATAGTCGGCTTCATTGAAAAATCTTTCACGTTGAATACGGGTCATGTAGAGCACGTCGACCTCTGAGATTATTCCCTCTAGGCAAGTCACAACCTCCATCTTGATGCCGCGCTCTAGCAACTCACGATACAAGTTCTGCGGTAAGGTCAATTCTTCTGGTGATACTAAAATGATTTTCTTGGTCTGTAGGCGAGCCAACGTACGAATCAAAGAGTGCACTGTACGACCAAATTTGAGATCACCACAGAAGGCCACTACTTGATCCTTAAATTCCCCTTTATACTTCGCTACTGTCAAAAGATCGGTCAATGTTTGGGTTGGATGTTGATGCCCACCATCGCCCCCATTGATAAAAGGAATTGTTGCGTATTGAGCAGCCAACTTAGGTGCACCTTCTTTATGGTGGCGCATAACCGCAATATCGGCATAACTCGAAATAACACGAACTGTATCGGCAATGCTTTCACCTTTGGCGACCGAGCTAGTGTTGGCATCCCCAAATCCTAGTATGCTTCCTCCCATACGTAACATAGCTGACTCAAAACTCAACTTCGTACGCGTACTTGGCTCATAAAACAGTGTAGCTAATATCTTGCCTCTGCATAGATCTTGATAAGCAGTCATCCCAGTATCCATCATTTCACGTGCGGTGTTCACTACTGTCTGCAACTCCTCAACCGTGAAATCATCTGGCGAGATCAAAGATTTACCGTAAATACTCAACGTTTTCCCTCCCTTTCCAATATCTAGTGAGAAAACAAACGCCCTCTTCCCCGGGAAGGGCAAGAAGGCGCAAATCGGCTATATGCGAAAACTATGCCAGTGCCTTCTCAGCCTCACGGGACCAAAGTTAAAGGCTCTTGATTCTGCAACAGAGAATACCATAGTCTTGTCCATAGCGTCAACTAGTAATTTGTGTATTTCAGCGTGCCTTTTGTAAGGCACCCAAAGGGCGGATTATGCCAAAAGGAGTACTCTCAGAAGTCTGTCCAGCAGGGTTGTCCTTCAGTATGGCGCGCCATGGCAGTTGCTCCAGCTCTGGGCTGGAGAGGCCAATAATATTCATACCGATATCATTGGCATCTACTATTGCTACGGCTGTACCAACCTTAGCAGCAGCCTGACGACAAAGCTCATCAGCATTAGCCACCCCTAATACCACATGACGGTTGTAAGGGGGGATTACATAATCGGCTGGACCGTCTATTGACCGAGCTTTTGGTCCTGCTACACGATAAAAAAGTCCCCTGATGCCAAAGATTTTTCCTAAACCGCCAATTATCGAGGCCAGTAAAATTTTAGGGACGCCAACCTCACGTATGGCCATCTCCATCGTTTCAGGCATGCCCAGGCCGATGCCATAGGGGGCCTTATAGACAAAACGTACCAAAAAGCGAGCGAGCGGGCTAGGCTTAATCTCATCAAGAGGCACCGCCCGTCCTTGACTAGCCGCAGCTGCTTTTTCGCTCACAAAAATAATATCACCGGGCTCTAATTCTGGCTGCACATAACGGACCATGAGGTCACCGATATCTTCACCCTTCATAATAGTATGAGTCTTGATCATGATGCGTAAGTAAGCCTCTTCACCAACGTGAACAATCGGTTCATATTCTCTCATCAATATAGTCCCCCTTGCCTAGCCCGATATTACACCTCTTAAAAATTGCCTTATCTAGGATGTTTTATACTAGCCATCGCCTGCCTAGCGTATTATAGAACTTCAAAAGTTACCACACTAGCAACTAGACTAGTCCCTGCAAACTAGAGAGATCCACGTTAGCACCACTAATTACACAAACCACTGTCTTAATCTCCTGAGGCAACTTCGCAGCCAGTAACCCAGCAACCGAAACTACTCCGGCTGTCTCTGCTATCAGCTTAGTTTCGCTCAGCAGCAGCTTCTGTGCTTCTCGTATTTCAGTATCGTCGATACACCACATTTCCGGGTTAAAGCGGCCTACTATGTCTAGATTAAGGTTGCCAGGAGTACGTACAGCTACTCCATCAGCAATAGTCTGCATAGCTGCTAGGGTTGTAAGCTGCCCAGCCTTCAAAGAAGTTTGCATACTAGCGGCACCAACCGGCTCCACTCCAACTATCTTGACATCTGAATTCAATTGCTCTTTGGCAATTAACAGTCCTGATAAAAGACCACCACCGCCTACCGGTGCTATTACCATATCGGTTTGCGGCAGTTCTGTTAAGACCTCCGCTAATATAGTACCTTGCCCTTCAATAATCGCAGGATGATTGAAGCTAGGAACATAGGTATAATTATGCTCGAGAGACAGTTTCTTTGCATATTCCTGAGCCTCATCATAATCTGCACCGTGAAGCACTAGGGTAGCTCCATAAGACTTAGCCCGATTCTGTTTTGTCAATGGAGCAGAAACAGGCATTACTACAGTGCATTTGATGCCTCGTAGTTTGCCTCCCAAAGACATTCCCAAACCATGATTACCACTAGAAGCAGTAATCACACCTTTTTTAGCCTCAGCAGGATCCAGTGTCAGCATGTAGTTCATTGCCCCGCGGAACTTGAATGCACCGGTCCTCTGCATACTTTCCAACTTGAGATAAACCTTTCTCCCGGCACGCTCAGATAGGGCTTCAATTTCAACCAGTGGTGTCTTGATGATATAAGGGCTCAAGCGTTTTGCACATTCTCTGATATTAAAATTCGTCACCGTAAATTCGCCTCACATTTTGTAGTTGTTATTTTAGCCTGATTGAGGCTCTCTAAAACATTATAGCAAAAAAGTAGCGATAGTATTGCCCTATGACAATGTTTCGCTGAGCAAACCAACAAAGAAAGCCCGCGTTCGTTCGCCGGGTTTTCTCTTATATTATTCTCCGGAAACAGACAAGTGCGTAATCTGAATCGAAGGCGCCGTTACAAAGCCGCTTTCAGAGCCTCCGGACGTATAATCGCAACCTATGCCTGTAATCTGACGCAGCATGTCAAAGAAATTACCGGCAACCGTAATCTGTGCCACCGGGCGAACGACTTTACCGCTACTTATTAGATAACCTTTTGAGATGAGGGAAAAATCGCCAGAAACTGGATCTGCACCGGCGAACATACCATCACACTCAGTTATCAGAAGGCCATCACCCATCTGTCGCTCCAACTCAGTCAGAGTGAAATCACCCTTACGCAAGTAAAGATTGGTAGGGCAGATAGTCGGTTTTTCGGTATAGTCACGCTTAAAGCCATTTCCGGTAGACACTGTATCTGCCTTTTGCGCTGTCTGCCGGTTATGAAAATAGCACCGCAATACACCGTCTTCAATAATCTGCTTTCTGAGAGTTGGAGTAGCCTCATCATCGAAGCGCCGCGTGATAATTCCCTGGTCAAAATCCGGGTCTTCTATTAATGTAACAGCTGTAGCCGCGACTTGCTGCCCCAGCCTGCCCTGCATTCTGCTCATAGAGTTCTGCACTCTATCGGCATAAAAGGCTGGCAAGAAAGTCAACAACAAATCACAGACCACATCGTTTAACAAAATTACCGGATAGTCGCCAGTCTTTACCGGAGCGGCACCTAGCATCGAAACAGCTCTATTAGCCGCTGTTCGCGCGAGTGCTTTCAAGTCAAGTTGGTCAATACTACGGGCAAAACCAGAGTGCCCTGCTGTTTGTATGCTATTCCCATCTTCTGCTATGATCCCTATGCTTGCACGATAATAATGAAGATGATCCTCAATCTGGCCTCCCTGATCATCGATTAACATAATCCGTTTGGACTTGCCAACAAACGAGCAATCGCGCACAAGCTTAACACGCTCATCTACTGCGTAAGCAACACTCTCAGCTTCCTTCAGTTGGTCAGCTAGCAAAGAGATGGGCATAGAATCAGTGGTAACGTGCGGTGTTGGCAATGCTAACGACCGCCTCGGGGCAAAAGGCATATTATTATACTCAGCTGTCTGCTTAATAGTAGCAATATGCTCAGTAAAAAGGTGAGGCTGCAAGTTCTCAACAAAAGTACTACCAAGCTTCCCGCCATATTCACCTTCAACATAAACCAAAGTGACATCCGCAAGCTGTAACCGTTCTAGCTCAGCTTGGTAAACATGTAGCTTTTGCTCACTTATTTGCTCAACGTAAAACTGTAGGCGACTTATGCCGGCGGTATGGGCACACTCCGTAAACGTGGTAATGAACTGTTCTAGCATTACCTTGTACCCCCCACCGTCATATTTGCCACTCGAACGGTCGGTTGACCTGCTCCAATATAGAGCGGCCCCGACGAAGCGAAGCAATAACCTTGCCTGATCTCAAGATTATTGGCAACCATATCAACCTGTTGCAGGATATCGCCGCCTCTGCCAATCAAAGTAACACCCTTAACTGGTGCGGCAATTTTCCCGTTCTCGATAAGATAACTCTCGGCAGCACTAAAATTGAAATCGCCTGTTGTAGGGTTTACCGAACCACCATTAATGTACTTCACAAACAACCCGCGCTCTGTATTAGCTATGATCTCTTCCTTAGTGCTTGTGCCATTAGCAATATAGGTGTTTGTCATACGGGCAACGGGTGCAAAGCGATAGTTCTTGCGACGAGCGGAGCCAGTCGGCTCTACTCCCATTCTGCGGGCATTAAGCTTGTCCACCAAATAACCGCGCAAAAGCCCCTTCTCAATTAACACGTTCTTCTGTGCAGGCGTTCCTTCATCGTCAATAGCTAATGAACCCCACTCATTGGCGAGTGAACCATCATCGACCAGAGTCACAAGCGGGGAGGCTATTTTCTCTCCAAGTCTACCGGAAAACTCCGAAGTCCCTTTGGCAACTGATGTAGCTTCCAAACTATGGCCACAGGCCTCATGGAACAGCAGCCCACCAAAACCGTTGTCAATAATAACCGGCATTTGGCCGCCGGGACATTTGCCAGCATGCAACATCGTTGTCGCAATACGGGCTGATTCTCGCGCATACCACTCAATGTCCAAGTGATCGTAGAATTCAAAGCCACGCATCGCTCCCGGACCAAAATAACCCGTCTGCATGCCATGCTCATTTTGAGCAAACGCAGTGATGTGCATTCGTGTCTTAATACGAGCATCCTCTGCAAAAAGGCCCTCGGAGTTAGCTATCTGTACTGCCTGTTCCATATCGATATACCTGACTGAGACTTGCGCTATCTCCTGCGAGTAACTCTTAGCTGCCGTGAGCGCACTTTGTACCTTTTCCATCTTACTAGCAAGGGGTACCCTAGTAGGCCTCTCCCCAATGCAATGCGCCCCACCATAGTTGACAGAGTGAGCGAGTGGCACTCTCTGTGTTACTGATCTATTGAGCAAAGCCGTCATTGCCCTGACCATCTCCAGCAGATGCTCTTGAGATGAGGTATTAGTGGAATAGCCATAAAGGCTATTCAGGCCATTAAAAATACGGATGCCAATGCCGGCTTCTCGTCCTAACGAACTGGTCTCCACGCCCTCTTGTAATGCTAGGACATTCGTGTAATAGCTGTCTTCACAGAAAACCTCAGCAAAGTCCCCACCTAAGTCAATAGCTAAACCTAGTATACGCTCTATTGTTAACTTGCCTAGCATTCGCTGACTCCTTGCGCGCTCTCATGTAATCTCTGCCAATGGTGACAAGCGACAAAATGCTCCGGATTAGCTTCTACCAATTGAGGCTGCTGCTGCTCGCAAAGTTCAGTGGCATGCGGACACCGTGTGCGGAACTTACAGCCCGACGGCGGATTAACCGGACTAGGCACTTCCCCTTCCAGCTTAATCCGTGTCCGTGATGCTTCAAACTCGGGATCTGCCGTCGGTATGGCGGAAAGCAGAGCTCTCGTATAGGGATGGAGATGACGCGCGAAAATGGCTTTGCTGGTGGCAACCTCAACCAGACTACCCAAGTACATCACACCAACCCGGTCAGAGATATGCTTGACCATGGACAGGTCATGGGAAATGAACAAATAGGTTAAGTTACTATCCTGCTGTAGTTGAATCAGGAGGTTAACAATCTGGGCCTGAATAGAAACATCAAGAGCCGAAATTGGTTCGTCGCACACGATAAACTCTGGTTCTACCGCTAGTGCACGCGCGATTCCGATACGCTGTCGCTGACCGCCGGAAAGCTCGTGAGCAAAACGGTTAGCGTAGTCTTCCGTTAGGCCTACCTTAGCTAACAGCTCACTCACTTTACGCTGTTTCTCCGCATTCGAGTACTTAAAATGCACGTCCATGCCTTCACCAATAATTTCAGTGATAGTCATCCGCGGGTCGAGCGAAGAATAGGGGTCCTGGAAAATAACCTG
>DIPA01000128.1:599-6738 GCA_002427055.1 Firmicutes bacterium UBA5500 | reverse complement strand
AAAGTCTCGCCCCGCCTAATGGCGAATGAAACGTCGTCAACCGCTTTCAACTCTGACTTGCCTTGCCGGAAGCATTTGCACAGGTTCTTGACCTCAACTAATAGCTCCTTCTCGGACTGGTTATTCATTGCTAACACCCCTCTCATAAGAAGGCTCGACCAGCGGTGCATAAGGGTGCTGTAGCCAACAAGCAACCTGATGAGTATCTGTAAGACCAGTCACCTGCGGCATTTGCCGCTTGCAGATCGGCATACAATATTCACACCTAGCCGCAAAGGGACAACTCTTCAGCGGCATAATGAGATCGGGCGGTGTCCCTTTCAGAGAGTAGAGCTCTTGCTTACTATGCTCTGCTAAACCAGGCACAGAACTCAGCAAAGCCCACGTATAAGGATGTTTAGGGCTATAAAAGATCTCCCGGGACGTACCTGTTTCCATAACTTGACCGGCATACATGACTTGAATACGATCGGCTAAGGTAGCCACAACCCCTAGGTCGTGGGTGACCAAAATAATCGCTGTGTTTAGCTTATCCTTTAGCTCCTGTAAGAGGTCAATAATCTGCGCTTGAATAGTCACATCCAACGCCGTAGTTGGCTCATCAGCAATCAAAATACTTGGGTCACAGGACAGGGCGATAGCGATCATCACCCGCTGACGCATACCGCCGGATAGTTCATGGGGATAGGAACTAAAGCGTTTTTCGGCGTCCGGCATTTTGACCAATCTTAGTATCCTAATAGCTTCCTCCTTGGCCTCTTGTTTGTTCAACTTTTTATGCAACACTAAGGCTTCAACGATTTGCTGACCACAAGTCATAGTCGGATTTAAAGACGTCATCGGGTCTTGGAAGATCATACTGACTTCATTGCCGCGGAATTTCTGTAACCGCTTCCTATCCATTTTCAGCACATCGTCACCGTCATAGAGGATTTGCGCTTGAGGCTTGATTTCGGCAGGCGGAGAAGGCAAGAGCCTAAGAATTGATTTGGCCGTAACCGTCTTGCCGCAGCCCGATTCACCCACAAAAGCTAATGTCTCTCCCCTATGCAGGTCAAAACTGACACCTCGCACAGCCCGCACTTCACCGGCGTAGGTATGAAAAGAAACCCGCAGGTCTTTCACTTCAAGAATCTTATCCATCTCTATCCCTCCTTACTTCCGCAGTCGCGGATCGAGTGCATCACGCAAGCCGTCACCCAATAGGGTGAAACAAAGCATGGTTAATGCAATCATTAACGAGGGAATAAAAAGCTGATAGGGGTAGAAGGCATACATGCTTTGAGCAGCGGAGGCTAAGACACCCCAGCTAGTGTTGGGCGGTTGAATACCTATGCCTAGGAAGCCAAGAAACGCTTCGCCAAAAATATAGCCAGGAACATCGAACGTAATCGCTACTATGATTACGCTGAGCACGTTGGGTATAATGTGATGCAGAATTATCTTCCAAGGCCTTACGCCTAGTGCTTGAGCTGCCATCACAAATTCCTGGCTTTTGACCTGGAGCACCTGCCCTCGTACTATACGGGCAATACCACACCAACCGGTTATGGTCATCGCCAGTAATAACGTGAACATACTCTTACTGTCCAGTACTACCGTCAGCAAAATAACAACAATTAAGTAAGGAACACTGATTAGGACCTCAACTATCCTCATCATGATGTCGTCAACTCTGCCGCCGAAGTAACCAGAAATTCCTCCGTAAATACTGCCGACAAAAGAGGAAACCAAAGCTCCTACTAAACCGATAATTATGGACACCCGACCGCCTTGCCAAACTCGGGCGAAAAGGTCGCGACCCAACTTATCAGTTCCAAACCAATGACGTGCGCTCGGTCCCTCATTACGTTGGGAGGGATCTATCTCCTCGAATTTATACCCACTAATAGCTGGCCCAAAAATGACCATAAAAACAAGTACGGCTAACACGATAAGTGCTACAATTGCGATCTTATTTTCCTTAAACCTTCTCCAGGCGTCTTTGAAATAACTTATCCGGGGGCGGGCAATCTTCTCAGCCTCGCTATCTTCAGGGCCAATTATCTGAAATAAATCCTTACTGATTTCTTCATTCATTGCTCGCTCCTCCTTATCTGCTCTCAGGCGTTATTCTAATGCGCGGATCTACCAGCACATAAACGAAGTCAACGGCTAGCTGGGCGAAAACAAAGAGGGCGGCAAAGAACACGGTAGTTCCCAAGATCATAGAATAGTCTTTGTTGGTTACGGAGTTGACGAAATAGAAACCTACGCCCGGGATACCAAACATTCTTTCTACCAAGAATGACCCGGTGAAAACGCCCACTATGCGTCCCGCCAATATAGTGACAATCGGCAACATCGAGTTACGCAAAACATGTTTCAGGATGACCGCCCGCCTACTTAACCCCTTCGCTTGTGCGGTGAGAATGTAATCTTGACTCAAGGTATCTAGCATGCTGGCTTTAAGGTAACGAGCAAAGGAGGCGATCGGCCCCAGACAGAGCACCATAATGGGCATAATTGCGTGCCGAGTCTGCCCCCAACCGGATGAAGGCAACCAATGTAACTTAACCGCTACAAAATACTGCAGCAGCGCGGCCAACACAAAAACCGGAACGGTAGTACCCAGAATGGCGATGAACATCACCAGATAGTCGGGCCAACGATTTTTGTTAAGGGCAGCGATAATACCTAAAGTTATACCGATACCAAACCCAATCACTAGAGCAATACCACCGATCGCACCGGAAATGGGCGAGGTCTTGGCAATAGTCTGACTGACTGAACGCCCAGGATAGAGTATGCTTTCGCCTAAATCCCCCCGCAGGAAGTTCTTCATATACATGGTGTACTGGGTAAAGAGCGGTTTATCATATCCGTATTTTGCATAATAATTAGCCCGTGTTTGCTCCGGAAGAGCTTGGGCCCTGTGGCTAAGTGGGTCCCCAGGGATACTTCTCATGAGAAAAAAGGTTATGGTGACCACTATCAACAGTGTTACCACCGCATAGCCTATTCTCTTGATTGCATATCTTAACAAGGGTACAGCCCCCTTCATCATAGATTGACTAGAATTATCCGAAACCGTGCAACAACCATCGCTTTTCAGTAATGAAAGGCAACGCCTCAAGGCGCTGCCTTTCATCTACCCAGAACTGCCGGCTATCGCGATTTCCTATAGTCTGCCTGAAGTATATACATACTTGAAGCCCATATTAGAGAAACCGAGCGTTGAATAGCCATGCACATAGTCGCGTACAAACTGGTTGACTCTGGATGTAGCGAGTGGCGAGACAACAGCATCATCCTTAATCAAGATCGTCTCAGCATCTTTGTATAACTGCAGTCTCTTCTGTTCATCCATTTCGATAGAAGCCTTGTGGATGAGCTCATCGTACTCAGCATTCTTCCAACCTGTCTCAATGGCATCGTAATCAGACATGAACAGGCTTAGCACGTCGTATGGGTCGTTATAGTAAGCACCCCAGCCCATGAAACCCATCTGGTAGTTGCCCTTGGTTACGTTATCATAGAAAATGCCCCACTCAGCGAAGTCAATTTCTAGGTTGACACCCAGCTCAGCCTTGTAAATCTGTTGCAGGTATTCGCCGAGCGTACGGAACCAATCATCAACACCAGCCAGGTTGAAAGTAACCTTGAGAGCTGCAGGATCACTGCCCAAACCAAGTTCTTCCATGCCCTTGAGCAGCAGGTCCTTAGGAGTCTGACCATTCGCCTCAAGCTCTGTCAGCATCTCCTTAATCATTTCGCCGGCCGCATCGCGATAATTAGTGTCACCAACAGAAATAGTAGGGACTACCCAACCATAAGTAGGCACGCGCAGGCCGCTGAAGCAAATCTCATTGATACCCTCGCGATCAATAGACAGCATGAACGCTTTGCGTATATTTGCGTTCTTGAATAATGCATCTTGTGTGTTGAAGAATGCATATGTTATCGTGGCCGATGTATAGGAGTTATAAACAGTATCCTCACGGGCCTTAAACTTGTCTAGCCACTCCGTCTTGCCAGTGCCAACGAAATCGATTTCGCCTGCTTCGAAAGCACTATAATAGGTTGTTTCGTCTGGCATAATAGAGTAGTTTACTTTGGCGAGCTTAACGCTTTCAGCATCCCAGTACTGATCATTCTTTACTAGTACGATAGAGCTGTTATGCGTCCAGCTATCAACCTTGAAAGGACCATTGGAAATAGTATACTGGGGCTCGGAACCGTATTTTTCGCCCCACTCTTCAATCTTGTCTTGTCGCTGCGGGTAATAAACAGTGGTATCGATCATGCTTAAAAAAGAGGGAACAGGTTCACTGAGTGTAATCTCAAGTGTTTTTTCATCAAGAGCCTTAACGCCCAACTCGCTGACATCCAGCTCACCCTTATTGACAGCTTCAAAATTCTTAATCGGTGCTAAGAAATAGCTATTCGGTGAACCTGTCTCCGGCGCACAACTACGCTGCAGAGAGTAGACGTACTGGTCAGCTGTAACCGGAACTCCATCTTCCCATTTGTTCTCACCTAGGTGGAACGTCCAAACTGTTCCATCCTCATTAGGCTCCCATGTCTCGGCGTCACCGCGGTTTAAGAAATACTCCCCATCTCGCTCTTCCATGCGGATAAGGCCTTCCAGAGTATTAATTAGAATACTGCTAGAATAAGTATCCGAGCGTAAGCTTGGGTCAAGTGTAGTCGGTTCAGCAACTAAGTAACTATTAATATACTGCTCCGCGTCTAATTCAGCAGAACCAGGCTTGTTGTCACCAGTACAACCAGTGACTAGAGAGAGTGTCATTACCACTGTGATAAGCATAACAAGCAACCTTCTGACAGACGACTTCCTGAACAAATTACTACCTCCTCTGATAAGATATTGTAATCAATTGTACAGAAAGCATATCATTTGCTATAAAAGCCGTCAAGCTGTACTGCTATTATAATGTATCTACTATACTTGACTGTTACAAACAGAAGTAAAAAAACCCCCTGCAAATACAGGAGGTAAAAAGCACTAACTAACACCGAAAAGACCTGCAAATGATTCCGGGACTGAAAGCTCATTATCAGCGGCAGCACTCTTTTCTATGCTAACTGTGGTAGTAAGGAAATTTATCAGCATTAAGGGCAAGCCAATGGTATTCAAAAAAAGCCTAGTAGTTGTACTTGCAGTTAATGTTATTGTCGCATATTGAACTATAGGAGATACCAAGGAGTCGGTTACTGCTAATACAGGTACATCGCCACTCTTCGCATACTCTGCCACCGTGGTCGTCATGAGGTAATAATCGGGGAATGAAATGGCTACCAATAGTACTTCTTCAGTCAAAAATGGCAAGGCGGCCTGAATACTATCAGCCGACTCAGTATTAACCACTAGCGAAGGCAAGCCAAGCAATGCCAAACGCATGGAAAAGAAGTCTGCCACTTGCTTTGATACACCATAACCACAAATCACAACCGCTCTGGCCTTAAGGATCATCTGAGCCGCTTCAAAAATACTCTCAAAGTTAAGGGACTCGAAAAATTGCTTAGTCATATCATATTCTTCCTGACAAACTTGCAGCAACAGGTTATGCTTATCTTGAAGTTCTCTGCGTGGGACATTAGGAGATGCATAATTATTCTCCACTTGCACCATGACTTTACATTGCATACTTACATATTTCCTAAATTCATACTTAACCTCATTGAAGTTCTCATAACCAAGTGCTACGCATGTATTTAAGATCGTTATCTCAGAGACATTTACCGCGGCACTTAATTCTCTTAGAGTTATAAAGGTCATTGATTGAGGGTCAGCTAGCATGAAATCAGCAATTCTCTGCTGCGTCTTCGTCAGCGTAGCATACCGTTTTTGAATATTGCTTACAATATCTATCATCAGCAATTATCACCTCCTTTCCTTAGTTTTGTCGCACAATCACATACTGCCTGCATGATATCGTTATTTGCTATTGTTCGCAAGTCGGTATTTAAGAATGGTAAACCCCAGGGCGTTATGCCCGGGGGTTTATAAATTAAGATCTGGCAGCGCCCCGTTTTGGGGTTGGATGTGCACGAAAAACGTAGTTCTGCGGAAGCAAAAAACCCCGCAAACCGCGAGGTTTTTCTAAAATAGGATCTGGCAGCGACCTACTCTCCC